>JAUHXL010000221.1 GCA_030426945.1 bacterium
AGGATGCCGAAGAGCGTGGCGACGACGCCGACCCGCACGACGCGCCGGACGGGCGTGCTCACGCCGGACCGCGGGCCGCGGCCCGGAAGGCCAGCCCCAGTAACAGCGCGCCGACGCCGATGCCCAGCGAAGACAGCAGCAGCCCACCCGCGGGCTCGTCGCCCTCGATCTGGGGCAGATCGTCGGGGTAGGCCCCGCGGAACTCCTGCTCGGCGCGGCGCACCTCGAAGTCGTTGAGGCAGGCGTGCGCGACACCGCCGACCAGCGGCGCCGCCAGCAGGATCGAGACGAAGAGCGCTGCGCGCATGGGTACCTCCAGCGTCGGGGTCCATGGTGGCGGAACCGCGCGCCTTCGACCACGCCTTCCCTCGTCGCGTTCCATTCCTACATCACCGTGGGCCGAATCGTGGTGATCCTACAATCACGTCGGAAATCGACGACGCGCCGCGCCAATCCCGCGGCACACGCGTTGCTATCCCGCCCCCCATCACCCCACCCACGGAGCCCTCACTCGATGCCCATCGACAGCGGAGATACCACCTGGATCCTGGTCTCGTCGGCCATGGTCCTGCTGATGACCCCCGGCCTGGCCTTCTTCTACGGCGGCCTGGTGCGCGGCAAGAACGTCCTGAACACCATGATGATGAGCATGGTGGCGATGGGTCTGGTCGCCATCCTCTGGGCCCTCGGCGGCTACTCCCTGGCCTTCGCCCCCGGCAACGCCTTCGTCGGCGGCTTCGACTTCCTCGGCTTCGCGGGCGTCGGCGCCGAGCCCCTCGAGGGGCAGACCATCCCGCACGCCCTGTTCGCCACCTTCCAGATGATGTTCGCCGTCATCACCCCGGCGCTGATCAGCGGCGCCGTCGTCGAGCGCATGAAGTTCAAGGCCTACGTGCCCTTCATCGCCCTCTGGTCGATCCTGGTCTACTCGCCCCTGGCCCACTGGGTGTGGGGCGGCGGCTGGCTGGCGGCGGACGGCGCCCTCGACTTCGCCGGCGGTACGGTGGTGCACGTCAGCGCCGGCGTCTCGGCCATCGTGGTCGCCCTGCTGGTGGGCCCGCGCGCCGACCACAAGAAGCGCGCGCCGCGCCCGCACAACGTGCCCTTCGTCCTGCTGGGCGCCTCGATGCTGTGGTTCGGCTGGTTCGGCTTCAACGCGGGCTCGGCCCTGGCCGCCGACGGCATCGCCGTCAACGCGTTCCTCACGACCAACCTCGCCGCCGCCGGCGCGCTGGTCGCCTGGACCACCATCGAGACCTTCAAGTTCGGCCGCCCCTCGGCGGTCGGCGCGGCCACCGGCATCGTCTGCGGCCTGGTCACCATCACGCCGGCCTGCGGCTTCGTCACCCCGATGGGCGCCATCGCCATGGGCGCCCTGGGCGCGGTCGGCTGCTTCCTCACCATCCAGCTGATGCACAAGGTGAAGCGGCTGGACGACAGCCTGGACGTGTTCGCCTGCCACGGCATGGGCGGCATCCTGGGCTCGATCCTCACTGGCGTCTTCGCCACCACGGCCGTCAACGCGAACGGCGCCGACGGCCTGCTGTACGGCAACGCGGGGCTGCTCTGGACCCAGACGGTCGCGGTGCTGGCCGCCGGCGCCTACGCGGCGGTGGGATCGGTGGTGATCCTGCTGCCCATCCAGGCGCTGATGGGGCTGCGCGCCGATCCCGAGAACGAGGCGGAGGGCCTCGACGTGGGCGAGCACGCCGAGGGCGCCTACGACGCGGGCACGATGCACCCGGCCAACGAGCGCAGCGCGCTGGGTGGCCTGCCCGCCGCCGCGCCCGCGCTGGCCGAAGAGCTGGGCTGACGTCCGGCGCTCGGCCCCTCGGCGGGCGGCCGACGGTTACTCGCCGCGTGCGGTCACCGGCACGGCGACGACGCCGAAGTCGCCGACCTCGACCTCCACCAGCCCCTCGACCTCGCCCACGTTCGCCGGCGCGAAGCCGACCTGGACGCGCAGGCGCCGACCCTCGGCCACCTGCAGCGGCAGCGGCAGCTCGCCGACGCCTTCGCCGACGCCGCCCAGCGGGCCGCCGCCTTCGGGATCGTGCAGCGTCACGCTGAACGCGGCGGGATCGAGCGACATCGACACCGCGGTCACCCGGAAGAAGCCGTCCCGCGCCTCGAAGGTGACGTCGAGGGTCTTGGTGTTGCCGATGGACACGGCGCCGAAGTCGAGCGACTCGGGGGCGACGAAGGGCGCGGCCTCACCCGACGGCACGCAGGCGCCGTCGCGCCAGCCGCAGGCGGGATCGTTCTCGCAGGCCGCCTGGCCGTGCTCGGGGCACAGCACCACGCCGCCGTCGCCCACGGCCACGTCCGGCACCGGCCCCTGGTCGGGCACCACCACGGCGTCGGGCGGCTCGACGCTCATGTCCAGCGGCGCCCCCATGTCGACGGGCAGGACGAAGGCGTCGGACGCGACGTCCTGCCGGCCGCCGCCGCACACGAGCTCGTCGCCGCGCTCGGCGCAGGCCCGCGTGCCGCACACGGCGGTGGCCGCGCAGGCGCAGTCCGGCCCGTCGGCGCCGCAGGCGGGCGGCGGATCGACGCAGGCCACCGCGCCGTCGGGGCCGTAGCAGCTCAGCTGCCCGGCCGCGCAGGCGTCGTCGACGGTGCTGCAGGTCAGGTAGCCCGTCTCGCGGATCGAGGGCGTGCCGGTGTCGGTGTCGTCGGCCTCTTCGATGCAGCCGCCGAGCGTGAACGGGGCCAGGCAGGTCAGCAGGATCAGTCGGCGGATCATCGGTCGATCTCCTCGTCCACGTCGGTGGGGGCCAGGGCGAAGGTCAGGGCGTAGTTCTCGTGCGCGCCGTCGCGCAGGGCCTCTTCTTCGGTGTCGCCGCACTGCCGGCGCAGCTCGCGCGCCAGGCGGTCGGCCAGCTGCTCGACGCGGGCCGGATCGGCGACGAAGGACAGCGTGCGGGCCAGCGACGGTCCCGGCCCGTTCAGGAAGCGGCTCACGACGGCGGCGGCGATCACGTCGAGCTGGTGGTTCAGGCCGTCGATGCGCGCGGCGAGCGCGTCCTCGACCAGCGACACGTAGGCGCGATCGACGACGAAGGTGTCGTCACCCAACGCGCGCACGCGGCCGCTGCCCACGAGGCCCTCGACCGTGCGGCGCACGTCGTCGGGCGGCGCGTCGAGGTCGGCGGCGACCGCCTCGACCGTGCGGGCCTCACCCAGCGCGTCCTCGACCCGCCGCGCGAACTCGACCTCGCGCGCGGGCGCCAGGAAGTCGCCGCGCAGCTGCTTCTCCAGCGTGGCGACGGTGCGCGGCGACATGTCCAGCGCGCGGGCGATGTCGGTGTGCGGCAGGCCGCGGGCCAGCCGGAGCTCTTCGAAGTAGGCCAGCCGGCACAGCGACTCCAGCGCCTTGAGGGGCAGCCGGAAGCGCCGGGCCAGCCGGACGGCGGGGCGAAGCAGGGCGTAGACGAGACGTCGCTGCAGGCCGGTCGGGCTGGGGTGTGGGGTGCTCATGGGGAGGAGTGTGCAGGATGTTGTGGGGTGAATGCAAATTCTTGCGTGCTGAATGTTGATGGGTGCGTGTTGGGCGGCAGGGCTCCGCGTCACCGCGGCGGTCGGTCGTTGGCGTTGCCGTTGCCGTCGAGGTCGCCGTCGCCGAGGAGGCCCGTCGGGTCGGTGGGGTGGGGTTCTTCGGGGCGTGGGGGAGGGCTCGGTGCGGGTCGAGAGCGCGGCCTGCGGGCGTGGGAGTGGGCTGGGGTTGGGGGGCGCGGCAGGGGGGAGGGCACGGTCAAGGTCAAGGTCAGGGGCAGGGGGCGGCGGGGCGGCCGGCGGGCGGAGGGGTGGGGCGACCTCGGACGCTCAATCACCGACGGTGATCACCGCCTCGACCACCTCGCTGATGGTCTGCCCGTCGCTCAGCCGGTAGGCGAAGCGGGCCTGGCCGGTGAAGCCGCGCGGCGGCACGTAGGTGACCTGCGCGGCGGCGGCGTCCAGCTCGACGAGGTGCCCTCGGTCGGGGAAGGCCTCGATCTGGAGCCAGGCGTCGCCGCCCTCGGGATCGACGCCGGCCAGCTGCAGACGCACCGGCTGGCCGGGGGCGGTGGCGAAGTCGCCGTCGGCGGGCGTGGGGGCGTCGTTGGTGGGGGTGATCACCAGGGTGACCTCGACGGGCTCGCCGAGATCGTCGCCGTCGTCGGGGCGGTACGTGAACGTGTCTTCGCCGGCGAAGTCGGGCGCCGGCACGTACACGAAGCTGCCGTCGGGCTGCAGGTCCAGCGCGCCGTGGCTGGGCCCGGCGACGAGCTCGACCACCAGCAGATCGCCCTCGGCGTCCGTGTCGTTGAGCAGCAGCCCCAGATCCGGGCCCACCACCAGCGGCACGTCCTCGTCGGTCTGGTAGGCGTCCTCGCCGCCCACCGGGGCGTCGTTGACCGGCGTGATGGTCAGCGCCACGGCGACGGGCGCCGACGTGGCCCCGCCGTCGCTGGCGCGGTAGGTGAACGCGTCGGCCAGCGGCGCCTCGCTGCCGTCGTGGGTGTAGGTCACCCGCCCGTCCGCCTCGATCGTGAGCTCGCCGTGGGCCGGCGGCTCGACCACCTCGACGCTGAGCGGGTCGTCCCAGGGATCGCTGTCGTTGGCCAGCAGATCCAAGGTCACCTGCCCGCCCTCGGCCACCTCGCCGGCGTCGCCCGTGGCGGTGGGCGCCAGGTTCGGCAGCGGGTGCTCGGGGCCGGCGGGCAGGCTGTCCGCCACCGCGAGGGGCGCGCCGCCCTGGTCGGCGGTGAGGCCTCGCCAGGCCACCTGCACGGTGTCGGCGTGCACGTGCGCGTCGGCGGTCAGGTGGGCGACGATCCGCAGCTGCACCCGGCCGCCGGTCGGCAGCCCGAGGTCGGGCAGCGGGAGGGTGGCCTCGGCGCCCAGGCCGGCGCCCGGCACCTCGGTGACGGTGACGTCGTTCTCAGGATCCCCGTGGGGGGCCAGGTCGCGGATCACCTCGATCCGGTCGATGACCGAGGCCGGGTCGCGGTCGGTGCGCTGGTCCAAGGCCAACCAGAGGTGCAGGGCGGTCAGCCGGGCCGCCGGCTCCAGTGGGACCAGCGGCGTGATGTCCACCTCCAGCGCGACGGTGCTCTCTCCGCCGCGCCGTTCGCCCGGGGCCCGCGGCGGATCGGTCACCACCGCCTGGACGGCGCCGCGGCGGATCGTGTAGCGCCCGAGCCCCGTGAAGTCGTTGTCCACCACGACATCGGGGTCGGCGTCGCCGTCCTGATCGGCCCACAGCGTGCGCCCCCCGCTCGAGAACCGGATCGGTTCGGCGTGATGGCGGATCTGCGCGGCCCAGCCCTGCGGGCCTCGGTTCTCGAGCACGACCAGCGCCGAGAACCAGGCGTGGGCCAGGCTCAGCAGGTCCTGGTCGCCGTCGCCGTCCAGGTCCAGGGCCACGACGTCGTCCGAGGGGGAATCCACCGGGTAGGCGACCCAGGGGCCCACCTGCGGCACCACCGTCGCCACCCGCAGCGTGCGGTCCAGGCCGGCCACGATCTCCAGCCCGGGCTGCCCGTCCACGTCGGCCAGATCGGGCCAGACGTCGGGGTTCCAGCCGCCCGTCAGCGCGTCCAGCGGCACGGGCTGCCAGGGCAGCAGGCCGTCGTTGCGCAACCACACCAGCACCGGATCACCGCCCCGCGGGTTCGCGATGCCCAGCCCGTCCAGATCGCCGTCGCCGTCGATGTCGCCGATGCGCGGCGCGGACCAGGTGTAGTTGCCCTCCCACAGCCGGACGACCACCGGACCGCCCTCGGCCGCGATGAGCGCGTGCCCGCCGCCGTCGCACACCACCAGGTCCGTGTGGCCGTCGCCGTTCAGGTCGGCCCGCACGAACGGGCGGGCGCCCGCGTCCTGGTTGGGGCCGGGGATCTGCACCTGCTCCCAGGCGCCGAAGTCGTCCCCCGGGCGGCGCAGCAGGTACAGCGCGTTGCCGCTGGTCACCGCCAGATCGACCCGCCCGTCCAGGTCCAGATCCGCGCCCGCCGCCTGCCGCGCCCAGGGCAGGTCGAGGATGTGCTGCGCGCTGGCGGCGCCGTGCACCCGGTTGAGGAGCAGCCGCAGGGTCTGCCCGACCACCGCGATCACGTCGGGGGCGCCGTCGCCGTCCAGATCGGCCACCGAGAGATCGCGGGGCGAGTAGCCGTCGGCCCCGGCCACGACCTGGTGCGGGCTGATCCAGCGCACCGGCTCGGGCTGGGCCGCGGCGGGCCCGGCGGCCAGGCACAGGGCCAGCGCGGCCAGCCCGGGCAGCGCGCGTCGCGTCGCGGATCGCTCCATCTCGACCGCCTCCCTCCGCTCGCCGCCGCTCACGGCGTCACCAGGTCGATGGCGCCCATCCGCTCGAGGACCGGGAAGTCGGGTCGGCTCGATCCCGGGCAATTCTCGTCGATCACCGTGCCCAGCTCGGCGTTGATCAGGGGCCCCTCCTCTTCGGCGAACTGCTGGGGGTTCAGCGGATCGTTCTCGAGGGTCACGCCCACCATGGCGTAGGCGAGGCGCAGGTAGCCGATGACGTCCCACTGCAGGTCGAAGTCCCGGTCCAGGTTCTGCCGCAGCCGGAACCGCGCCTGGATGGCCACCTGCCCATCGCCGTCCAGATCGGCGCCCTCGGGCACCCGCAGCGGGGTGCTGGGCAGGTCGCCTCCTCGACAGGCTGCCTGGGTCGGCGCGATCAACGCCTCGCACAGCGGGGGCAGATCGCCCGCCTCGGCGCAGGCCCGCGCGGCGTCGAAGCCCGCCTGGGTGCAGGTGGGCACCTGCATCACCACCACGGTGCCGTCCTCCAGGGTCAGCTCGGCCTCGACCCCCTGCTGCAGCAGGGCCACCCGGGTGCGGAAGCCCAGGGCGCCGATGAGCCCGTACTCGAAGGGCCGGACGACGACGTCGAGCTGCACGTCGCCCAGGTCGTAGCTGAAGGTCACGGCGGTCGGGGTGATCTCGGAGCCGGTGGCGCGCAGGAAGAAGTCCACCCAGCGCTGGAAGCGGTACTCCACGCGCTCGGTCTTGTCGCGGACGGTGGTCTGGGCGAAGTCGGCGCGCCCGTCGGTGTTGGTGGCCGCGAAGGGCAGCGCCTCGACCTCGCGATCGCTGCGGAACACCAGCGGGTCGCCCGTCCGGGGGTCGTCGTCGATGACGTAGTCGCCGAACAGCGCGCAGTCGCGGTCGTAGCGCACGGGGTTGTTCAGCAAGGCCGGGGCCTCGCAGTACCAGGCCGCGGTGCGCGAGTTGCCCACGATGGTCTGGTGGCGCAGCAGCAGGCTGGGGCTCTCGCCGCTCACCGCGGTGGTGATCGGCTCGAAGACGTGGCGCACGTCGATCTGCTGGCCCGCCTGCAGCTCGTCGGGCAGCTCCAGCAGCACCTCGCCGATGGCCACGGCGTCGATGGACCCCTGGGTGGGCTGCACCCGCCAGTCCACGAAGTAGTTGCCGTAGCTGTCGAGGGCGATGGTGCCGCCCCGGCTCGAGAAGGGATCGGCAATGGTCGCCGGGTTGCCCGGCGCCCGGTTGATCTCGCGGGTCAGCTCGAAGGGCGACACCCAGCAGTCGTCCTGCGGGGTCTGGATGGGCTGGCCGCGGCTGGCGAAGCTGAGGGTGTAGCGCTGGGCGAAGGTGTCGGCGTCCAGCACGGTGACCTCCACCGCCAGGGCGTCCTCGAGGCCCGCGCGGTCCGCCACGATCAGGGTCAGCGCGTACCGGGCCTGCGCCTCGAAGTCGAGCGGCCCGCTGATGAGCAGGTCGCCGGTCTGCGGGTCCACCGTGAAGGGCACGTCGTCTTCGAGCAGCCGGTAGGCCAGCACCTCGCCCGCGTCGGGATCCACCGCCGGCAGGCTGGCCAGCACCGCGCCGTCGAAGGCGCCCTCGGGGTGCTGCAGCGTCAGGCCGTCGCCCACCACGAAGGCGGGCGGCTCGTTCACGTCGCGCAGACGCACGGTGACCGTCGCCACCGACGAGCGCCCCTGGTCGTCCCCCACCCAGATCCGCAGCGGCATCACCGCGTTGGGCGACTCGAAGTCCAGCGCCTCGGGCCGGGCCACGGTGACCGTGCCGTCGGGGGCCACGGCGAACACGCCGTTGAAGTCGCCGCCCCGCTGCTCCACGCGATCGACGGCGCCGTCGGGATCCACCGCCTCGATGACCCCCACCACCGCGCCCGCGGGGGTGTTCTCGTCGACCTCCAGCTCGGTGGTGGTGACGTAGGGGTCGAACAGGGTCTGGATCGCCGGGTTCAGGTACAGCTCGGCCAGGCCGCTGGTGAGCACCCGCCAGCGGCGCCCGCGGGCCTCCACCTCGCCGGCGGCCACCCAGGCCTCGTTCTCCGAGACCACCGTGTCGTTGGCCTGACCGTCGATGTAGAGCCGGTTGCTGGTGGGGCTGAGCCGCAGCAGGTGGCGGGCGGTGAGGGTCAGGCGCTGGCCTCGGTCGGCGAACTCGATGGCCTCGATGCCCGTCACCCGGCCGCGCCACTCGGACAGCGACGGCAGCCGGAAGTCGTCGCCCAGCACCAGGGTGTCGAAGCCACGCCCGCCGCGCACCCGCCGGAAGGCCTCGCCCCGCACCGTCAGCCGGTCGTCGCCGGCGCCCCCCGACAGGGCGTCCGCTCCGCCTCCGCCCACCAGGACGTCATCGCCACGCCCGCCGATGATGGCCTCGGCCGCCTCGGTGCCCACCAGCTCGTCGTCCAGGGGTGTGCCCCGCAGGTCGATGGCGCCGGCGAAGTCGCGGCCCAGGATCACCTCCACCCGGCCGGCGTCGACCAGCCCGTCGCCCTCGCCGTCGAAGCGCGGCGCGCCCACCACCAGGTCGTCCAGGCCGTCGCCGTCCACGTCGCCCACGGTCACCGCCCAGCCGTAGCGCTCGCCGGCCTGCTGGCCGTCGAGCGCGAAGCCGCCGTCGCCCGCGCGGAGCTGGTCGAAGCCGAGCGTGCGCGCCTCGGGCCCGCCGAAGGCCACGTACACCCGGCCGGCCTGTTCGCCCGCCGGGGTGGTGTCCAGGGGCACGCCGATGACCACGTCGTCGTAGCCGTCGCCGTTCAGGTCGCCGGCGGTGGTGACCGCGCCGCCGAGGCTGTCGACCCGCACGTCGCCCTGGGCCTCGCCGATGGGATCGGGCGCCGCCTCGATCCACAGGCCGCCCTGCTGGTCCAGCGCCCGCTGGTGGACGTTCACCTCGGTCGTGTCGGCCCCACCGAAGAGCACCCCCACCGAGCGCCAGCGGGGGCCGCCCACGCCGCGCAAGGCGGTGACCACCAGGTCGTCGTAGCCGTCGCCGTTCACGTCGCCGCCGCCGCCGCGCTGGCCCGCGGGCAGCCCGCCGTCCTGGGTGATCACGAAGACGCGCTCGCCCTCGTCGTCGAGGATGAAGTTGCCGTCCTCGTCCCGCGCGAACTCGCCGGCCGACCGGATGAAGCCGTAGTCCACCTCGACCACCCGATCGGCCTGCAGGTCCAGGGCGTCGATGTCCACGTCCCCGCGGGTCTCGCCGCCCAGCACCAGGTAGGCGCGATCGATCGAGCCGCTGCCGGCGCCCACGAGCACGTCGTCGTAGCCGTCGCCGTTCCAGTCGCCGACGCCCGCGGTGTAGTAGCCCCAGTGGGGCACGAACTGCCGCTCGCGGCTGTCCGAGACGCCGAAGCCCAGGGTGTCGTCGTCGGCCTCGGGCAGCTCGTGGGCCGAGAAGGCGCACGACCGCGCGTCCACCGCGTTCAGGCGCAGGGCCCCCCGGTCGGCCTGGCCGTACACCACGTAGGCGGTGCCCTCGTCGCGGTCGCCGGCGTTGGGCGCGCCCACGACCACGTCGGCCCGGCCGTCGCCGTTCACGTCACCGACGCCGTCCAGCGACCAGCCGGCCAGATCGCCGTTGGTGGCGCGGATGGTGTCCTCCGCGCCGACCTCGATGCGCCGCCGGCCGCACTCGCCGTACAGATCCCAGGCGGCGCCGGCGCCGAACAGGTCGGTCTCGGCGTCCAGCCCGCCGCCGGGCACCACGTAGGCCGCGCCGGTGTAGACCTGGTCGAAGACGCGGGTGTAGGCCGCGCCCAGCACCACGTCGCCCACCCCGTCGCCGTCCACGTCGCCCGCGAAGGCCACCCGGTGGCCCAGGCCGTCGCCGGCCGGGCCGGCCGAGAAGGCCAGCTCGGAGCGCTCGTCGCCGCTCGGGGTGAGGGTGGGGCACTGGGCCAGCCCGGTGTCGCGGCACAGGTCGTTGGCCAGCGGGTAGCTGCCGCCGCGGCCGGCGATGACGAAGCCGCCCTCGCCCTGGGCGATGGCCTCCAGCGACAGCACCTGGTCGCGCTCGTTGCCGTAGACCACGTAGACCTGACCGGCCTGCGCGCGGCCCTCGAAGCTGGTGTTGGGGGCGCCCACGAAGACCTCGGCCCGGCCGTCGCCGTCCAGGTCGTCGCCCACCGCCAGCGAGAAGCCCGCCAGGCCGGCGGGCCGGTCGCCGGCCAGGCCGAAGCCCGCGCCAGTGATCTCGGCCGGGGCCGAGGTGACGGGCGCGCCGAGCTGGAAGCCGTCGTTGGGGGTCGCGACGCACTGCAGCGGCAGCCCGCCGGGCAGCGGGGTGGTGTCGAGGGTGGCCCCGGCGGCGCCGGGCACGGGCGCGCCGTCGAGCAGCCAGGCGTAGTCGACCGAGGGCGGCTGCGCGCAGTCGTCGGCCAGGCCCGCGACTTCGCAGGTGACCTGCTCGCCGCGGTTGGCCACGGCGGGCAGCGTCGCCGCCTGCAGGGTGGGCGGCGCGTCCTCCAGCAGCCGGGCGTCCGAGGTGGCGC
>JAUHXL010000222.1 GCA_030426945.1 bacterium
AGGTGTTCGGCAGCCCGCGCTTCATGGCCCCGGAGCAGTGGCAGCAGAGGCAGGTCGATCCGCGCACCGACGTCTACGCGCTGGGCCTGATCGGCTACTGCATGGTGCTCGGTGAGCACTTCATCCGTGATCGCAACCCGGTGATGGTCTTCGAGCACCACCTGCGTGGCGCTCGCCCGCCCCTCACGACCACCCGAGGGGGGCATCCCGTGCCGCCGGCGCTGGCGACCGCGCTCGCGCGGGCGGCCAGCCCGGAGCCGGATGATCGCTTCGCGAGCGCGCAGGCGATGCGGGACGCGCTGGCGGGGCTGGGCGCCGGCGCGCCGATCGACCTGGACCTGCACGCGGTCGAGCAGACGCCGGTCGTCGAGCCCTACGACGCCACCGAGGTGACCGAGGCGGTGGCCGCGGCCTCGAGCATGGAGCGTCCCCTCGAGGCGGTCGACGACGACTTCTTCGACGACGACGGCGAGACGCTGGTGGCCGAGGCGCCCGAAGACCTCGATCCGCCGCCCGCCGCGGCGCGCGAGCGCGTGCGCTTCGGGGTGCCGGGGGGCGTCTCCACGCAGATCACCAAGGGGGACGTCGAACGCGCGCTGAGCGCGGGGCCGCCGGCCGGCATGCCGATGCTGGATCCCGGCGCGACCCCGCGCACGCCGTCCGCGGCGCCCGGCGCCGGCGCGCCGCCGGGGGACGCGCCGAGGGTCCCTCCGCCGGCGGGCCCGCGTCTGCCGCCCCGAACCGGGCCCGTGGGGGCGTCGCCGCCGCAGCGGGTCGTGGCGTCGGGCGCGCCCCCCCCGCGGCCCGTCGCGCCTCGGCCGGTGCCCGTCGCCGCGCCGGCCCCGTCATCCGTGGCGCCGGAGGCGAGCGACGGGCCCCCATGGAGTCTGCTGGCCGCCGTGCTGTGCGGCGTCGCGGTCGGAGCGGGGCTGTTGTACTGGCTGGTGTGAGTTCTTGGCGGTCTCTTCGAGCAGCGGCCGGCCGGTGCGCTAGGATGCCGAGCAGCTGGTAGGGGCGGGGGATGCACGTGTCGAGGGGGTGGGTCGTCGCGGCGGCGTGGGGCTGCGCGCTGCTGGCGGCGGCGGGGGCGCGCGCGCAGGAAGGCGCGCTCACATACGAGACCTTCGAGCCCATGGCGCCCGGACTGGGCAGCCTGAACGTGCCGACGGCGCCGACGCTGCCGGGCGGCGGCTGGGCGATCGAGGTCTGGACGGCCTACAGCCGCGAGGCGCTGACGCTGTCGACGGTGGCGGGTGACGACAGCCGCGCGCCGGGATCGGTGGTCGACGCCACCCTCCGCGTGACCGCGGCGGGCAGCTACGCCCTGGTCGATGGCCTGGCCCTGGGCGCGGCGGTGCCCTTCGTGTGGGGGTTGGACGCTCAACCCGCCACGGTGGGTGGGCGTTCCGAGGCCGATCTCACGGGCGCCGCGCTGGGCGACCTGCAGCTCGCGTTGAGCGCCGATGTCCTGCAGCTGCTGGGCTTGCCGCGTCCCTCGACCGCGGGCGTCGGGTTGGGCGCTGGCCTGCTGGTGTGGCTGCCCACGGGCGCGCAAGACGCGCTGGCCGGCGAGGGCAACGTCCGCTGGCAGCCCCACCTCGACCTCGACTGGCGCGGAGGCGGCTTCCTCCTGGCGGCCTCGGTCGGCTATCACCTGCGCCCCGAGGCGCGGCTGTTCAACCTGGTGCTCGACGACGAGATCCGCTGGGGGTTGGCCGGCGAGGCGCCCCTGTTCCTCGACGGGCTCGCCCTCGAGCTCGCCGTCACCGGGGCGCTGTGGCTGGCCGATCAGCCGGACCCGCTGGATCTGACGCAGACGGACTCGGGCCGCGATCCCGCGCCGATCGACGGGGTGGGCGCGGTCCGCTACACCACCGACTTCGGGCTCGAGCTGGCCGTCGGTGGTGGTCGCGGCCTCAACGATGGCGTGGGCGCACCGGCCACGCGCGTCTTCGCGCGCCTCGGCTTCGCGACGCCTCCGGATCGCGGGCGCACGCCGGGCGCCGGTGACGCTGACGGTGACGGCGTGCCGAACGCGGCCGACCGCTGCCCCTTCGAGCCCGAGCGGCGGGACGGCGTGCGGGACGCCGATGGGTGCCCGGAGGCGGACGCGGCGGTGGTCGCCGCGGCCACGGGCGGTCCGTCGGAGGCGATCCTGGCGCCGCTGGGGCCCCTGCCGCCCCTGCAGCGGCGCGTGGACGGCGACGCGGACGGCCTGTACGACGACGAAGACGCCTGCCCGGACGAGGCCGAGGACTTCGACGGCTACCTGGACGGCGACGGCTGTCCGGACATCGATCCGGACGGTGACGGCATCGTCGGCGCCGCGGACGCGTGCCCGACCGAGGCCGAGATCGTCAACGGCCTCACCGACGAGGACGGCTGTCCGGATCGCGCCGACGACGCCGACGGGGACGGCGTCGAGGATCGCGTCGACCTCTGCCCGCTCGAGCGCGAGACACCCGACGGCGTGCGGGACGGCGACGGCTGCCCCGAGGCGGCCGGGCCCCGCGATCAGTACGACGCGGTGGACGAGGGCCTGGCGACCGCGGCCGGCCCGCCGCTGCCGGCCTTGCCGCCGCTGGTGCAGCTGCGGGACCGCGACGGCGACGGGCTGCCCGCGCCCTTCGACGCCTGCGACGACGCGCCCGAGGATCTGGACGGCTTCGAGGACGGCGACGGCTGCCCCGAGCCGGACGACGACGGCGACGGCGTGCCGGACGCGACGGATCGGTGTCCCCGCGTGGCCGGCAGCGGCGACGGGTGCCCGAAGGTGGGCCCGGACGCCGACGGCGATGGGGTGGGGGACGCCGCGGACCGCTGCCCCTTCGAGCCCGAGACGCGCGACGGGGTGCGCGATGAGGACGGCTGCCCCGAGAGCGCCCCCCCGGACCCCGGCGCGCCGTCGCCGGCCGCGACGCCGGCCCCGCTCGGCGCCCCGCCGCCGGCCGGCGCGCCCCTGCCGCCCCTCGAGGTGCGGGCCGATCTCGACGGCGACGGTCTGGTGGGCGACGACGACGACTGTCCGAGCGAGGCGGAGGACGCCGACGGCTTCGAGGACACGGACGGCTGCCCCGAGCTGGACGACGACGCGGACGGGCTGCCCGACGCCGCCGACGCGTGCCCGCGCCAGGCCGAGACGGTCAACGCCTTCAACGACGACGACGGCTGCCCCGACGAGGTGCCGGACGCCCAGGCCGAGGTGACCGGCATCGTGCGTGGCATCCAGTTCCGGGCCGACTCGGCGCGGCTGCTGCCCGGCTCGCTGAAGGTGCTGGCCAAGGTCGCGAAGGCGATGGGTCAGAACCCCGGCCTGCGCCTCGAGATCCAGGGGCACACCGACGCCCGCGGCGAGCGCGACTACAACCTCGACCTGTCGAAGCGCCGGGCGCTGGCGGTCAAGCGGTGGCTGGTCGACCAGGGCATCGACGCCACCCGCATGCGGACCAAGGGCTTCGGCCCGGACCGGCCGACGGCGCCCAACAGCTACTTCGCCGGTCGCATGCGGAATCGAAGGGTCGAGCTGGTCTATACCGAAGTTCGAGATCCCGCAACGAAGGAGGTCCCATGACCACCCCCCGTCCCGGGCGTCGCGCCCCCCTCGGTGTGCGCTGGTGGATCGCTACGGCCCTGGTCCTGGCGCCGGTCGCCGGTGAGGCCGCGGATCCCTGCGAGGGGATCAAGATGAAGGACGGCACGGTGGCGACGGCGCGCCGGCTGCTGGCCCAGGCCGCGCTGGCGCCGGCCGACGAAGGCTGCGTGCGCGCGGTCGGCGCGGCGCTGGCCGGGCGCGGCGGCGTGCGCTCGGTGACCGTCGCGGTGCGCGTGCCGGACGCGCAGCGCGCCGACGGCACGGGCTCGAAGATCGGCGCCCGCTACGCCAGCCTCCTGGCCGAGTCGGGCGTGCCCGAGGCCCGCATCTCGACCGTCGTGCCGGCGGCGGTGCACGGCGAAGAGGGCTCGGTGAAGATCACCTTCACCGAGCGGCGCGCCGCGCGCCCCGTGGCGCGCGTGGACGCTGTGGACGGGGCCGTGCGGGCCGGGCCGGCCGAGGCCGACCTGCAGCTGGTCGCCCGAGGGGCGACGCTGAAGGCCGACACCTACGTGGCGACCGACGCGACGGGGGGCGCCTGGCTGGAGCTGGCCGACGGCAGCCGCCTGCGCCTGGGGCCCGGCGCGCTGCTGTTCATCGGCAAGCTGCACCTCAATGACGACCTGAAGCGCGTGGTCAAGCTGGAGCTGAAGCGCGGCACCGTGGACGCGGACGTGCGCAGCGGCGGCGAAGGCTCGGTGTTCGACGTGGGCACGCGCAGCGGCGTGGCGGGCGTGCGCGGCACGCTGTTCCGGCTGGCGACGGACGACGCGGGCACGCGCATCGAGACGCTCGAGGGGCAGGTCGACCTCGTGGAAGGTGAGAAGGCGGTGCCCGTGCCCGCGGGGCAGGGTGTGTTGGCCAAGGCCGGGACGCCCCTGAGCGCGCCGGTCGCGCTGTTGGCGGCGCCGGTGGTCGAGGGGCCCCTGCAGGGCGCGCTGGCGCCGGGCACGACGCTGCGCTGGCAGCCGGTGGCGGGGGCGGCGGCCTATCAGGTCGAGGTCGCGCGGGACGCGGAGTTCAGCTACGGCGTGCAGGCGATGCCCGCGCCCCCCGCGGGCCTGGCGGTGCCCGGCACGCTGGCCGCCGGCAAGTGGTTCTGGCGGGTGGCGCCGGTCGATGGCGACGGCTTCGTCGGGCGCCCGTCGAAGGTGTACGCGTTCGTCGTGGGGCGGTGAATTGCGGCTGAGCCCCGAGCGCATCGCCACCCTGGCGACCGCCCTCGTCGGGGCGGCCTGGATCCTGGCGGGCGCAGGCCCGGCGAGCCTCGCGCGGCGCATCGATCGCCCGGTCTACGACCTGGCGCAGCGGGTGGCGGTGCCGGATGTGGAGCCGGCCGCGGCGATCACCGTCGTGGTCGTCGACGACGAGAGCCTCGTGCGGCTGGGCGAGCGCTGGCCCATCGATCGGCGCACCTGGGCGCGCTTCCTGAACACCGTGGCGCCCTTCGAGCCGGCCGCGGTCATGCTCGATGTCTGGTTCGAGACGCCCGCGCCGCGCGGTGAGGCCGAGCTGGCCCTCGACATCGCGGACCTGCTGCGGGACACGCTCGAGGGGGAACCCGCCGCCGAGAAGCTGGCCACGGCGCTGGACCGCAAGGCGGCGACGCTGGACGGCGACCGACTGCTGGCCAAGGCCCTGGCCGACGCGGGGCGGGTGGCGCTGGGCGCGGCCTGCCTCGAGGGCGCCGACGACGCCCTCGATCGGGGCCGGCCGCCGGGCCTGCAGCCGACCCCGGGCGTGGCCGCCCCGCCGGAAGGTGCCGTGCCCTGTCCTCGGCTCTCGCTCAGCTTGCCCTCGCTGACCTCGGCGGCGCGGCTGACCGCGGGCATCGCCGTGCGGACCGACGACGACGGTGTCGCGCGCCGCTACGGCTACTTCTTCGAGGTGGACGGCGTCGCCTACCCCTCGCTGGCGTTGGCCGCCGCGCAGCTGCTGCACCCCGACCAGGCCGAGGCCCTCGCCCAGCGCGCCGCGGCGGCCGATCGAGGCCGACCGGGCCTGCCCTTCGCCCGGCGCGAGGCCTTCCGCACGGTGCGGTTCAGCGACCTGCTCGAGGCGCCGCCCGACTCGGCGCCGCTGCGCGACGCGCTGCGCGGCCGGACGGTGCTGGTGGGCGTCAGCGCCCTGGGCACCGAGGATTACGCCCGCACCCCCCTCGAGGGCGAGCTGCCCGGCATCTACGTCCACGCCTCGGCGTTGGCGGCCCTGCTCGCGGATCGTTTCGTCGAGAGCGAGGGCGCCCTCGGTCGGTGGTCGAGCGGCGTGGGCGTCGGGCTGCTCATGCTGGTCGTGGGCGTCGGTTGGCGGCGCGAGAGCGCGGGCGTCGTCGTCGGGCTGGCCGTCGGCGGGGCGCTCGCCTGGCTCGGGTTCTCGGCCTACGCGTTCCGCTCGGGGGCCTGGGTCAGCGTGCTGCCGGTGCTGGTGGCGCTGGCCCTGTGGCTGGTCGTGCGGCTGGTGTTCGTCTACCGGCGCGCGGCGGACTCCCGGCGGCAGGCGCGGGCCATCCGTCGGGCTTTCCAGCACTACCTCGCGCCGGCCGTGGTCGAGGCGCTGGTGCAGGATCCTCTGCGGCTGCGGTTGGGCGGCGAGCGCCGGGAGATCACCGCGTTCTTCAGTGATGTCAAGGGCTTCACTGCGCTGGCCGAGAACATGGAGCCGGCCGAGCTGGTCGAGGTGCTCAACGAGATTCTCGGCACGATGACCGAGATCATCCTCGACTGCGGGGGCATCATCGACAAGTACATCGGCGACGCCATCGTGGCGATGTTCGGGGCGCCCCTCGACCAGCCGGATCACGCCGAGCGGGCGTGTCTGGCGGCGGTGCGTTGCCAGGAGGCCCTCGCCGAGATGCGCGCTCGGTTCGTGGCGCAGGGCCGCCCCGAGGTGCACGTGCGCATCGGCCTGAACTCGGGGCCGGCGCTGGTGGGCAACATGGGGTCGGAGCGGCGCTTCGAGTACACGATGCTGGGCGACACGGTGAACCTGGCGGCGCGCCTGGAGGGCACGAACGCCCAGTACGGTACGCGCGTGCTGTGCGGCGAGGCGACCGCCGCGCGCGTCGGCGCCGCGGTCGTGCTGCGCGAGGTCGATCGGGTGCAGGTGAAGGGCCGCAGCCGCGCCGTGCAGGTGTACGAGGTGGTCGGCGAGCGCCGGGAGCCCGCGACCGCCGCGCGCCTCGAGCGCTTCGCCGCGGCCCTCCAGCGCTACCGCGCCGGCGCCTTCGCCGAGGCCCGGGCCGCCTTCGAGGCGCTGTCGGCCGAGGGGGACGCCCCCTCGGCCATCTTCGCCGAGCGCGCCGCCGTGTACGAGCAGGCGCCGCCGCCGAGCGACTGGGGCGGCGTCTTCGTGATGACGACCAAGTGAGGACCGTGATGCGTCGACCGCTGCTGCTGATCTGCCTGGCGACGGCTCTGGTCGTGGGCACCGCCGCGCAGGCGGGCGTGCCGGGCCCGGCGGTCGAGCCCGGCGTGGCGTTGTCCGGCGGCGTGGTGCAGGCGCCCTTCCTCTCGACCGACGGCACCCGCCTCTACGTGAGGTGGCAGTCGCCGTTCGCGGCCAACGTGGGCTTCGACCTGTTTCAGCACTTCCGGCCCGCGGTGGGCCTCTTGTGGAGCCAGGAGCAGTCGCTGGGGGCCCCGTTCAACACGATGGGCGACGAGACCGGCGTCTGGGAGTCGCCCGACGGGCTGCGGCTGTATTTCGGGCTGGGCGCGGCGCCACCGGAGCTGCACCTGGCCGTGCGGCCCGACACGGACACGGCCTGGGACGCGCCCGCCGTGGACATCACGACCTACGACGATCTGTTCGCCGATCTGGTGCCGCCCGGCGAGGCGGTCCGCTCCCCCACGCTGTCCCTGGACGAGAAGACGCTGATCTTCTCGAGCGGTCCGAGCGGCGCGGAGCACCTGCGGGTGGCGGTGCGCGCGACCGTCGACGAGCCCTTCGGCGCCTCGGAGCCGGTGGTCGCGGCGAACCAGGACGGCCTGAGCAACTTCGCGCCCCAGCTGGCGGCGGGGGGGCGCTTGCTGCTGTTCACGCGGGCGACCGCGGACGGCGATCTGCAGGTCGTCGCCCTCGGGCGCCGCACGACGCGGGTGCCCTGGACGTGGCCGGCGCTGGTGGCTCAGCCAGCGCCCGGGGTCAACGACGCGCTGGGCAAGGACGCGTGGGCCCAGCCCACGGACCTGGCGATCTACTTCGCGTCGGATCGCTCGGGTGACTGGCTGATCTACCGCCTCGACCTCGACGACGGGGACGGGGACGCCGTCGCCGATCCGCACGACAATTGCCCGCTGGTGGCGAACATGCTGCAGGACGACGCGAACGGTGATGGCGTCGGGGACGCGTGCGACGCCGACGGGGATGGTCTGCCGGACGACGTGGAGGCGCTGTGGCCGTCGGATGCGGACGACGCCGACAGCGACGACGATGGGCTGTCCGACGGCGCCGAGGATCTGGACGCCGACGGCGTGCTCGGCCCGGGCGAGACGGATCCCACCCTCGCGGACACCGACGGCGACGCCGCCCCCGACGGCGACGACTGCGCGCCGCGCGATCCGGCCGTCGGGCCGGGCGCGGTCGAGGTGTGCGCCGACGGCGTCGACAACGACTGCGACGGCGACATCGACGAGGCCGCAGCCTGCGGGGCGATCGACTTGATCGATCTGAACCCGCTGCCCGAGGAGATCGCCCACCCCCTGGACGGCTCGATCCTGTTGGTGACCGATCAGATCGTCGATCCGGCCGCCGTGCAGGGCGTCATCGTCGTCGGTGATCTGGGCGGTACGTTCGGCACGATGACGCTCACCGACGGGCCCGTGGTCGAGATCGTGCTGCTGCGCGCTCCGTTCCCCGGCGAGCGGGTGACGGTCACCCTGCCCTTCGCCTGGGGCGGCCTGCCGCCCGTCGGGTTGCCGGCGCCGCTGCAGTACAGCTTTCGCTTCGAGGCGCCCGGCGGACACGGCGAGCTGCACGCCGCGCGCGACGCGCTGCCCCCCAACCTGCGCGCCAGCGCCGTCGCGCTGGGTGATCTGGACGGTGACGGCGATCTCGACCTGGTCCTCTCGAGTCGAGAGGCGGGGGACGCGCTGCGCGTCGCCCTCAACGACGGCGCGGGCCGCTTCCCGGCCGCCGACATCCAGAGCGTCGGGGCCGTCGGCCTGGCCGCAGGCGTGGCCCTGGCCGACTTCGACGCCGACGGGGATCTGGACGCGCTGGTGACCCGCGCCGCCGGGGGACAGCTGCACCCGAACCGCGGCGACGCGACCTTCGCGGCCCCCGTCGCGATCGGCGGCAGCAGCTGGGGGCCGGTGGTGGGCGACGTCGACTCGGACGGCGTGGCCGACTTCTTCCTGCCGATCAGCGGCACCGATCGGCTGTACCTCGGCGGCGTGGGCGGCCCGTTCCTGCAGGCGATTCCCTTTCCTTTCGAGGGCAGTCAGGGCGGGCTGCTGGCCGATCTCGACGGCGACTGGGTGCTCGAGCTGCTGGTGTGCCGCGGCGGGGCGAACGCGTCGCGCCTGTACGATCAGAACGGCGTCGGCGACTTCATCGACGTCGGCGGCCTCGCGGGCACGCCGCCCTGCCGTTCGGTGGTCGAGGGCGATCTGGACGCCGACGGCTTCGCCGATCTTGTGTTCGCGACCTCGGTCGGCCCCAGCCAGGTGTGGCTGGACACGGGCGACGGCGCGCTCGCGTTCTTCAACGCCGAGCAGCTGCTGGACGCCAACGCAAACGGGCTCGCGCTGGGTGACCTGGACGGCGACGCCGATCTCGACGTGGTGGTGGCCACCGGCAGCTTCGACGCGCCGCGGCTGTGGCTGAACCAGGACGACGGCACCTTCGAGCTCGGACCCAACGCCGAGACGGTGTCGACGCCCAACGGGATCGCCCTGGGCGATCTGGACGGCGACGGTGACCTCGACGCGGTCGTCGCTAGCAGCCTGACGACGGTGTACCTGAACGTGCCGGATGCCTGCCCGGGCGATCCGCTGAAGCTCGAGCCCGGCTTCTGCGGCTGCGGCACGCGCGACACGGACGACGACGGCGACTTCGTGCTCGACTGCCTGCCCGATCCCTGCCCGGGTGCGCTCGACAGCGATGAGGACGGCATCGTGGACACCTGCGTGGCCTGCGACGGCGACGTCGACGGGGACGGCGTGTGCGACGCCGACGACGTCTGTCCGCTGGTCCCCGACATCGAGCAGCTCGACCTCGACGAGGATGGGGAAGGGGACGCCTGCGACGACGACGACGACAACGACGGTGTGCTCGACGGCTTCGATCTCGACCCGACCGATCCCTTCACCTGTGAGGACGTCGACCAGGACGGCTGCGACGACTGCCAGCGCGGGCCCGACGGCTTCGGACCGGATCCCGACGCGAACCCCGAGGACGACGGGCCCGACCGCGACAGTGACGGGCTGTGCAACGACGGCGACCCCTGCCCGGACTTCCCGGGCGGCGACGGGGACCAGGACGGGCTGTGCCCGCCGCTGGATGTTTGCCCCGATGTCTTCGATCCCGACCAGCGCGACACCGACGGCGACGGGGCCGGCGACGCGTGCGACGACGACGACGACAACGACGGGGTGCCGGACGACGAGGACGTCGCGCCTTTGGATCCGACGTCGTGCCGCGACGAAGACGAGGATGAGTGCGACGACTGCTCGGGCGCGCTGGGCGACGGCTTCGGGCTGGGCGACGACTTCGCGATCAACAACGACGGCGACGATCAGGACGGCGACGGGCTGTGCGATCTGGGCGATCCCTGTCCGCTGGTGGCAGGAGGTGACGAGGACGGGGACGGCGTGTGCGTGCCGGAGGACAACTGCCCCCTGGTGGCCAACGCGGATCAGGTGGACAGCGACGGCGACGGGGCGGGGGACGCGTGCGACCTGCCGGACGATCCGGACGCGGGGGTGGTCGTCGACATGGGCGTGCCGGTGGACGCGGCGGTCGAGGTGGACGCGGCGGTCGAGGTGGACGCGGCGGTCGAGGTGGACGCGGCGGTCGAGCCGGACGCGGCGATCGAGGCGGACGCGGCGGTCGAGGCGGACGCGGCGGTCGAGGCGGACGCGGCGGTCGAGGCGGACGCGGCGGTCGAGGCGGACGCGGCGGTCGAGGCGGACGCGGCGGTCGAGGCGGACGCGGCGGT
>JAUHXL010000223.1 GCA_030426945.1 bacterium
GGCCCCGCCGCCGCCGGCCGCGGCTGCGCCCCCCGCGGCCGTGCTCGAGGCCACGCCGCCCGGCGCCGCCGCGGCGCCCCCCCCACCCTCGGGCGCGCTCGCGCTCGCGCGGCTCGCGGCGCTCGCGCAGCTGGCCGCCCTCGCGGCCGCCGCCCCCACGGCCGCGGCGTGGCTGCCCGACGGGGCGCGCTGGCCCGCGCTGGGCGGGGCGCTCGCGCTCGCGGCCCTGGGCGCCGTGGGTCTGGTGCTCGACGCGCGCTGGGGCTGGCTGCTGGCGATCGCCGCCGCGGCGGCCGGTCTGGGTCTGCACGCGGGGGCGCTGGGGGTCGGGGTCGGCGCGTCCACGTCCTGGGGTGGCGCGGCCGTCCTCGTCGCGGCGCTCGCCGTGCTGCTCCACCCGCGCCTACGCCGCCGCTATCGCGGCGGGCCGCCGGACCCCTGAGCGGCTCGCGGCGGTTGACGAGGTGCCCTGCAATCGTGCGCCGTCGCGAGAGGGTGACGGGCGAGGCGCAGGCCGGGAAGCGACCGGTCGGTGGCGCACGCCCACGAAGCCGCGGTGAAGGCGGGCCCAGGGCCCGTCGAGCCCGGGCCGCGGACCCACGCTGCGGGGCGCCGGCAAGGCGCGTCCGCGGTCCGCGCGCGATGGACGGACGCCGCTTCAGTCCGCCGCCGGCAAGGGCAGCTCCTGTGCGGCGCGGGCCGTCGTCGGCGGCCGGTAGAGGTGCGTGAACGCGACCTCGAAGCCGCAGAAGGCGTCGCGCACCCGATCTCGAACGCGGTAGCCCGGCACCTCGAGGGGGCCCATGGGCGTGGGCGAGAAGGTCACGACGTCGAAGGAGCGGGGGCGGAAGATGGCCAGCACCCGCTGCACCACCTCGACCAGCTCGTCGCCCACCACGTGGTTCGTCTCGAAGCTGACGTACGACCCCACCTGCTCGGGGGTCACGTGGATGGTGTAGTACCGGTCGTCGCGCACGGCGTTCAGGGAGTAGCCCGCCGGCTCGAAGACGAACTCGTCCACCGTGTAGCCGGGCAGGATGGCGTCCGCGCCGGTGCGCACGGCGAGCCCCTGCGCGCGGCTCGCGTCCCCCGCGCAGAAGAGCGCCGCGGCCCGATCATCGAGGTTGTGCATCAGCACCTCGAGCGTGACGTCGTCGGCCGCGGGCCGGTAGTCGTGGCGCCCGTGGAAGATGCTCACCACGTGCTCGTCGGCGTCGCCGAGCTGCACCGCGCGGCCTGGGATCAGCCGATTGAGCGCCTTCGCGTCTTCGAAGAAGTCTGACACCTGATGTTGCGGAAAGTACTCGTTCTTTCGCTCGTATACGAAGAGCTCGACGTCCTCCGCCGGCAGGAACGACAGCAGCTCGCGCGCGGCCTCGACCAGCGTGGTCGTCCCGCAGGTGAGCATGGTCACCCGATCATCGAAGACGAACAGGCTCGACTCGCTGAGCAGGTAGGCGTCGCAGCCCGACGACGAGACCACCGACAGGATCTGCGCGCGCGCGCGGGCCACCACGCGCGCCCACACGGAGCGGTCGAGCGCGCGCAGCGGGCGCAGGCGCGGCGCGACGACGATCTCGACCTTCTTCTCGGGCCCCTCGAAGAAATGCATGGGTCTCCCCGGCGCGGGTTCGAGGCCGTTGTTGTAGGGCAAGGGCGAGCCGGGCGAAAGGGGCGCGGGTCGATCGGGGAGCCGCGCGCCCGCCGGCCCACGGCGAGCGCGGCGCCCACCCGCCGCGACGGTGGAGCGTCGCGTCCGCGCCGGCCTTTCGGCCAACCGCGCGCCGACGTAGGGTGAGGTCACGCATGCAGCTTCGCCTCACCCTCATCGGCCTGAGCCTGGGCCTGTCTTGGCAGTGCGGCTGTGACGACGGCGACGGGGCCCGGCCCGACGCCGACGAGGGCGTCGTCATGGACGCCGCCTTCGTCGTGGACGACGTCGGCTCGCCCCCCCGCGTCGACGCCCGCCCCCGGACCGACGCGGCGTCCGCCGACGCCACGCCGGACGCCGACCGTGACGCCGCTCCAGACCACGTCCTGCCGGACTGCGCCGCCGCTTGCGCGCGGTTCGCGGCCTGCGGGCGCCTCGAAGAGGTCTTCGGAGACGCCGAGCGCTGCGCTGCCCGCTGCGCGCTCGCCGACGCCGAGGGGCGCGCCGCCTTCCTGGCCTGCGTCGCTGGCGAGGGCTGCGGGCTGTTGCAGCTGTGTCGCCCGCCGCCGCCGCCCGTGCCCGACTGCGCCGGGGCCTGTGAGCGGATCGCCGCCTGCGACCTGCCGAGCCCATTCCCCGACTGCGCCGCCGGCTGCGCCGCGCTGCCCGCCAGCGAGGCCCTGCGCGCCTGCGCCGGCGTCCAGCAGGTGGCCTGTGACGAGGTCGCCTGGTCGGCGTGCCTCGACGCCGGAGTCTTCCCGGCCTGCGCCACCCGCTGCGCCCGCACCGGCGCCTGTGGCCTCGAGGACGCTGCCTGCGTCGACGCCTGCCGCGCGGCCGACGTGGCCGCGGATCCCCTGCGCCGCCGGCGCGCCGCCGACCGGAACGCCTGCGTCGCTCGCGCCCCCGACTGCGAGACGATGGCCGCCTGCCTCGAGCCCCCGGCCTCCGTCCTGCTCGCCCCGGATCCGCAGCGCTTCTGTCGCGACTGGCGGGCCTGCGGGTACGAGGATCTGCTGGCCTGCGCGGATGTGACAGCCGAGCTGATCGCCGACGCGCCGCCGGTCGTCGGGCGCTGCATCGCCGACGCCCTCTTCCCCGGCTGTCCGGCCGATCCGCTGAGTCGCGCGGCGGCCTGCGCCGACGCCATGGCCCCGCCCCTCACGGTCGACTGCGAGTCGTCCTGCGCGGCCCGCGCCCTGTGCGGCGCCCTGCCGGCGGGCGTCGGCGTGGCGGCCTGTCAGCAGGCGTGTCGCAACGCGCTGCAGGCGGGGGGGCAGCGCGCGCGCGACGCCGCCGACGAGATCGACTGCGCGGCGGTCGAGACCTGCCCCGATCTGGTGGCCTGCCTGGATGCCCGCGACGTGGCGCGCCGGTGCGCCGCGCACTGCGCGCCCATCGCGGCGTGCGGGGGGGACGCGGCCCGCTGCGACGCCGACTGCCGAGCCGACCGCCGCCGCCTGCGCTTCGAGGCCGAGGCCGCGTGCCTCGCCGCCGCCGACGACTGCCCGACGACGCTCGCGTGCCGCCGCCCGGCGCCGGCCCTGTGCGCCGTCGCCTGTGAGCGCCTCGCGGCCTGCGGCGTCGCCCCGGACGACTGCGTGGCGGCCTGCGATGACCGGTGGTTCCTCGACGCGGCCGCGGAGCAACAGCGAGCCGTGTGTGTCGTCAGCGCGCCGGCGTGTGAGGGCGGGGCGCCCCACTCGGTGCTCGGCTGCCTGGCTGATCCCAGCGTGGGCGGCCTGGCGTGCGGGCGCTTCTGCCGGGGGCTGACCACGTGCCGCGACCAGGCGGTGGGCGAGCCGGCGTGCCTGGCCGCCTGCGCGCAGGGCTTCCCGGCCGGCGGCGCCGCCCGCTTCGCCGGGGCCCGGCCCTGCCTCGAGCGGGTGGCCCCCGACGCCCCGTGCGCCGCGCTGGCGTCCTGCCTCGACGCGGCCGTGGAGCCGCGGTGCGCCTCGTGGTGCGCCGCGCTGGCCGCCTGCGACGCCGCCCCCGAGGGCTGCCTCGAGGTGTGCACGACCGATCCCCTCGCCGGCCTGCGCGCGGTCCGCGAGGCGCCCTGCGTCGAGGCCGCCCGGGGGGACTGCGGGGCGCTCGACGCCTGTCGGGCGCGGGAGTCGGCCCCGGCGGCCACCGGCGACGGCGCGGCCTGCGCGGCCTGGGATCGCTGCGGGTACGAGCAGGGCTGCGAGCACACGGTGCGAGAGGCGCGGGCGGCCGGCGGCGACGCGGCGGTGCGGTGCCTGCTCGACGCCGTGCGCCCCTGCCCGCGCGCGCCGGAGGCCGCGGCCGCTCATTGCTTCGCGGGCGCGCCGGGCGGGCTCGATCGCGGGCTCTGCGCGGAGCTCTGCGAGGTCGCCGCGCTGTGCGGCGCCCCGCCGGCCGCGTGCTCGGCGGACTGCCTCGCCGATCTGCGGGGCAGCTCGCCCGTGCGCGAAGCGCGCCGGGCCACCCTGGCCTGCGCGGGCGCGCCGACCTGCGCCGCGCTGGACGCGTGCCTCACGGCGGCGGTGCCCGAGGCCCTGTGCGCCACCCACTGCGCCACGCTCGAGGCCTGCGGGGGCGGCTCGGCCGCGCGCTGCGCCGATCGCTGCGCCGAGCGCTTCGGCGCGGCGGTCGACGTCGCCTGGCGCGGCTGTGTGGCCACCGCGCCCGACTGCGCGGGCGCCCTCGCGTGCGCGGCGCCCGTGGATCCCGACTGCGGGCGGGCCTGCGCCCCGGCGTGCGCGGAGGCCTGCGCCGGCCTGTGCCTGGACGTCGCGGCCGAGGATCCCGTGGCCGGCTCCCTGCGGCAGGTGTGCGGCCGCCTCGTGGGCTGCGCCGACGACGCCCGCTGCGCCGAGGGCCCGCCGGGCCTGCGCCCGGGGGCGGCGTGCGTCGCGTGGTGCCGCGCCACGCACGCGTGCGCGGCGGCCGATCCAGCGGCCGAGTCGGCCTGTCTGGGGGCCTGCGCCGCGGGCTTCGGCGACGCGCGCGCCCTCGAGGTGCAGGCCGCGGCCCCCTGCCTGCGCGCCACGGGGCCCTTCGCGTCGTGCGCCGATCTGCGGACCTGCCTCGAGCCGCGCGACGACGCCGCCGAGTGCGCGCGCGCCTGCAGCCTCGAAGCGCAGTGCGGGCTGGCCGCGCCCGACTGCGAGGCGGCGTGCGCCCTCGCGCCGCTGGGCGTGCGCGTGTGCGTCGCCGACGCGGCCCGCCTGGGTCTGGGCTGCCCGGGCGTCGCGGACTGCGTCGACCGGCCCGCGGGCGGCGCCCCGTGAGAGGCTGTCCGCCGATCCGAGGTCGCGCCGGCTGCGTCCCGCGGCGGCGCAGTCCAGGCGGGCGTGCGGAGGCCGGTGGGCGCCGCCTCGAGGGCCGCCCCGCGACGAGGTCGTCGGCGGTGGGCGTGCACGCCGACGTGTCGAGGATCGGTCGGCACCGTCCGAGGGGGGTCATCGGCCTCGCGCTGGTCGCGGGCGCGCTGCTGGCGGGGTGCGGCGGCCCGCGCAACGGCGTCACGCTCGAGGCGTGCCTGGCCGAGCACACGGACGCCGCCGCCCCGTCGCTGCTGCCCCCCTGCGTCTGGACCACGGTGGGCGCGATGCCCACCGAGCGTGACTACGTCGCCGGGGTGGTCGACTGCGAGCTCGGCGGAGTGCGGGACGCGCCGGCCGCCCTCGAGGCGCAGGCCATCGCCGCGCGCACCTACCTCGCCCGCCGCCTCGAGCGCCGGGGCAACGACAGCCCGCTGCCCCTCACGTCGCGCTTCCAGTGCTGGCGGTCGGACATCCGCCCCCACGCGCGCGCCGCGGCCCTGGCCACGCGCGACCGGGTGATGCACGTCGACGGCGCCCTCATCAACGCCAACTACGTGGCCGGCGCCGGGCGGCTGCGCGAGGACTGCACGCCGCGCTCGCCGGCGGCCAACGGCTACGGCGACACGACCTGGGAGGCGATGCGGCGAGCGTACCTCGACGCGCGCCGCGCCCGCCGGCGGCGACCCTTCGATGGGGTCTGGTGGACCGAGGTCGTCGTGACGCGGAACGAGGATCGCGAAGGCGAGGCGGTGGAGGGCACGCCGATGGCGTCCCCGCATCCCACCAACCGCGGCGCGATGGGGCAGAACGCGGCGGTCTGCCTGGCGCGCCGGGGCTACGACACCGAGGACATCCTGCGCTACTTCTATGGCGCCGACGTCGAGCTCTACGTCCCCCTCCACCCGCCCCTCGATCCCTTGGTGCTGCCGCCGGAGGCGCTCGAGCCCGAGCCGCCGCCGCCGCCCGACCTGTCCGACGGCGACGACGCCGCGCCGCCCGCGGGATGAGCCGCCCGCGTGGGCGTCAGACCGGTTGGTCCTGCGCGCGCCCCGCGCCGACGCCGGGCTGACCGCCGACCGCTGAAGCTCCACGGGCTCGTGGGCACACGCGAGCCGCCCGCCCGGTTGCGTGCCGTCGCCGGCCGGTTTACCGTCCGCCTCATGCGCACCCCCCTGCTGGTCGCCGCCGCCCTGCTCGCGCCCGCGGCGGCCGCGGCCTTCGATGATCCTCAGCTGCGCCTCGACGCCGATCTCGGCTACGCCTGCTACGCCGACGAGGAGCGCATCCACGGCGCCTACTGGGGGCTCGACCTCGGCTACGCGTTCGACAGCGCGTGGGTGCTGCACGGCGGCTATCTGTGGGGCGAGCACCGCATTCGGGACGCGTCCTTCCGCGCGCACCACCTGGGCCTCGGCGTCCGCTACCAGCTCGATGTCTTCGAGTACGTGCCCTTCATCGATCTGATGCCGGTGGCCGTGTTCACCGACGGCGGCGGCGGGCCCTCGAGCTTCGCGGCCGGGGCCGCCCTCGGCCTCGGCTTCGACTACCTGATCGACGACACGTGGTCGATCGGCTTCGGGGCGCGCTACTACCAGCTCGCGGGCGAGTCGCGCTTCCCCGCCTACCTCACCGCGGGTCTGCGGGTGGGTCACCGCTGGACGCTGGGCGATCCGCTGGCCCCTTGACGCGGGGCACGGGTCCCGACGCCCTCTGGCCGTTTCAGGGTGAAACCTTGCGGCGGGCCCACGCGTGCCCATGGTCTGACGCGTCGCGCGCCCCCCTCGGCGCATCCAAAAGAACAGATCGAAAGCGAGCCCTCATGTCCGACTCTGCCATCCAGCTACGCCCCGACATCCCGGAGCAGTTGCCGGCCATCGCGGTCAAGAACGCGGTGGTCTTCCCCATCCCGAACCTGCCCGTGCCTCTGGCGGTGGGGCGCGGCAAGACGATGAAGGCGATCGAGAGCGCCGCGGACGAAGCGGGCATGGTGTTCGTGGTCACGCAGCGGGATCCCGACGAGGAGGATCCCGAGCCCGAAGACCTGTACACCTTCGGCGCCGTCTGTCGGATCCTGCGCCTCACCCGATCGATCGATCAGAGCCACGAGCTGCTCATCGAGGGCGTCTGCCGCGCGCGCGTCAGCCGGTTCCTCGCCGACGACGACCACCTGCGGGTGGAGGTGGCGCCCATCCTCGAGGATCGGCCCGCCGATCCCGAGCTGAGCGCGCTGGTGTTGAACCTCAAGGAGCTGGCCAGCAAGGTCATCCAGCTCTCGCCGCGCATCCCCGACGAGGCCCTGTCGGTCATCGAGGGCATCGACGACGCGGGCCACCTGACCGACCTCGTCGCCTCGCAGCTGCGCATCGACGTGGCGCAGAAGCAGCGGCTGCTCGAGACCTGGGACGTCAAGCCGCGGCTGCAGCGGGTGATCGAGCACCTGGCCCACGAGGCCGCCATCCTGGAGATCTCGGGCAAGATCCGCAGCGACGTGCGGGACAGCCTCGACAAGCACCAGCGCGAGGTCTACCTGCGCGAGCAGCTGAAGGCCATCCGTCGTGAGCTGGGTGACGACGACCTCGACGACGACGACCTCGACGACCTCACGCTGCGCGTCGAGGAGGCGGGCATGCCCGAGGCCGCGCTGAAGGCGGCCCGAAAGGAGCTGCGGCGCCTGGGCCGCATGAACCCGCAGAGCGCCGAGTTCACCGTGGCGCGCAGCTACGTCGACTGGCTGCTCGACATCCCGTGGAGCGAGCGCACCGAGGACAACCTCGACGTGCGCAACGCCGCGGCGCTGCTCGACGAGGAGCACTACGGGCTGCAGAAGGTGAAGCGCCGCATCACCGAGTACCTCGCCGTGCGCAAGCTGAAGGGCGACATGAAGGGCCCCATCCTCTGCCTGGTGGGCCCGCCCGGCGTCGGCAAGACCTCGCTCGGCCGCTCGGTGGCCCGCGCGCTGGGGCGGGAGTTCGTGCGCATCAGCCTCGGCGGCGTGCGCGACGAGGCCGAGATCCGCGGCCACCGGCGCACCTATGTCGGCGCCCTGCCCGGTCGCTTCGTGCAGGGCCTGAAGAAGGCCGGCTCGCGCAACCCGGTGTTCGTGCTCGACGAGATCGACAAGCTGGGCAACGACTTCCGCGGCGATCCCTCGTCGGCCCTGCTCGAGGTGCTCGATCCCGAGCAGAACAACAGCTTCAGCGATCACTACCTCGAGGTGCCCCTCGATCTGAGCGAGGTGTTGTTCATCACCACCGCCAACCGCCTCGACACCATCCCCCCGCCCCTGCGCGACCGGATGGAGGTCATCGAGATCCCGGGCTACATCGACGAGGAGAAGCTGGCCATCGCGCGCCAGCACCTGCTGCCGCGCCAGCTCGAGGCGCACGGCCTCGAGCCCGCGGCCGTCACCTTCGACGAGCCGGCGCTGATGCGGGTGGTCAACGAGTACACCCGCGAGGCCGGCGTGCGGACGCTGAACCGGCAGCTGGCGGCGGTGCTGCGGTCGGTGGCGCGCGACGTGGCGACCGGCGACGTCGACCTGCCCGTCGCGGTCGATCCGGATCGCATCCGCGCGGCGCTGGGGCCCCAGAAGTACTTCCCCGAGGCCAAGGAGGACGTCGGCATGCCCGGCGTGGCCGTCGGCCTGGCCTGGACGCCGGTGGGCGGCGAGATCCTCTTCATCGAGACCACCGCGATGCACGGCAGCGGCCGGCTGACGCTCACCGGCCAGCTCGGCGAGGTCATGAAGGAGTCGGCGCACGCGGCGATGTCGTACATCCACGCGCGGGCCGAGGCGCTCGACATCGACGAGGAGATGTTCTCGAAGCGCAACTTCCACCTGCACCTGCCCAGCGGCGCCATCCCCAAGGACGGGCCGAGCGCGGGCGTCACCATCGTCACCGCCCTGGCGTCCCTGCTGACCGACACGCCGATGAAGGACGGGCTGGCGATGACCGGCGAGATCACCCTGCGCGGCGTGGTGCTGCCGGTGGGCGGCATCAAGGAGAAGGTGCTGGCCGCCTCGCGGGCCGGCATCGACGCGATCATCCTGCCCAAGCGCAACGCCGGCGACCTCGAGGAGATCCCCAAGCACCTGCGCGAGCACATGACCTTCCACCTCGTCGAGCGCATCGACGAGGTGCTGAAGCTGGCGCTGGGGCTCGAGGTGGGCCGCAAGCGGAAGAAGAAGCGGCGGCCGCGGGCGGGCGGCAAGGGCGAGACCACCGCGATGGCCTGAGGGCGCCCGCCCTTCGCGCGCGCGGCGTGGTTGACCCGCCGCGCGCTCGAACTCATGATGAATGAGCATTCATTCAAGTCGAGGATCCCATGGCCGACCAGAGCGACGTTCAGCAGGGCGTCGGCTTCCTGATGGAGCCGGCGGGCAGCCGCCCCGTCTTCACCCCCCGCCAGTTCAGCGACGAGCAGCGCATGTTCTACAAGACGGCGCTCGACTTCATGGAGAAGGAGGTGCTGGCGGTCAACGAGCGCCTCGAGCACATGGAGGCGGGGCTGCTGCCCGAGCTCATCCGCAAGGCCGGTGAGGTGGGCCTCCTCTCGATCGACATCCCGGAGGAGTACGGCGGCCTGGGCCTCGACAAGACCACCTCGGCGCTCGTCGGCGAGGCCATGGCCCTGCAGGGCAGCTTCGCGGTGGCCACCGGCGTCCAGACCGGCATCGGCACCCTGCCCATCGTCATCTTCGGCACCGACGAGCAGAAGCAGCGCTACCTGCCCAAGCTGGCGACCGGCGAGCTCATCTCGGCCTACTGCCTGACCGAGCCGGGCAGCGGCTCGGACGCGATGGGCGCCAAGACCACCGCCGCGCGCGACGGCGACGACTGGATCCTCACCGGCGTCAAGCAGTGGATCTCGAACGCCGGCTTCGCCGACGTGCTCATCGTCTTCGCCCAGGTCGAGGGCAAGCTGACCGCCTTCATCGTGGACGCGGACGCCCCCGGCGTCAGCACCGGCGCCGAGGAGAAGAAGCTGGGCCTCAAGGGCTCGTCCACGCGCCAGGTGATCCTCGAGGGCGTGCGGGTGCCGGGCAACAACCTGCTCGGCGACATCGGCCGCGGCCACGTCATCGCCTTCAACATCCTGAACATCGGGCGCTACAAGCTGGGCATCAGCTCGACGGCCATCGCCAAGTGGGCCATCGGCAAGGCCCTCGACTACGCGGCCGACCGGAAGCAATTCAAGACGCGCATCATCGACTTCCCGGCCATCCGCGAGAAGCTCGCTCGGATGGCGACGCGCACCTACGCCGCCGAGAGCATGGGCTGGCGCCTGTGCGGCATGATCGACCAGCGCATCGAGGCCCTCGACGAGGGCGCGGCGGATCACTGGAAGCAGGCGGTGGACGTCATCAAGGACTACGCCATCGAGGCGTCCATCCTGAAGGTGTTCGGGTCCGAGGGGCTCGGCTTCGTGCTCGACGAGGCGCTGCAGATCCACGGGGGCTACGGCTTCACCAGCGAGTACCCCATCGAGCAGCCGTACCGCGACGCGCGGGTGAACCGCATCTTCGAGGGCACCAACGAGATCAACCGCATGCTCATCCCCGGCACGCTGTTCAAGCGGGTGATGCAGGGGCGGCTGAACCTCATGCCGCTGATGCAGAGCGTCGAGGCCGAGGTCCGCGAGGGGGACGCGGCGGTGCCGCCCGAGGACGACGCCCCCCTGGCGCTCGAGCGGTTCCTGTGCGCGCAGGCGAAGAAGGTCTTCATCTTCACCGCCGGCGCCGCGGTGCAGCGGCACATGGCCGACCTCGACCGTCAGCAGGAGCTGCTCATCGCG
>JAUHXL010000224.1 GCA_030426945.1 bacterium
CGCCGGGCCAGTACCTGATGATGACCGTGCGCAGCCACGACCAGTACAACACCACCGTCTACGGCCTCGATGATCGCTACCGCGGCATCTACGGCGCGCGCCGCGTGGTGATGATGGATGCCGCCGACATCGCCGCCGCCGGGCTCGAGGAGGGGCGCGTGGTCGATCTCGTGAGCCACTTCCGGGGCGAGGCGCGCGTCGCGCCCGGCTTCGCCGTCGTCGCGCAGCCGCTGCCGCGCGGCTGCGTCGCGACCTACTTCCCCGAGGCCAACGTGCTCGTGCCCGCGCGCCACGTGGCCGATGAGAGCAACACGCCGGCGTCGAAGTCGGTGGTCGTGACGCTGCGCCCCGCCTGACGGTGGCCGCGTTCGTCCGGCCTGTGAATTGGGGTATGCTGCGCCGGCAGCGGCCGAGGTGGAGCGTGGCGCGGCAGGGGCTTGCAGGCGTGGTGACCGCGGTGGTGCTCGGCCTGAGCCTGTCCGCCTGGGCGCAGCGCTCCGGATTCGACACGCGCGTCCACGCCGCCCCCGCGCCCACGGGCGCGCCGCAGCCGCGGCCGGCTCGCGTGGTGGTGGTCTATCCCGGCGTGCAGTCGTCCGACTATTGGCGGCGCAGCGTCCGCGCCTTCGAGGCGCGGCTGCGGGCCCTGCGCGTCGAGGTCCGCACGGCGGTCCACTTCACCCGCCCCGGGATCGAGCTGGCGGCGCAGGCCGAGGCCCTCGAGCAGGCGCTGGCGGGGCAGGTCGACTACCTCGTCTTCACCCTCGACGTGCCGCGCCACCGCACCCTCGCCGAGCGCGTGCTGGCCCGCGGTCGCCCGCGCCTGCTGCTGCAGAACGTCACCCACCCGGTGCCCGCCTGGGCGCCCCACCCGCCGCTCCTCTACAGCGGCTTCGATCACCACGCCGGCGGCGAGCGCCTCGGCGCCTGGTTCCGCGCCCAGGTGGGTGACACCGGACGCTACGCCGTCTTCCACGGCACGCGCGGCGCCGTCTCGGCCGCGCGCGTGGCGGGCTTCCGGGCGGGGCTCGGGCGCGCGGTCGGCCTGCGCCAGGTCGAGGCCTACTACGTCGGCTTCGACCGCGAGGGCGCGCGCCGCGCCGCCCAGGATCTGTTCGACCGCCACCCGGACGTCGACTTCGTCTACGCCGCCTCGACCGACATCGCCCTGGGGGTGCTCGACGCGGCCCGCCTGCGCGGCCTGCTCGGGCCGCCCGCCGCGCGCCCGGCCGGGCGTCGCCCGGCGGTGCTGGTCAACGGCTGGGGCGGCGGCACCGCCGAGCTGCAGGCGCTGCGCGCGGGCGAGCTCGCGGTGACCGTGATGCGCATGACCGACGACGCGTCGGTCGCCATGGCCGAGGCCATCGCGCTCGACCTGGCCGGGCGCGCGAGCGAGGTGCCGACCGTGTACCGCGGCGAGCAGGTGCTGGTCACCCGCGAGACGCCCGCCGACGAGCTGGCGCGCCTCGCGAAGCACGCGTTCCGCTACTCGGGGGTCGGCGAGTGAGGCTGCGCGTCGCGCGCGTGGTGGGCCTGTACGTGCCCTTGGCGCTGGTGCTCGCCGCGACGGCCGCCGGCGCCTGGGTTTGGCGCAGCGGCAGCGAGGCGCTCAGCCGCGAGGAGGCCACCGCGCGCGCCCAGGCCGAGGGGGTGCTGCGGCTGGTGCTGGGGGTGGGCCTGGGCGGCGTCGCGGCGGACATCGCCAGCCTCAGCGGATCACCCGCGCTGCTGGCGGCGGTCGAGGCGGGCGATGGGGCGGCGGTGCGGGAGATCATCGGGGCCGCGGTCCTGCGCACGGACGATCCCCTGGAGCTGATCGCGGTGTCGCGCGGCGGCGCGCCCTGGATCCACGTCTCGGTCGCGCAGGGGGAGGCGGCGGCGGTGGCCGCCGCCCTGGCCGGCCACTACGACGCGCCGGGGGCCTGGCGCGCCGTCGAGGTCGAGGGCCGGCGCATGTTGGCGGTCTCGGAGCCCATCGTCGGGCCCGAGACTGGGCGGGTGATGGGCTTCGTCCGGGGCGCCATGGCGGTGGACGACCGCGCCCTCGGGTTGGCCGACGCGCTGCGCCAGGCGGTCGGGGCCCGCAACCTGCGCCTGGGCGACGCCGCGGGCGCGGCGCCCGGGGAGCACGTCTTCGCGCTGCCCCTGCCGGTGGGCGATCAGACGCTGCGCGCCGTGGTCCGGCTGCCCGACGACGCCGCGCGCGTCCTGCGGGCGTCGTTCGTGCGCAGCACGCTGGCGCTGCTGGCGATGGGCCTGGTGCTGGTCGGTGGGCTGGTGTGGACGCTGCGTGGGGGGGTGGTGCCCTCGGTCCGGGGGCTGGTCGACTTCGCCGAGCGCGCCCGCGCGGGTGATCGCGGCGCGCACTTCGCGCCGGGGCCTGCCGTCGAGCTCAATCGGGTGGGTGAGACGCTGTCGGCGGCCGTGGAGGCGGTGCACGCTCAGCGGCGGCTGTCGGAGGAGCTGCACCGGGCGTTCGAGGGCCTGGTGTACGCTGCCGCGCACGATCTGCGGGCGCCGCTGGTGACCATCGGGGGCCTGGGCGAGGCGGTGGCCGAGGCCGTCGCCGCGGGGGATCTCGGCGACGTGGTCGACGACGCGCGGGCCGTCGTGCGGGCGGCCGACCGCATGGACAACATGCTGCTCGGCCTCGAGCGGCTGGCGCGCGTCGGCATGCGCCGCACGGCCGAGGCGGTCGACCTCGCCGAGCTGCTGCGGGTGGCCGCCGAGCGCCGGGTCGCGCTGACGGTCGAGGGCCAGGTGCCGCCGGTGCGTGGGGATCGCGAGAACCTCGGGGCGGTGGCCCGGGCGCTGGTCGACAACGTGGCGCGGCACGGGGGCGGCACGGCGAGGTTGTCCGCGGCGCGCGACGAAGGCACGGTGACGGTGCGGCTCGAGGACGACGGGCCGGGCATCGGCGAGGACGAGCGGCAGAAGGTGTTCGCGCCCTTCTACCGTGGCAACCGGCAGGGCGAGGTGGGGTTGGGGCTGACCATCGTGCGGCGCGTGGTCGAGCTGGCCGGCGGCACGGTGGAGGTCGACGTGGGGGCGCGCGGCGGCTGCGCCGTCGTGATGCGCCTGCCGGCGGCGTGAGCGGGACGCGGGGACGGGGGGCTGATGGACCGCATCGAGATCGAGGACTTCCTGCGCACGGTCGAGCCCTTCGACGTGCTGGCCACCGACGTGCTGGGGGCGCTGGTCGACTGCGCGCGGCCGCGGACCTTGCCCAAGGACCACCTGCTGCTCGAGGAGGGCGGGCCCGCCGACGCCCTGTACGTCGTGGTGCAGGGGCGGGTGCAGGTGCAGGTGCGCGATAACGGTCGACCGCGGCGGGTGGCCTTCCTCACCGCCGGCGACATGGTCGGCGAGATGGCGCTGCTGACCGGCGAGCCGCGCACGGCCGACGTGGTCACCGACACGCCCACGACCGTCATCGAGATTGATCGCGACGCCTTCTACGACGTCTGCGAGCACGATCCCGAGGTCGCGCACTTCCTGACCGAGCTGCTGGGCAAGCGCCTGCGCGCCGGCGGGCAGATCAGCCAGCTGGGCAACTACCAGGTGCTCGACGAGATCGGGCGGGGCGGCATGGGCATCGTCTTCGCGGGCTATCACCCGCGGCTGCGGCGCTCGGTGGCGATCAAGATGCTCGACCACGCGCACGTCTTCGACGACCGCTTCGCGGCGCAGTTCGCCGCCGAGTCGGCGGTGGTCGCCGGGCTGAACCACCCCAACATCGTGCAGGTGTTCGACCACCACGCGGCCTACGGCACGCAGTTCATCGTGATGGAGATGATCGACGGGCCGACCCTGGCCGACGTGCTGCAGGTGCGCGGCACGCTGGACGAGGCCGAGACGCGGCGCATCGTGCTGCAGGTGGCCGCGGCGCTGCAGCACGCGCACGCGCGCGGCATCACCCACCGCGACATCAAGCCCGAGAACGTGATGCTGCCGCGCGACGGCGGGCCCATCAAGCTGATGGACTTCGGCATCGCCGGGCCGGTGGTCGATCACGACGACGATCCCATCGGCACGCCGGCGTACATGGCGCCGGAGCAGGAGCGCGGGGATCCCATCGACGAGCGCGTGGACGTGTACCCGCTGGGCGTGATGGCCTTCGAGCTGCTGACCGGCGAGCGGCCCTTCGCCGAGGAGGAGGGGCTGACGCTGCTCGAGGCGAAGGAGCGGGGCGACCTGCCCGACCTGCGCGACTGGCGGCCGGAGATCAGCGACGCGATGCGCGCCTTCGTCCGCCGCTGCACCTGGCCCGACCCGGACCGACGCTTCGCCGACTGCGGCGAGGTGCTGGCGCACTTCGGCGACGGGCCCCACCTGGTGCGCCCGGGCGTGCGCGCGCGCTCGGTGATGGTGGTGTACGACCCCGCCGAGGCCGAGGCGGTGGGCGACGCGATCGACCGCCTGGTCGCCGGGCTGGCCGGCCGCGCCGTGCGCGTCAGCCTGGCCGACCACGCGCTGGACTGATCGCGGGCCGGCTCAGCGGGTCGAGCTGTACTCGACGCCGACGGTGAGGGTGGGGGTGGCCGCGTTGCTCTGGGCGTAGGCGACGCCCTCGAAGCCGAGCGCCAGGGCCCACCGCTGGGCGAACCACCAGCTCGCGCCGACGCCGAAGCCGAGGTAGCGGGTCTGGCCGGCGCCCGCGACGTTGGTCGCCTCGATGTCGACGCCGCTGGGCTCGTGCAGGTTGAAGTGCAGGTCGAGCACCCAGGCGGCGCTGGCCTGCCAGCCGAGCTGGGCGAAGCCGTAGAGGACCGGATCGAGATCGTCGTGGCTGAGCCAGCGATAGCCGGCGCTGGCAGCCGTCCAGCCGAAGGACAGGGGCACGCCGAGCTGCAGCTCGCCCTCCACGCGGTGGGTCTCGACGGTGGGCACGTAGGCGAAGGGCTCGCCGTCCACCACGCCGCTGCCCAGGCTGTCGGTGCCGACGTCGGGGGCGTAGCCGTAGTGGGCCTCGACGGCGACGCGGGCGCGGCCGAGGGGCAGGCCGTAGCGCAGGCCGGCGGCCAGCGGGCCGACGTAGACGGCGCTCTCGTCGCCGTACGCGGCGTAGCCCACCGGCGCCCCGAAGGCGACCAGGGTGAGGGCGTCGGTCAGGCCGTACTCGAGGTACAGGTTCAGCGCCTGGTCGAGGTAGGTCTCGGGCACCTCGGCCGAGCTGCCGTCGGCCAGGTAGGCGCGGTTGCCGATCAGGCTGCGCTCCCAGAGCTTGAGGTAGAGCGCCCCGGTGGGCTGGGTCCAGCCGCCCGCGTGGGCGTCGGCGGCGCCCGCGAGCAGCGCGGCGGCGGTGAGGACGGTCAGGGGGTGTCTCATGGGTCGGCAGGCTACCGCAGGCCGTCGCGCCACCCAAGGGGCGCGCGCCGCTTGACGCCGGGGGCGGGGCGGGGTAGCCGTTCGCGGCGAACGACGCCCGAGGACGCCATGGTCTCCGAGATCTTCGACCCGGCCGCGTGGGACATCGTCCCCGGCTTCGACTTCACCGACATCACCTATCACCGCGCCAAGGCGCACGGCACGGTGCGCATCGCGTTCGACCGGGCCGACTGCCGCAACGCGTTCCGGCCGAAGACGGTCGACGAGCTGTTCACGGCGCTCGAGCACGCGCGGCAGTGGAGCGACGTGGGCTGCGTGCTGCTGACGGGTAACGGGCCGTCGCCGAAGGATGGCGGGTGGGCGTTCTCGTCGGGCGGCGATCAGCGCATCCGGGGCAAGGACGGCTACAAGTACGAGGGCGACACCGCGGGCAAGGTGGATCCGGCGCGGCTGGGGCGCCTGCACATCCTCGAGGTGCAGCGGCTGATCCGCTTCATGCCGAAGGTGGTCATCGCGGTGGTGCCCGGCTGGGCGGTGGGCGGGGGACACAGCCTGCACGTCGTCTGCGACCTGACCATCGCCAGCGCCGAGCACGCGCGCTTCAAGCAGACCGATCCCGACGTGGCCAGCTTCGACAGCGGCTACGGCTCGGCCTACCTGGCGCGCATGGCGGGGCAGAAGCGCGCGCGCGAGGTGTTCTTCCTCGGCTTCGATTACACCGCGCAGCAGGCCTTCGAGATGGGCATGGTGAACGCGGTCGTGCCGCACGCGGATCTCGAGGCGACGGCGCTGGACTGGGCCGGCACCATCAACAGCAAGAGCCCCACGGCCATGCGCATGCTGAAGTTCGGCTTCAACCTGATCGACGACGGCCTGGTGGGGCAGCAGCTCTTCGCCGGCGAGGCGACGCGGCTGGCCTACGGCACCGACGAGGCCCGCGAGGGGCGCGACGCGTTCCTCGAGAAGCGCCCGCAGGACTACCGCAAGTTCCCTTGGCACTACTGAAGGGCGGGGCCGCGCAATGAAGACCATCATCGAGCCCTTCCGTATCAAGGTCGTCGAGCCCATCCGCTTGACCACCCCGGACGAGCGCGCGCGGCTGATCGAGCAGGCCGGGCTGAACCCGTTCCTGCTGCGCGCCGAGGACGTGATCATCGATCTGCTGACCGACTCGGGCACCAGCGCCATGTCGGCCGAGGGCTGGGCGGCCATCATGCGCGGCGACGAGTCCTACGCCGGCGCGCGCTCGTGGTACCGCTTCCAGGACGCGGTGCAGCGCGTCTTCGGCTTCGAGCACGTCGTGCCCACGCACCAGGGCCGCGCGGCGGAGCGCATCCTGTTCAGCCTGCTGGTGAAGCCGGGCATGGTGGTGCCCAACAACACCCACTTCGACACCACGCGGGCCAACATCGAGTTCAACGGTGGCCGCGCGGTCGACCTGCCCTGCGCGGCGGCCGCGGATCCGGCCGACCTGTCGCCCTTCAAGGGGGACATGGACCTCGAGGCGCTCGAGGCGCTCGTCGCCGCCGAGGGCGCGGCCAACATCCCGCTGATCATGCTGACCGTCACCAACAACTCGGGCGGGGGGCAGCCCGTGTCGATGGGCAACATCCGCGCGGTCAGCGAGATCGCGCGGCGCCACGGCATCCCGTTCTACCTCGACGCCTGCCGCTTCGCCGAGAACGCCTGGTTCATCAAGCAGCGCGAGCCCGGCTTCGCCGACACCTCGGCGCGCGACATCGCCCGCGCCATGTTCGACCTGGCCGACGGCTGCACCATGTCGGCCAAGAAGGACGCCTTCGCCAACATGGGCGGCTTTCTGTGCACGCGCGATCCGGCGCTGGCGGCGCTGGAGAAGGATCTGCTGATCCTGACCGAGGGCTACCCCACCTACGGCGGCCTGTCCGGGCGCGATCTGGACGCCATCGCCGTGGGGCTCGACGAGGTGCTCGACGAGGACTACCTGCAGTACCGCGCCGCGTCGACGGCCTACGTCTGCGACGCCCTCGTGCGCGGCGGCGTGCCGGTCGTGCAGCCGGCGGGCGGCCACGCGGTGTACCTCGACGCGCGCGGCTTCCTGCCCCACGTCCCGCCGCTTGAATATCCGGGCTGGGCGCTGGCCGTCGAGCTGTACCGCCACGCCGGCGTCCGCGCCTGTGAGATCGGCACCGTGATGTTCGGCTTCGATCCGCACACCGGCGAGGAGCACCCCGCGCGCTGGGATCTGGTGCGCCTCGCCATCCCGCGCCGCGTCTACACCCAGAGCCACATGGACTACGTCGTCGAGGCCATCCTCGAGGTGTTCGAGCGCCGTGACGCCCTGCGCGGCCTGCACATGACCGAGGGCCCGCGCTTCCTGCGCCACTTCACCGCCCGGTTCGCCCCGGCCGCCTGAGCGGGTCGTCCAGGTCGCCGCGCCCCGGTGGCGCCGTGGTCGTGGTCGTGGTCGTGGTCGTGGTCGAGAGAAGCGCGGCGCAGGACCGAACGTCGGCGACAGCCTCGCCGACGACGACCACGACCACGACGTCCACGACACCGCCCCCCGCCCCCCGCGGGATTGGCCGTCCCGCCCCATTCGTTTCGTCCGCGCCGCGACCTCGCGGCCCGCTGGCTCACCATTCAGGACGGCCGGCGCGCGGGGGCGCGCTCGAAGGGAGGAGACATGGGACGCAACAGAGCCTGGTTGCTCGGGGCGCTGCTCTTGTGGGGCTGCCCCGACGACGACGACGACGCGATGGACGGCGGACCACCCGTCTCGGACGCCGCGATGGCCGACCGAGGCCCGGCGCCGGACGCCGCCGCCGACGCGCGGGCGCGGGACGCGGCGCCCACCGACGCCGCCGCGCGGGACGCCGCGGCGGACGCGGCGCCCGCCGACGCCGCCACCGACGCGGCGCCGACCGACGCGGCCGCCGACGCCGCGCCCACCGACGCCGGGCCGGGCGACCTGGGCGTCGCCTCGCCGGCCGACGACGCGCCGCCGCCGCCGCCCCTGTTCGATCCCGCCGCGCCCGACGCCGATCCGATGGACGCCCCGCTGGCGATGATGGTGGACGCCTGGCGCGCCCGGCCCACCGACGAGGCCTCGGCCCGCGCCCGCGAGCTGGCGCTGGCCGACGCCAGCCGCATGCTGGCCGAGGGCGGCGCCCGGGCGGCCGATCGCATCGTCGAGCGCTGTCGCCCGGTGCCAGCGCACGCGCGCGACACCCTGCTCGTCTGCCTGCGCCTGTCGAGCATGGTGCACAGCGACGCCAGCATCGACTGGCTGGCCGAGCTGGGCGGCATGGACGTGCCGCCCTGGCCCGAGGGCTTCCACCCGGTCGACCCGGCGCCCGAGGATCTCACCGCCCAGGTCGCCACCTGGGCCCTCGGTCGCCGCGCCGCGGCCGGCAGCGAGCGCGCCCTGGATCAGCTGCTGCGCCTGGTCGCCTCGCCCGACACCCACGACCGCCGCCACGCGGTGCGCGCGGTCTTCGAGGCGCTGCCGCGCGTGCGGGCCAAGGCCGCCCTGCGCAACGCGCTGCCCCGCGACCAGCACTACCGCCTGTACCAGTGGAGGTGATCATGCACGGCTTCCGACGCATCCTCGCCGCCTTGGCGCTGGCGCTGACGCTCCCGCTGACCGCGTGGGCCCAGTGCCCCCCGACGCCCGAGTTCTTCGACATCTGGACCTGGTCGCCCTCGTCGCAGACCGGCGACGACTGGATCACCGCCGACGTCTGCAGCAGCGGCGCCCGGCGCCAGGCGATCACCAACCGGGTGATCACGCACATGGGCCTCGACGAGAACTGGGATCACTGGGACGACGGCTTCCTGTCGTCGACCAACGTGTGCAACCCGGATCGCTGGGGCGCCCGCGTCGTCAACGGCGCCTACGCGACCGACATGCCGGGCGAGGCGCGCGCCAACGACACGCTGAACCACACCGCGACGCCCGGCGCGACCCTGCCCAACAACATCCCGATCGTGCTGTGGCTGTCGCAGTACGTGTCCTTCTACGTGAGCGAAGAGGGCCACCGGTGGCAGTGCCACGCCGACAACGATCCGCCCGGGCCGCCGCGCTTCACCTTCGCCAGCAACCCGAACAGCAACTCCGCGATCTCGCTGTACTTTCCGTGGTTCTGGAATAAGTCCGCCTTCGACCGCGGCAGCACGCTGGTGCACGAGGCCACCCACGAGTTCCAGGGCCACATCGCCGACAGCGCCTGCAGCAACGGGGGCTCGTGCGACACCGCCTGGCTGCAGGACAACGCGCAGTCCTTCCAGATCGTCTTCGACGCCCAGGCCGTCGACGCCTACCAGAAGGACGCGGACGACGATCTCATCGCGGTGAACTTCGGCGGCGACGCCTGCGGCTATCTGCCCCTGCTGCCCGACCAGGATCGCTTCGCCCTGGTGCAGGTGATGCGCAACAAGCTGATGAACGTGTTCCAGATCGTGCCGCCGACCAGCCAGTACCCGGCCTCGGCGATCATCGACAACCTGCCCGGCACCGTCTGGGCGCCCGGCGCGGCGCAGGGCGGCAACACCGGCGACGCCTACCGCATCGACGTGGTCAACTCGGCGCGCTGGCCCTGCGGCGCCGTCTGCGATCCCGACGACTTCGCGTGGCCCAACGGCAGCCGCGCCTGCAACGAGGACTATCAACCGGAGAACGTGGGCATCAACCAGATGAACCGCCAGCGCTGCCAGAACCTGAACGCGCAGGTGGCCGCGGGCGTGACGGCGGCGGAGTATCAGACGCTGAAGTCGGCGGCCTACGGCATGTTCATCTGCAAGCAGGGCGTCAGTCAGCAGTACCTCGACGGGGTGTGTGACGACATCATCTCGGGGCGCATCGGTCACATCGACGACATCGCGGATCGCTGGCCGCTGATCGAGGACGCCGGCTACGGCTACTCGGCCGAGGACGCCATCGAGCGTTGCCAGATCCGCTGGTGCAGCGACCGCTACGTGCCGGCCTGGGACGACGCCGCGCGCGACGTCTGCTACGAGTACGACGACCCCGCCGCCTGCCTACCGCTGCTGTGCGGTGATCTGGCCGAGCTGGACCCCGATCCCGGCCGCGACAGCATCGAGTACTTCGAGGGCGTGGTGTGTCGGGCGTCGGAGCTCGGGCGCGACATCCCGGGCATCCGCCCCATCGAGTCGGTCTGCGACAAGGTGTTCAACGAGTGCATCCTCGAGACCGAGTACTTCCCGGCCTGGCTCGAGCAGCTCGAGGGCGAGGACTGCTGGTCGGACGCGCTGCCGCAGCCGGTCGTCGGGCGCGATCCGCTGCACACGGAGCTGCGCCGGCAGATGACGGTGCTGAGCGCCGAGCGCTTTCAGGTGGTCGACCGGGCCGCCGGCCTGCTGACCTCGGAGTGCGCGATGCGCGAGGCCGAGTGCGAGGCGCTGCAGGCGGC
>JAUHXL010000225.1 GCA_030426945.1 bacterium
TCGAGCGCGGCCGCGACGCCCGCCCGGGCGGCCGCCGCGAAGTCGCCGGCGCCCAGCGCGTCGGGCAGCGCGGACGGATCCAGCGTGGCCGGCGGTGGGCCGATCTCGGGCCCGAAGGCGCGCGCCAGCCCGGGCACGTCGAGGCCGCGGTCGGCCGCCCAGTCGGGGTGCGCGAACAGCACCGGCAGCACCGCTGGACCGCCGGCCTCGATGGCCACGCGCAGCAGGTCGCTCAAGGGCTCGAGCACGTCGTACGGCGGGGGCCAGGCGCTCACCGCCGCGGGGGAGGCCAGGCTCAGCAGACGATCCAGCAGCTTGCCTGGGGGGACGTGCCTCGCCGCGCGCGCGGCGAGCCCCAGCCGCAGCGCCGGCGGCTCCGCCCAGCCGGCGGCGACGTCGGGATCGACCGTCTGCAGCAGGCGCACGTTGGCGGCGCGCGCGGGCACGCCCTCGGGGCCCGGCGCGACCGCGTCGAGGTAGAAGCCGGCCGTGCGCAGGTGGGTCTCGGCCCAGGGCCCGCCCAGATCCTGCAGCGCCTCGCCCCACTGCTCGAGCGGGAACCGGCCCGTGGCGATCGGCGTGTCGGGCGCGGCGTCCACCCGCTGGCCGGGGGCCAGGCGCGCCCAGGTGCGGTCGCCGGCCCGCACCGCGAGCACCGGCACCGCGCCGGTGTTGGTCAAGCGGATGACCGCGCCGTCGCGCGTGGGCGCCAGCCCGTCTCCGCTGCGCGGCGGATCGTCGTCGGCTCGCGCGGCGCCGACGACGGCCGCCAGGCCCAACGCGACCGCGACGGCCCGCCCGCGCACGACGGTCAGCGCTTGAAGATGTTGGCGAGGAAGCCCTTCTTCTTGCCGGCGTCGCCCTTCTGGAAGGGGCACTTGCCGATGACCGCGTCGGCCAGCTCGAGGAAGGCCGCGCTCTGCGGCGCGTCGGGGTTCGCCGCGACCATCGGCTTGCCGGTGTCACCGCCGCGCTGGATGTCGATCTCGATCGGCACCCGCGCCAGCACGCTCACGCCGAACTGCTCGGCGACGCGCTCGGTGCCGCCCAGGTTGAACGGGTGGCTCTCGTGGCCGCAGCTCGGGCAGGCGTAGTGGCTCATGTTCTCGACGATGCCCAGCACCGGCGTGTCCACCTTGCGGAACATCTGCAGGCCCTTGACCGCGTCGACGAGGGCCAGCTCGCTGGGCGTCGTGACGATGACCGCGCCGGTCAGCGGCGCCGACTGGCTGAGGGTGAGCTGCGCGTCGCCGGTGCCCGGCGGCATGTCGATGACCAGGTAGTCCAGCGTCCCCCACTCCACGTCCTCGAGGAACTGCTTCACCACCGACGACACGATCGGGCCGCGCCAGATGACCGGGGTGTCGTCGTCGACCAGGAAGCCGATCGACATCACCTTCAGGCCGTACGCCTCCACCGGCAGGAAGCGCTTCTGGTCGGCCGAGACACCGGGCTTGGCGCCGGCGACCCCGAGCTGGATGGGCACCGAGGGGCCGTAGATGTCGATGTCGCACAGCCCGACGGTGGCGCCGCGGTTCGCCAGCGCGAGGGCCAGGTTCACCGCCACCGTCGACTTGCCGACGCCGCCCTTGCCGCTGGCCACCGCGATCAGGTGGGTGACGCCGCTCAGCGCGCCCTTGGGCTTGGGCGCCGCCGCGGCCGCCGGGCCGGCCCCGCCGCCGAAGGTCACGCCGGCGGGCGGCGCCTTGGGCTCGGGAAGATCCGGCACCTCGATCTCGAGGAACAGCTCCTCGACGCCGGGCGTGTTGCCCAGCCGCGTGCGCACCTGATCCTCCACCACGTGGCGCGCGTCCCGCGCGATGCCCTCGAAGCGAAGCACGACGACCACCTCGCCGCCGTCCACCTCGACCTCGCGCACGATGCCGGCCGACACGATGTCGCCCTCGCCGCCGGGGGCGGGCACGTCACTCAACAGCGCCTTGATCTGGTCCTCGTTCACGAAACCTCCGGGGGGGGACTGGGGGCCGCCCGTCCTTTGCACTGTGCGACACCCGAGGTCAAGACAGACGCGGCGCCCGCCCGCCCGGTTTCGCGCCTGCGCGCCGGGTGGAAATCGAGGTATGGTGCGCGCCGAGGAGGGGGTCATGCACAAACGCCTGGGCGAGATCCTGGTGCAGGCCGGGGTGATCGACGAGGAGCAGCTGAAGCTGGCGCTGGCCGAGGCGGCCCTGTGGGGCCACCGGGTCGGCGAGGTGCTGGTGTCGCGGGGCGACTGCGAGGAGTCGCAGATCCTCGAGGCGCTCGGTACCCAGCTCGGGGTCGAGGTGGCGCCCCTGGCGACCACGGTGATGATCCCGCGCCGCATCCTCGATCTGGTGTCGGCCGACTTCGCGCGCGAGCGGCAGCTGCTGCCGCTGTTCCTCGACACCGCCGCCGGGGTGCTCGAGGTGGCGATGGCGGATCCCGCCGACCAGGAGTCCCTCGACGAGCTGCGCTTCCGCACCGGCCACACCATCCGGCCGCAGGTGGCGATGGCGTCCGAGGTCGAGGAGGCGCTCGCGCGCTTCTACGGCCCCCCCGCCAGCGCGCACGCGCCGACCGCGCCGCCCGGCGGCGGCACCCCGCTCAGCCAGGGGTTGCAGGTGCGGGTGGGTCACGAGGAGCCGTCCGGGGCGCCGGCCTCGGTCGCGCCGCCCGCGGCGGCGCCGGTGGGGGGCGACGACGAGGGCGACCTGCGCGCCGAGGTCGATCGCCTGCGGGGGCAGCTCGCGCGGGTGTACGAGATTCTGCGCGAGGCGTCGGTCGCCCATCAGGTGATGCTGTCGATGCTGGCGGATCGTGGGCTGCTGAACCGGGAGCAATACGGTCGGCGCCTCAAAGAGCACCTCGAGCGCCTGCGCCGATGAGCCGCGCTCGATCAGCGTGGGAGGCGGCTACTCGGGTTGCGCCGTGGGCGTCACGGTGGCGGGTCGGGTGGTCACCCGGCCGACCCCAGCGACGGGGGCGCGCGGCGGGCGAGGTGGAACGATTGCTGCTTTCGAACAGCGCGCCCCGCCGGATAACGCGACCCGACCAGGGGACGCCGGGGTGTCGCCCGCCGGTGGGGCGACGACAGGTCGAAGGATTTGGGGCACTTGGTGCGTGTCCCCGCAAAAAGTTGGCTGGCTCGGGTCCGTATAGTAAGAGTCGGGGGGCAGGAAACGAGCCGCTCGATGGCCCGACGGCTCGCCAGCACGACAATCATTCTGGCGTGGTGCGGGTGCGGGTGACGCACCGAGGCATGACGTGCGCGAGGTCGTGGTGAAGAAGAACGAATCTCAGACCACCACCACGACGGTGGTCAGCGAAGAGCGCGAGGCGCAGGGCTTCACGGCCGCCGACGAGCGCATCCTGCGGATGCGACACGGCGCGGCGCTGCCGCCCGACGCCCGGCTGGACAACAAGCTCGACGGCGTGGCCGCCGAACACCGCGACGACGTGGCGGCGCGGTTGGCCCTCATGGAGGCGGAGGCGCTCGCGGCGATCGCGGGCACCGACGCCGACGCCGAGGCGCCCACGCCCGACGTCGAACGCACCCGGCGCATCGTCGCGGCCCTGAAGGCCAAGCGCCAGGACTGACGGGACCGCGCGCGGCCCCGTCCCCCCGCGGTACGCCGCCGGCGACTTTACATGCCGGCGGCCGGTTCTCTATCTTCTCCCGCCGTCTGCCCGACTCCATCGTCCGCTCCGGATCGGTCTGTCTTCCTCTGGAGGCGGCGCGGGGTGGAACGTGTCTTGAATGGGCGGGCCGAAGCCGGGCCGCTGCGGGCCGCTGGCGTGAGGAGACCTCGATGATGCGTTCCGCCCTGACCGCCCTCGCCCTCGTCTGTGCCCTGCCCGGCGCGACGATGGCCCAGGATCGCGCCCCCCGCGTGATGGTGATCTTCGACACCTCGGGCTCGATGCTCTGGAACCCCGAGGACACCACGAACTGTCAGGGCGACGGCAGCGCCGAGTACCCGCACCTGCTGTGCGAGGAGCCCGCCGACGGCAGCAAGCTGTGGTTCGCCAAGGGGGCGCTGGCGACGGTCATCGAGGACGCGCCGACCGTGCAGTTCGGCCTGATGCGCTACGGCCAGCTCGAGCCGGGCGACGCGGGCTATGGCAGCCCCATCCACACGGATCCGAACCGCTCGGCGCAGTACTACAGCGGCGGGCAGGTGGTGGCGACCAACTACGACGGCATGTCGAACGGCTGCGGCCCCGCCGATCTGCTGGTCGAGCCCTCGGCGCAGAGCCGCGACGCGGTGCTGTCGTGGATGGACGGCGTCGAGATGTACCCCAACAACAAGGAGCTGCGCGCCAACGGCTACACGCCGCTGACCTTCTCCGTCGAGACGGCCACGACGGAGCTGCGCCGCATCATCGCCGCCGATCCCGAGGCGGCCTGCCGCCCCTACTACCTGATGCTGCTGACCGACGGCTTCCAGCAGTGCCCCGGCGAAGAGGACAACCCGGCCATCCAGGCCGAGCTCGTCGCGCAGGCCACCGAGCTGCGCAACCTGCGCGCGGGCGGCCAGACCAAGGACGTGCGCACCTTCGTGGTCGGCTTCGGCCGCGGCACGGTGTTCGCCGACGGCCTCGACGCGATGGCGCGCGCGGGCGGCACGGCGGTCAACGCCCAGGGCCGCCCGGACCTGGTGAACGGCACGGCCTATCAGGCCGACGACGCGGCGGGGCTGGCCGACGCGCTCGAGGCGGCGGTGGGCGAGGCCCGGCCGCGCGAGCTGTGCGACGGCGTCGACAACGACTGCGACGACCTCGTGGACGAGGGCTTCGGCAACCTGGGTCGCCCCTGCTCGGTCGGGCGCGGCGAGTGCGGGCGCGACGGGGTGGTCGCCTGCTCGGAGGACGGCCAGGGCACCGACTGCTCGGCCATCCCGGGCGATCCGCGCGGCGAGGTGTGCAACGGCCTCGACGACGACTGCGACGGGCAGGTCGACGAGGGCGTGCTGAACCGCTGCGGCGCCTGCGGGGACGACATGCCCGAGGTCTGCAACGGCATGGACGACGACTGCGACGGCGCGACCGACGAGGGCGTCCTGAACCGCTGCGGCGGCTGCGGTGACGCGCCCATCGAGGTGTGCAACGGGCGCGACGACGACTGCGACAACCGCAGCGACGAGGGGGTCCAGAACGCCTGCGGCGCGTGCGGCGATCTGCCCAGCGAGATCTGCAACTGCGAGGACGACGACTGCGACAACCGCATCGACGAGCACTCGGCGAACTGCCCGCGCTGCGACTGCGATCCGCAGGCCGAGGTGTGCAACGGCGTGGACGACGACTGCGACCGCACCGTGGACGAGGACACCCTCAACGCCTGCGGTGAGTGCGGGCCGGTGCCGTCCGAGATCTGCAACGGGCTCGACGACGACTGCGACGGCTCGATCGACGAGGCCTTCCCCGAGGCGGGCGAGCCCTGCGGTGTCGCCTCCGGCGCCTGCACCGCCGGCACGAGCGCCTGCGTCGATGGCGAGGTCATCTGCCGCGGCGGCAGCCAGCCCAGCGCCGAGCTGTGCGACGCGATCGACAACGACTGCGACGGCGACGTCGACGAGGGCGTCCTGAACGCCTGCGCCTACTGCGGCCCGAGCCGCGTCGAGGTCTGCGACAACATCGACAACGACTGCAACGGCCAGCAGGACGAGGGCACCCTCTGCCGCGCCGAGACCGACGCCTGCGTCAACGGCGAGTGCGCGCCCCCCTGTGAGGTCGGCGAGTGCTTCGGCAACCGCACCTGCGTGCGCGGCTACTGCCTGGCGACCTGCCGCAACACCGACTGCCCCGACGGGCAGGTGTGCCAGGACGGCGAGTGCGCCGATCCCTGCGTCGGCATCGCCTGCCCCGCGGGCAGCTACTGCTCGCTCGGCGCGTGCGAGCCCAACGACTGCTACGGCACGGGCTGCGCCGACGGCCAGCGTTGCCGGGGCGGGCGCTGCGAGGCCGACCCCTGCGCCACGGTGCAGTGCGGCGCCGGCCAGGGCTGCTTCGAGGGCCAGTGCTTCGACGACTGCGCGCAGGCCGCCTGCGGCGACGGGCAGCGCTGCGTCAACGGCGGCTGCGAGGAGGATCCCTGCGCCCGCGTCGCCTGCGGCTTCCCCCAGGTGTGCGTCAACGGGGCCTGCGTCGAGGATCCCTGCTTCGAGGTGGACTGCCCGGTCGGCCGGATGTGCAGCGACGGTCGCTGCGTCGACGATCCCTGCCTGTGGACCGAGTGCCCCAACGGGGCGGCCTGCCACCGCGGCGAGTGCGCGAGCGACGGCGACGGGCGGGGCGGCAGCCAGCGGGTCGACATGGGCGTCGCGCCCGACGGCGGCTCGGTGACCGGGTCGAGCCCCTCGAGCGACGGCTGTGAGTGCGACGCCAGCGGCGAGGGCGGCGCGCCCACCGCGTGGCTGCTCGCGCTCGTCGGCCTGTTCGGCGTCACCCGCCGCCGCCGCGCACGCTGACCTTGCCGGGTGTTTTCGACTTCGGCACAGGGCACGGGCCCGGCTGACCGCTGACGGATGACCGCCGACAGCCGGTCGGAAGAACCACCAGCGGCTCGTGCGCAGACCTGACCTTGCCCCCATGGGCGCGGATCGGCATAGTCTGCCCCCTTCGCGCCCGAGGGACCCCATGACCGACACCCCACCTCCGAAGAGCCCCCGCACGTTGACCGGCGCCCAGCGCCGCGCCCTGCGGGGCCACGGCCATCACCTCAAGCCCGTCGTCCAGGTCGGCCACGCCGGCGTCACCGACGGGGTGGTCGCGGCCACGCTCGACGCGCTCGAGACGCACGAGCTGATCAAGGTGTCGGTGTCGAGTGAGGCGCCGGTGGATCGCAAGCAGACGCCCCAGGATCTCGCCGACGCCACCGGCAGCCACGTGGCGCAGGTGATCGGCCGGACGGCGCTGCTGTACCGGCGGCGCCTCGACGATCCGCAGGTGTCGCTGCCCGGCGTCGTGGACGAAGCGCCACGGCCCGAGGAGGACGCATGATTCTGCAGATGGACGGGCGGTACCCCTCGCCCTACCGCATCGAGCGCGTCGTCACGTTCCTCGAGGACGACGGGGTGGTGGCCATCCCGACGGACACCACCTACGCGCTGGCGTGCCTGCCGGACAACCGCACCGCCGTCCAGAAGCTGATGGCGCTGCGGCGGTTGGATCCCAAGAAGCCGCTGGCGCTGGTGTTCCGCGATCTGCGCCACATCAGCGACTTCGCGCTCGTCGACGACCGCGCGTTCCGGCTCTTGCGCCGCTACCTGCCCGGTCCGTACTGCTTCATCCTCGAGGCGAACCGCAACCTGCCGCGCCGCATCGGCGACAAGCGCAAGCGCTTCGGCGTGCGGGTGCCCGCCCACGGGGTGCCGCAGGCGATCATCGCGGCGGTGGACCGCCCGCTCATCGTGACGACGGCGATCGATCCCGACACCAACGAGACGATCCACGACCCCTGGCACTGTGAGTCGGTGTTCGGCCACGGCCTCGCCGCGGTGCTCGACGGCGGCGACGTGCCGGGCGTGCCCTCGAGCGTGGTGGATCTGACGCAGGATCCGGCCGAGGTCATCCGCGTGGGCCTCGGCGACGTCAGCGACTTCCAGCAGTAGGCTGCGTCGTCGGGCGGCCGCTCTCGGGCGACGCACGCGCGACGAAAAAAAAAAAGCCGGAGCCACTCAGTGGCTCCGGCTTTTCTTTTTCTTGGTCGGGGCGAGAGGATTCGAACCTCCGACCCCTTGCTCCCGAAGCAAGTGCGCTACCAGACTGCGCTACGCCCCGCCAAGCGCCGCCGCGGCTTGCCCCCGCAGGGAGCGAATCGCTTCGGCGTAATCGTCACCTCCGAAGACCGCCGAGCCAGCCACGAACACGTTCGCGCCGGCCTGCGCAACCTCGAAAATGGTGCGCGTATTTATCCCGCCGTCCACCTCGATGTCAACCGGCAAACCGCGCGCGTCGACCATCGACCGCAGGCGCCGCACCTTGTCGACCATCTGCGGGATGAACGACTGACCGCCGAAGCCGGGGTTGACGGTCATCAGCAGCACCAGGTCGACGTCCTCGAGCACGTGGTCGAGCACCGACAGGGGCGTGTGCGGGTTCAGGCTGACGCCGACCCGGGCGCCCGTCTCGCGCACGCCCTGCAGGCTGCGGTGCAGGTGGGGGCAGGTCTCGGCGTGCACGGTGATCGAGTCGGCGCCGGCGTCGCGGAAGCGCGGCGCGTAGGTGTCCGGGTCGGTGATCATCAGGTGCACGTCGAAGGGCTTGGTCGTCGCGCCGCGGATCGCGCGCACCAGCTGCGGGCCGAAGGTCAGGTTGGGCACGTAATGCCCGTCCATCACGTCGAGGTGGATCCAGTCGGCGCCCGCGGCGTCGACGGCGGCGACCTCGGCGGCGAGGCGGCCGAAGTCGGCCGAGAGGATCGAGGGGGCGATGCGCGGGGTCATGGGGCCTCCGGGGGGCCATGCTGGCGCCGCCGCAGCCGCGCGGCGAAGAAGCCGTCGGCGTCGTGCAGGTGCGGGCGCGTGCGCAGGCAGCCGTCGTGCAGCAGGGGGCGCCAGTCCACCGGGCCCTCGGGCGGCGCCTCGAGGTCGAAGTCCGGGCGCTCGGCGAGGAAGGCCGACACGACGTCGGGCCCCTCGGCGCGCTGATCGCTGCACACGCTGTAGACCAGCACGCCGCCCGGGCGCACGGCGTCGGCCGCGGCGCGCAGCAGGCGGGCTTGCGTCGCGGCGCGCTCGACGACGTCCTCGGGGGTCCGGCGCCACTTGATCTCCGGGTGCCGGCGGATGACCCCCAGCCCGGTGCAGGGCGCGTCGAGCAGCACCTTGTCGAAGGGGCCCGGCGGCGGCTCGCCGGCGTCGCGCGCCTCGACCTCGACGGTGGGGCCGAGATCGGCGAGCGCGCGGGCAAGCCGCTTGGCCTTCGCGGCGTGCACGTCGGTGGCGACGACGCGCCCCTCGGTCGCCAGGCGCCGCGCGATCGCGCGAGTCTTGCCGCCGGGGGCCGCGCAGGCGTCCCACACCTGATCACCGGGCCGGGGATCGAGCAGGTGCACCACGAGCTGGCTGGCCTCGTCCTGCGCCACCCACCAGCCGTCGCGGAAGGCGGCGCCGTCGAAGGGCGCGGGGTGGTGGGCGACGTGCACCGCGTCCGGCGCGTGCGCCGCGGGCGTCGCCTCGGCGCCCTCGTCGTTCAGGCGCGCGATCAGCGCCGCCCGGTCGACCCCCGGCGCGTCGACGCGCACGGTCAGCGGCGCGGCGGCGTTGCCCGCGCGGGCGGCGGCGTCGGCCCAGGGCTCGCCGCCCTCGTCCACCCACGCGGCGCGCAGCCACGCGGGCTGGGCGAGGCGCAGCAGGGTGGCCTCGTCGAGCGGTCCGGGGGCGCGCTGCACCGCGCGCAGCACCGCGTTGACCAGGCGGGAGGGCCCGTCGCCGGCCACCTGCCGCGCCAGCTCGACCGTCGCGTGCACGGCGGCGCGCGCGGGGATGCGATCCAGCCAGTGCAGCTGATAGACGCCCAGGCGCAGCACGCGCACGGCGGCCGGCGGGGTGTCGGCCAGGCCGCGGCTGAGGTGCTGGGCGAGGACGTGATCCAGGGCGTCGCGCCAGCGGCAGACGCCGCTGGCCAGCTCGAGCGCCAGCCCGCGGTCGCGCCCGTCGAGGCGCGCGCGCTGGGCGGCGGCCTGCAGGGCGGGCTGCAGGAAGGCCTCGCGCTCGTCGAGCGCCTCGAGCACCAGGTAGGCGACGTAGCGGGCGTCCCCTTCGAAGCGGCGGCGCGGGCTCATCGGGCGCCTCGACCGAGGCGCGTGGCCGCCCTGGATCCCGACGCGGTCAAAGCGGATCCCCGATGGGCAGCGGCGTGCCCCGCAGGAAGTCGGCGCCGCCCACCGCCGTGCGACCGGGGCGCTGCAGCGACAGCAGGGTGACCGCGCCGTCGCCGCAGGCCACGCGCGGGCCGTCGGCGTCGTGCGCGATGACGCTGCCCGGCGGGCCGCCGCCGTCGGCCAGGCGGGTGCGGTGAATCTTCAGCGGCCCCTCGGCCCGCTCGACGAAGGCCCCCGGCCAGGGCGCCGTGCCCCGCACGCGATCGTGCACCTGCTGGGCGGGCCACGACCAGTCGAGACGGCCGTCCTCTTTGGACAGCATCGGGGCCAGCGTCGCCGCCGCGTGATCCTGCGGGGTGAAGGTGAGGGTGCCGGCGCACAGCGCGTCGAGGGCGCGGCCGAGGGCCTGCGCGCCGAGCGGGGCGAGGCGGTCATGCAGCTCGCCGGCGGTCTCGTCGCGGCTGATGGTCGTCGGCACCCTCAGCGCCACGTCGCCGGTGTCCATGCCCGCGTCCATGCGCATGATGCTGATGCCGGTCTGCTGGTGGCCGCGGATGACCGCCCACTGGATGGGCGCGGCGCCGCGCAGGGCGGGCAGCAGGCTGGCGTGCACGTTGAGGCAGCCGTGGGGCGGCAGCTCGAGGTAGCGCCGGGGCAGGATCTTGCCGTAGGCGACCACCACGCACAGGTCCGGGGCCAGGTCGCGCAGGGTGGCGTAGCTGGCGTCGTTGAGGCGCGGCCACTGGAACACCGGCAGGCCGTGGCGGTCGGCGCAGGCCGCGACGGGGGTGCGCTGCACCTTGCGGCCGCGGCCCTTGGGTCGGTCCGGCTGGCTGACGACGCCGACGACCGCGCAGCCCGCCTCGACGAGCGCCTCGAGGCCGGGCACGGCGAAGTCGGGCGTGCCCATGAAGACGACGCGCAG
>JAUHXL010000226.1 GCA_030426945.1 bacterium
ACCTCGAACTCGGTCATCGGCGGGTTCGTCTACCGCGGCGACCTGTACCCCGAGTTGCAGGGCCGCTTCCTGTTCGCCGACCACGCCAGCGGGCGCATCTACAGCGTCGACGCCGCGCGGCCGGGCGGCATGACGCAGGACGACGTCGCGCTCTTGACGCAGCTCCCGAACTGCAGCTCGGGCTTCGGCATCGCCAGCTTCGCCACCGACGCCGCGGGCGAGATCTACGTCGTGAAGCTGGACGGCGTGAACGTGAACGACGACCGCGAGGGCGGCACCCTCCACCGCGTGGTGCCCGAAGACGCGTCGAACCCCGATCCCCCGGCCCGCCTGAGCGATCTGGGCGCCTTCGCCGACCTCGAGACGCTGACCCCGGCGCCCGGCCTGCGCCCCTACACCGTCAACACGCCCCTGTGGTCGGACGGCGCGCTGAAGCGTCGCTGGCTGGCGCTGCCCAACGACGGCGCGCACGACACGGCCGCCGAGCGCATCGACTTCCGCCCCGACGCGCCCTGGGGCTTCCCCGTCGGCACCGTGATGATGAAGCACTTCGAGCTGGCGGCCTCGCCGACGCCCATCCGGCTCGAGACGCGCTTCCTGACCTTCACCGAGGCGGGCCCTTACGGCGTCACCTATCGCTGGGACGAGGACGGCGCCGACGCCGTCCTGCTGACCGGCCGCGAGACGCGCCACCTGGCCTACCTGGATCCCGCCGGCGATCCCGTCGAGCAGGTGTGGACCTTCCCCGGCCGCGACGCGTGCATGCAGTGCCACACCCCGGTGGCCGGCACGGCGCTGGGCGTGAACACGCAGCAGCTCAACGGCGCGTGGGCCGATCCGGCGACGGGTGAGATCGTCAATCAGATCGAGGCCTTGGATGCCCTCGACGCCCTGCGTCCGCGGCCCGGCGACGTCGAGGATCTGCCGCGCTCGGTGGCCCTGGACGACGCCGCCGCCACGCCGACCGCGCGGGTGTTCTCGTACCTCGACGCGAACTGCGCGGGGTGCCACCGGCCGGCGGGCGTCGAGGGCGCGTTCGACGCGCGGCTGGTGGCCGACTTCGCGGCACACCGGCTGGTGAACCAACGCAACGAGGGCGAGAACTCGGATCCCGCCGGCGTCGTGGTGGCGCCGGGCGACGTGGCGGCGTCGGAGCTGTACCGGCGCGACGCGGCGGACGACGGGACGCAGATGCCGCCGCTGGGGCGCAGCCTGGTCGACCCGACCTGGCTGGCGACGCTGGCGCCGTGGATCCGCGACCTGGCGCCGCCGCCGCCGTGGCAGGCGCGGCCGGCGGTCGAGGTGGGCGTGGCGACCACGGGCGGGGCCTGGACGCGGGTGGCGTTCACCCAACGGTGGGCGAACCCGGTCGTGATCGTGGGCGCGCCCAGCTACGCGGACGCCACCGCGGCGGCCGTGCGGGTGCGCGGGGTCGGGCCCGACGGCTTCGAGGTCCGGGTGGCGCGCTTCGCCTGCGACGACGACACCCACGGCGAGGAGGCCGTGCCCTGGATGGTCGTCGAGGCCGGCGAGACGACGCTGCCCGACGGCCGCCGCGTGGTGGCCGGACGGTCCGAAGGGGTGGTCGACGCATGGCAGGCGGTCGAGCTGCCCGCGCCGCTGAGCGCGGCGCCGACCGTCCTGGCGACGCTCGAGGGCGATCCGGCGGCGCCCGTGGTCGCGGTGCGGTACGACGCGGGCACGCTGACGCCCGACGGCTTCGCGCTGCGCGTGCAGCGCGAGGAGGACGGCCCGGCGCCCGCGGCCGAGGCGGTGGCCTGGGTGGCGATCGAGCCGGGCGCGGACGCCGGCCGGCTGCCGAACGAGGCGGGGCAGGCCGCGGGCGTGGCCAACACCTTCGTGCGCGTCGACTTCCAGCAGCGGTACGCGTTCGCGCCGGTGGTGTTCTTCGGGCCGCCGAGCTTCGCGGGGAGCGATCCCGGCACCGTGCGCTTCGACGCGGCCACGTCGACGGGGCGCGGCGCGCAGGCGCGCGTACGCGAGGAGGGCTGCGGCGACGGGGAGCGGACGCACGCGGCCGAGGCGGTGGGCTTCGCGGTGTTCGAGCGGCCGGGCGTGGTGTTCGCGCCCTGCGGCGACGACTGCGCGCCCCCGCCCTGCCCCGCCCCGGACGACGGCGGCGGGTGCCCGCCGGACGGCGGCGTCCCGGACGCGGCCGTGGACGCGGGCGCGACCGACGCGGCGGTCGATCCCGATGGCGCGATGGTGGCTGACGCCGCGGGGCCGGGCGACGCGGCGATCCTGCGCGACGGCGCCCCCGCCGGCGACGCCGCGGCCACGCCCGACGCCGCCGCCGCGGGCGACGCGGCGACCACGCCCGACGCCGCCGCCGCGGGCGACGCGGCGGCCACGCCCGACGCGACCCCCGCCGGGGACGCGGCGGCGCCCGTGGACGACGCGGCCGTTCCGCCCGACGCGGTCGCGCCCGACGCGGCCCCCGCGGGCGACGCCGCGCCGGACGCCGGCCCCCGGCCCGACGCCGCCCCGATGCCCGACGCCGCGGGCCCGGTCGACGCGGCCCCCACCGCCGACGCCGCCCCCACGCTCGACGCCGCCCCGGCGCTCGACGCCGCCCCGGCGCTCGACGCCGCCTCCGCGGTCGACGCCTCGCCCGCGCCCGACGCGCGGCTCACCGCCGACGCGGCCCCGAGCCGCGACGCCGCGCCCGCCCGCGACACGTCGGCTCGAACGGACGCCACCCCAGACGCCGGCCCGTCGCGCGGAGACGGCGCCGCCGGCTGCGACTGCCGCGCCAGCGACGCCCCCCCCGAGGGCGCGCCCCTCGCCTGGTTGCTGGCCGCGGGCCTCGCGCTCACCCGGCGGCGGCGGCGCTGATCGACCCGCGAACCGCGCTTGCGGGTTGCGTCGGCGTATCGCTTCGTGCAGAATGCGCCGCCAATGCGATCACAGCCCGTATGGCGCGGGCCAGCGGAGAAGTCCCCAGATGGCGAAGACCAGCAAGATCATCAAGAACGAGAAGCGCAAGAAGCTCGTCGCCAAGTACGCCGCGCGCCGTGCGGAGCTGATCAAGGTCATGAAGGACGCCAACGCGTCCATGGACGACAAGATCGAAGCGCAGAAGGCCCTGGCGAAGATGCCCCGCGACGCGAGCGCGACCCGCATCCGCAACCGCTGCGCGCTGACGGGCCGCCCCCGCGCCTACTACCGCAAGTTCGGCCTCAGCCGGATCGCGCTGCGCGACGAGGCCCTCGCCGGCAACCTCCCGGGCGTCGTCAAGGCGTCCTGGTAGGGGCGGGTGCCCGCCGCCGCCACCGGCTGCGGCGGCCGATCCGCCGCCCTCGGGCGGCGTTTCCTCGCCTCGGCATCCTCGACGTCGCTCCGCTACGCCTCCGGTGCCTCACCTCCGGGCCACCACCCGATGACGGCGCCTCGACCACCTCGCGACGGTGTCGTCGACGGCCCCCCGCCCTGATCGGGGGGGGGCGCGCCCCGGCACCGCGTCGTGGCGTCGACGAGCGCGAGGGGGCGCACACGCGGGTCGTCCCGGCACCTTGCTCCCCTTGCACGCATGCGCCATGCTGACGCGGTGACGTCCGCTGCCCCGCGGTCCCTCCGCCCCATCCTGTCCCCCGGCGGGCTCGGCCTGCGCCGCATCCTCGCCATCGGGGCGGGCGGCGCGCTGGTGGCCGTGTTGCTCGGCCGCTTCGGCTTCGCCACCGCGCTCTCGCTGCTCGTGCCCCTCGGGGCCGTCATCGGGCTCGGCCTGCTGCTGCGTCGCATGCGTCGGCGGCGCGGCGCCGAGGGTCGCGCCCGCCTCGAGTTCACCCGCGAGGGCAAGTACCTCGTCGCCATCACCCTGGGCGTCGGCTTCGCGGCCATCAACACCGGCAACAACCTGCTCTACCTGTTTCTGGGCATGCTGCTGTCGATGATCATCGTCAGCGGGGTGCTCAGCGAACAGACGCTGCGCGGCCTCTCGGTGACCCGCACCCTGCCCCGGCAGGTCTTCGCCGGGCGGCCCTTCCTGACCGGCATCGCGCTGACCAACGGCAAGAGGCGGCTGCCCTCGTTCAGCGTGCAGGTGGAGGACGTGATCGACGGCCGGCCGCTGGCGAAGAAGTGCTACTTCCTCAAGGTGCCGGCCGGCGCCCGCCAGCACACCAGCTACCGCGCCGAGTTCGAGCGCCGTGGGCTGTACCGCTACGAGGGGCTGAAGGTCGGTACGCGCTTCCCCTTCGCCTTCTTCGTGAAGAGCCACCGCCTGGCCGCGCCCGTCGATCTGGTGGTGCTGCCGCGCGTGCACCCCATCGCACACCCCGCGCTCGAGACGCAGGATCAGCGCGGCACCCTGGCCCACCCGCGGCGGGGCAGCGGCCGCGAGTTCCACGGCCTGCGCGAGTACCGCACCGGCGACGACGCCCGCGACATCCACTGGAAGCGCTCGGCGCGCGAGGGCCGCCTGGTGCTGCGCGAGTACGAGTCCGAGGGGGTGCGCCGCGTGTCGGTGGTGCTCAACGACCGCCTGCCGCCGGATCTGGACGCCGCCGAGGCCGCGCCGGATCTCGACCGCTGCGTCGACCTCGCCGCCTCGCTGGTGGTCCACTTCGCCGACCGCGGGTACGTCGTCGACCTGATCACCGGGGACGATCACCTCACGGTGCAGGAGGGCGGCCTCGGCCTGCACCCGGCCCTGCGCCGCCTGGCGCTGCTCGAGTTCGAGCCGGCCGCGCCGGACGCGACCCCCCTACGCCCGCCCCCGCGCGGCGGCCCCGCCCTGCTGGTGACGCATCGCCGCGCCCGTCACCTGGCCGCGGCGAGCGGCTTCGCGCAGGTCTACGAGCAGGGGGCCTGAGGTGCGCTTCGTCGTCGTCCACAAGGTCACCAGCTTCCTCATGGTCCTCACCAGCCTGTTGGCGCTGGTCGCCTCGGGCGAGCTGCACCCGCTGGTCAGCGCCCTCGCCCTCGGCGGCCTGGCGGTCAGCTGGTTCTGGGAGCCGCCGCGCGTCGATCCGGCCCGCTACGACACCGCCTGGAACATCCTGACGCTGCTGATGCTGGCCAAGACGGTGGTCGACGTCTTCAGCGCCGGCTCGCTGCTGCTCAGCGGCGTGCACTTCATCGTCTTCCTGTCGATCAACAAGGCCTTCAACCGGCGCACCAGCCGCGACTATCTGCAGCTCTATGTCGTGAGCTTCCTGCAGATGGTCGCCGCCACCGCGCTGAACAGCGATCTGGTGTACGGCGTGCTGTTCCTCGCCTACATCGTCTTCACCACCTGGACGCTCATCCTCTTCCACCTCAAGCGCGAGATGGAGGAGAACTACCTGCTCAAGTACGGCGACTCGCTGCAGGGGCGCCCGGTGCAGGTGCAGCGGGTGCTCAACTCGCGAAAGCTGGTGGGCGGCCACTTCCTGCTCGCCACCAGCCTCGTGTCGCTCGTCGTCTTCGCGGGCGCGCTGAGCTTCTTCTTCCTCTTCCCACGCGTCGGCTTCGGCTTCTTCTTCAAGAAGAGCCGCCCCGGCATCATGATGTCCGGCTTCAGCGACCGCATCGAGCTGGGCAGCTTCGGCGTGATCAAGGACGACCCGACCGTGGTGATGCGGGTCGAGTTCGCCGATCCGTCGCTGCGGACGCTGGCCGAGCCCTACTGGCGCGGCATCGCCTTCGATCACTACGACGGGCGCACCTGGACCAAGTCGCGCGCCAACACCCGCCGGACGGTGCGCCCCACCGGCGACCACTTCGACGTCCGCCCCGACCGGGAGCCCGTCGGGCCGACCATCGAGCAGGCCATCTACCTCGAGCCGATGGAGTCGCGCGTGCTGTTCGGGCTCAGCCGGCTGCACCACGTCCGGCTCGACCAGCCCGAGGGGCGCGCCGCGGTCCCCCTGGGGCGCTACCGCGGCATCCAGGTCGATCAGGAGGGCGACGTCTTCTACGAGCAGACCGACGAGGTCGCCTTCCGCTATTTCGTCACGAGCGAGCCGCCGACCGTCGACGCGCGGCTGCTGCGCCGCCCGCTGACCGACTTCCGCGGCGTGGTCGAGCGCGCCCCCTACGCCCGCTACCTGCAGCTGCCCCCCGACCTGGCCCCCCGCGTGCGCGCCCTCGCCCGGCGCGTCGTCGGGGACGCCACGACCGTGGGCGAGGCCGTCGACCGCCTCGAGCGTCACCTACGCAGCGACTACGCCTATACCCTCGATCTGAAACGTGATCCGACGCTGCCGCCGGTCGAGGACTTCCTCTTCGTCCAGCGCCGAGGCCACTGCGAGTACTTCGCCACGGCCATGGTGATCATGCTGCGCGCCGTCGGCATCCCCGCCCGCAGCGTCAACGGCTTCCTCGGCGGCACCTGGAACGCCTACGGCGGCTACCTGGCGGTCAAGCAGGGCAACGCGCACGCCTGGGTCGAGGTGCTGCTGCCCGAGGAGCGCTGCAGCGGGCCGGGCGCGTGCGCCTGGGTGGCGCACTGGTTGACGCGCGATCCCACGCCGGCCGGCGCCGCGATGGCCACCAGCGCGGGCCTGCTCGACACGCTCCAGCAGTACGCGGACGCCCTGCGCCTGCGTTGGTACAAGTACGTCATCGAGTACGACCTCGAGCAGCAGATCGGGGCGCTCGCGACGCTCCGCCGGGCCTGGCGCGCGGCCTTCGGTGAGCCGAGCGATCGGCGCGCCGGCCAGCGCGCGGGCAGCGGCCCGTCCGGGCGGCGCGTGCTCGGCTGGGCCCTCGCGCTGCTGCTGGGCGCGGCCATCCTCTGGCTGGCTTACCGCCGCCTGCGCTCGGGACCGCCCGACGCCGCCGCCGCCGCCGAGCGGCGCACGGCCGCCGTCGCGACGCTGTACGCCGAGATGGCGCGCCAGTACAGCGCGCTCGGCCTGGCGCGCGGCCCCACCACCACCGCCACCGAGTACCTCCGCCAGCTCGAGCGGCGCGCCGCGCCGCAGCTCGACATCGCCCGCGACATCATCGCGCTGTACGAGGCCGTGCGCTTCGGTGGCGCCGCGCCGGACCCGGCCCGGACCGCGGCGCTCGGCCGCGCCGTGCGCACCATTGGCCGCCCGGAGAGGATCACGTGACCGACCCCGCCCGCCGCATCTGGCTCTGGCACGCCGGCCCCGCGGCCGTCCCCGACGATGTCCTGCTCGGCTGGCTGGACGCCCCCCTCGCCGAGCCCGAGAGCGCCGCCGAGGCCGCCGGCAACCTGGCCCGCCTCATCGGCGCGGCCACCGCGGTGCACGCCAGCGATCTGAAGCGCGCCCGCCAGGCCGCCCGCCCCCTGGCCCGCGCGCTGGGCGCCACGCTGCGCGTCACGTCGGCCCTGCGTGAGGTGCACCACGGCGACTGGGAGGGCCTCACCTGGACGGCCGCCCGCGAGCGGAACCCCGAGCCCTTCGCTCAACAGCAGGTCGACTGGCGCACGCACGCCATGCCCGGCGGCGAGTCCTTCGCCGACATGGAGGCGCGGGTGCGGGCGTGGTGGGCGACGCTGCCCGAGGCGGGCAACGTGGTGGTCGTGGCGCACGCGGGGCCCCTGCGCGCGCTGGCGGGCCAGCTGTGCGGGTGGGACGACGCCCAGCTCCTGGCGATGACGCTGGCGCGCGGCCACTTCGCGTGCCTCGCGCCCGACGCAGCCCGCCCGGTGCAGTGGAACGTCCACCCGCTGAGCGCGCTGGCGACGCGCGACTGAGCGGGTGGCCGGGGCGCGTCACCCCTCGCGCCGCTCCACCTCACCCAGCAGCCGCCCGGCGAAGGTGTCGACCGGCATCGCGCCCAGATCGCCCTCGAGGCGCTTGCGGACGCCGACCGTGCCCGCCTCGGCCTCGCGGCCGCCCACGACCAGCGCGTAGGGCACCTTCTCCAGCTCGGCCCGCCGGATCTTGTAGCCCAGCTTCTCGTCCGAGTCGTCGAGCCTGGCCCGGATGCCGTGCGCCCGAAGCTGCGCCACCACGTCGGCCCCGTAGTCGCGGAACTTCTCGGACAGCGGCAGCACCTTGGCCTGCACCGGCGCCAGCCAGGGCGGGAAGTTGCCCGCGTAGTGCTCGATCAGGATGCCGAAGAAGCGCTCGATCGAGCCGAGCAGCGCCCGGTGGATCATGATCGGCCGGTGCGGCTGGTTGTCCGGCCCCACGTAGGTCAGGTCGAAGCGCTCGGGCAGGTTGAAGTCGAGCTGCACCGTCGTCAGCTGCCACGTCCGCCCGATGGCGTCGACCACCTTCACGTCGATCTTCGGGCCGTAGAACGCCGCCTCGCCCTCGATGCGCGTGTACTCGATGCCGCGCCGGTCGAGCACCGCGGCCAGCGTCGCCTCGCTGCGCTCCCAGATCTCGTCGCCGCCGAGGTACTTGCTGGTGTCCTGGCTGTCGCGGCACGACAGCTCCACCTTGTAGTCGGGGAAGCCGTAGGTCCGGTACATCAGCTGGGCGAAGTCGAGGCAGGCGTCCACCTCGGCCTCGAACGTCTCGTCGGTGCAGAAGACGTGGGCGTCGTCCTGCGTGAAGCCGCGCACGCGCATCAGGCCGTGCAGCGCCCCGCTGCGCTCGTAGCGGTACACCGTGCCCAGCTCGGCGTAGCGCAGGGGCAGCTCGCGGTAGCTGCGCTGCCGCGATCCGTACACGCCGATGTGGAACGGGCAGTTCATCGGCTTGAGCTGGTAGGCCTCGCCGTCGATGTCCATGGGCGTGTACATCGAGTCGCTGTAGTGGCCCGTGTGGCCGCTCTTGTCCCACAGCGACAGCGGCGCCACGTGCGGGGTGAACAGGAACTCGTAGCCCCGCTCGAGGTGGGCGTCGCGCCAGAAGTCCTCGATCTGCTTGCGGATGAAGGCGCCGTTGGGCAGCCACAGCACCAGCCCGCCGCCGTACTCCTGCGTGATGCGGAACAGCTCGAGATCCTTGCCGATGCGCCGGTGGTCGCGCTTCTTGGCCTCCTCGAGCAGGCGCAGGTGCTCGTCGAGATCCTCCTTCGTCTCGAAGGCGACCCCGTACACGCGCGTCAGCATCGGCCGCTTCTCGTCGCCGCGCCAATAGGCGCCGGCCACGTGGGTCAGCTTGAAGTGCTTGATCTTCTTCGAGTATCGCACGTGCGGCCCGGCGCACATGTCGGTGAAGTCGCCGTGCTTGTAGAAGCTGATCTTGGCGTCCTCGAGGCCCTCCATCAGCTCGATCTTGTAGTCCTGATCGTTCTGCTCGGCCCAAGCGCGCGCCTCGTCCCGCGACAGCAGGAAGTGCTCGAACTTCAGGTTCTGCTTGGCGATGGCGCGCATCTCGTCCTCGATGCGCGGCAGATCGTCGTTGGTGATCGTGCCCGGCACGTCCATGTCGTAATAGAAGCCGTGCTCGATATGCGGCCCGACGCCGAACCGGGTGCCCGGGTACAGCTTCTCGACCGCCGAGGCCATCAGGTGCGCGGTGCTGTGGCGCAGGGTCTCGACGGGGCTGAGCTCGCGGGGGACGAAGTCGTATTCGGGGTCGTTGCTGTCGGCCATGGGGGCGCTCCTTGCGCGTTGGACCTACGCCCATACGAGGGACGCGGTCATTGAGGGCGATACCAGTGGACCGCCGAGGCTACGCGGGCGCGCGGGGAGGGTCAACCGGCCGCGGACGCCTGTATGATGCCGCGCCATGAGCGCGCGCACCGAGGGGGTCACCAAGTTCGCCGCGCGGCACGCGGACGGCCCGCTGCCGCCCGCCGCGCGGGATCTGCTGCCGCGGCTGGCGGCCTGGCGCGCGGTGCTGTTCGAGCTGGGCCTCGTCGGGCAGGACGCCGCCCGCTATGACGGCGCGGGCTACGGCAACGTCTCGGCGCGCGTGGGCCCCTTCCCCGGCGCCCGCGGCGCGCGCGCCTTCGTGGTCAGCGGCACCCAGACCGGCGGCCAGCCCTGCGTCGACGCCGGCGCCTTCTGCGTCGTGCGCCGCTACGACGCGGTGGCCAACACCGTCGACAGCGTCGGCCCCGCGCGCCCGAGCAGCGAGTCGCTGACCCACGGCGCCGTCTACGACCTCGGCCCGCACGTGCGCGCCGTGCTGCACGGCCACTGCCCCGTGGTGTGGCGCGCCCGGGCCGCCCTCCGCCTGCCCACGACGCCCGACGCCGTCGCCTACGGGACGCCCGCGATGGCGCACGCGGTGGGTCATCTCGCGCGCTCGACCGCCCTGCTCGACGGCGGCGTCTTCGCGATGGGCGGCCACGAGGACGGCGTCGTGGCCTTCGGCCGCGGCCTCGACGAGGCGGGGGCCGCGCTGCTGCGGGTGGTGGTCGCGGCGCGAGCGCGGGCGTTCGGCGAGGCCGGCGTGGTCTGCTCCCCCGAGCGGTGAGTCAGGCGCCGTCGAGCAGCTCCGCGACCGGGGCGTCGAAGCCCAGGAACACCGGCTCCGGCTGCAACCACACGCCGAAGCGCTCGTGCACGCGGCGCCGCACGGCGGCGGCGAAGGCCACGACGTCCGCCGCCGTCGCCCCGCCCCGGTTCACCAAGGCCAGCGTGTGCTTCGTCGACAGCCCCACCGGGCCCTCACCGAAGCCGGGCGCCATGCCGGCCCGCTGAATGAGCCAGGCCGCCGAGAGCTTCTCGCCGTCGGCCGCGGGCCAGCGAGGCATGGTGCGGCCCGCCTCGGGCCCCGCGGCCGCCGCGACCGCGTCGGCGGTGGCCGTCGACACCCTCGGGTTGAGGAAGAACGAGCCGGCCGAGCGGTGGTTCGGATCGCCGGCGTCGAGCACCATGGACTTGCCGCGCC
>JAUHXL010000227.1 GCA_030426945.1 bacterium
CGGTTGCACGTCGACGACGCGGTGAAGCGCGTGGGCATCGACGACGCGCTGAGGCGCATGGGCATCCACTCGCTGAGCGAGGTGCTGCCGAAGATCCTCTACTTCGTCCTCTTGTTCGTCTTCGCGGGCGCGGCGGCGGACGCCTTGGGGCTCGACGCGGTGGCCCAGGCGATCGGCAGCATCCTGGACTACCTGCCCAACGTGGCGGCGGCGATGCTGCTGCTGTTCTTCGGCATGTGGGCGGCGCAGAGCGTGGGGGCGACCATCGCGCGGGTGGCGCAGGAGAGCGGCCTCGACTTCGGGCCGGCGCTGGGCCGCGTGGTGTCGGGCGCCATCACCTTCGTCTTCGCGCTGACCGCCATCAGCCAGCTGAAGATCGACACCGACATCGTGCGGCTGGTGACGGCCTGCGCGCTGGCCGGCATGGCGCTCGCCTTCGGCCTGTCCGTGGGGCTGGGCACGCGCGACTTCACGCGCAACCTGATCAGCGGCTTCTACGCGCGCAAGGTGTTCCGGTCGGGCGATCACATCGAGGTGCGCGACGCCGCGGGCACGCTGCGGGGCATCACGGCGACGCAGACGCTGATCGAGACGGAGCAGGGCATGACCGCGGTGCCGAACACCGTGTTCCTCGAGGAGACGGTGCGGGCGCAGGAGGGCGGCGACGACCTCGATTGAGCGCCCCGCGCTCTCGGCGTTTGCGAATCTACCGACGAGTAGATAAAGTCGGCGGCACATCCTCTGGAGGTGCCCCATGGCCGCATTGCCCTACCTGATCGCCTACGTCGTCCCGCTGACCGCAGCGCTGGGCCTGAGCCTCGGCGGGCCCTGGGCCTTTGCCACCCTGATCTTCGTCTTCGTGCTGACGCCGGGGCTCGACGCCGTGCTCGGCCTCGACACGCGCAACGTCGAGGACGAGGCGTCGCGGCTGGCGAACCCGTGGTTCGATCGGGTGCTGCTCGCCTGGATCCCGCTGCAGCTCGGGGTGATGGCGTGGACGGTGTGGGCCGTGGCCGTCGAGGGTCGGGCGCCGCTGGACGCCGTCGGGTGGGTGCTCTCGGCGGGCGTCGTCGGCGCGGCCGGGCTGAACGTCGCGCACGAGCTGATGCATCGGAAGGACCGCACGCACCGGGGGCTGGCCGAGCTGCTCTGCGCCACGGTCACCTACACCCACTTCTGCGTGGAGCACGTCCACGGCCACCACAAGAACGTGGCCACGCCGCTGGATCCCGCCAGCGCGCGCCGGGGCGAGACGGTGTACGGGTTCCTGCCCCGATCGATCCTGGGTGGGGTGCGCAGCGCCTGGCGCATCGAGACGAAGCGGGCGCGGACGCGCGGTGAGGCCGGCACGCTGCGCGACCGTCGGCTGCGGTACGTCCTGGGTCTGGTCGCGCTGTACGGCGCGACCGCTGTCCTCGCCGGGCCGGTCGGGGTGCTGGCGCTCCTCGGCATGGGCGCCGTCGCCGTCGGTCACCTGGAGGTGATCAACTATGTCGAACACTACGGGCTGCAGCGGGCGGCGCTGGGCGACGGCCGTTTCGAGCGCGTCGGTCCGGATCACTCGTGGAACTCCGCGCACCGCCTGACGGGCCTGTACCTGTTCGGCCTGCCGCGGCACGCCGATCATCACTACCTGGCCAGCCGGCCCTACCCGATCCTGCGCCACCACGCCGACAGCCCGCAGCTGCCGGCGGGCTACGCGACGATGCTGCTGTTGGCGATGGTGCCGCCGGCCTGGTTCGCGGTGATGGAGCCGCGGCTGGACGCGCTGCAGGGGCGCGCGGCCGGTGAATCGACGGCCGAGGAGCGCGCGGCCGCCTGAGGCGGGCTTTGGGGGGCAGCACCGCCCACGCGCTGTCGGTCAGGGCGAGACGAGCGTCGCCAGGTACTCCCACAGCGCCAGGCGCAGGACGTAGAGCGAGGTGGCCGACGGCGCCAGGCTCACCAGCGTCCACTGCGGGTGACCACCGCGGAAGTCGGCGGGCACCGGCGTCGCGTGCAGGCCGTGATGCGCGGCGTGGCGCAGGGCGCGGCGCAGGTGCCAGGCGCTGGTGACCACCGCGACGCGCTGCCAACCGCGCGCCGGGGCCTCGCGCGCCAGCAGCGCCATCTCCTCGCCGGTGGTCCGGGGCCCCTCCAAGCGGACGATGGCGCTCGCCGGCACGCCCATCTCGGTCCACAGCGCGGCGGTCTCGGCGCCCAGATCCCGCGGCACCGCCTGCATGAAGCCACCGACGGCCGTCCCGGCGGTCACCAGCAGCGGCGCGCGCCCGTCGTGAAAAAGGCGCGCCGCCTGGCGGATGCGGTCGCCGCTGGGGCCCAGCGTCGGGCGCGCGTCCGGCCCGACCTGGCTGCCGCCGCCGAGCACATAGGCCACGTCGAAGCGCGTGTCCGCCGGCAGGTTCAGGTAGGGCGCCTCGAGGCTGCGCACGATCGCGCGGGTGAGCAGATCGTTGCCGCTCAGGGTCAGGAGCAGCCATAGGGCGGCGAGCCCAGCGGCGGTGCGCCGCGCGCCGGCCCGCAGCGCACCGAGGCTCCACAGGTACAGGGCGCCCCACAGCCACGCCGGCGGCATCGCCAGGCGGCCCACCAGCTTGCGGAGCACGAAGGGATCGGTGGTCAGCAACGCGCCGGCGAGCAGCGCCAGGGGCGCCACCCGCAGCATGCCGCGCGGCAGCGCGGTCACGCGCCGATCGAGCGCGGCCCAGAGCCAACCGCTCAGCAGGGCCGCGGCCCCGAGCGCGGCGGGGATCAACGGTCGAGCGCGCCGCGCTGCGCGGCGGTCGACGCGCGGCCGCCGAGAGGCGCGGCAGCCCCGAGCGCCGCGGGCACCAACGGCCGGGCGCGCCGCGCAGCGCGCCTCCCCGAGGAGGGGAAGGCCAGCGGCGCGGCCGCCCCGAGCCGGGCGGGCCTCAACGGCCGACCACGCCGCGCAGCGCGGCGGCCAGGGCGCGAAAGTCGGTGAGATCGACGTCGCGCCCGTGCACCAGCGGGCGCGCCTTGCCGCCCCCGGTGGTCAGCTCCACGGCCACGTCGGTGTGGTGGTCGTGCTCGTCGATGGCCAGCTTCACGTGGGCGTCCAGCAAGGGCTCCTCGCGGTGGCTCCCCAGGCGCGGGTGCACCTCGATGACCTCGGTGCGCACCACCAGCCGCCGGGGGTAGCCGCGCAGCCAGGCCATGGCCACGGCGACGAAGGTGCACAGCCCGAACAGCGCCGCCACCCACAGGAGCTCGTCGCGTCGCTCGGCGCCCGGCTGTCGGGCGCCCCAGAGGCCCCACGCCGCCATCACCGCGTAGCCGGCCAGCAGCGCCCAGAACAAGGGCGCCGCCCAGGGCGGCGGCCGTCGCTCGATGATCACCTGGTCGTCCTGCGCCTGCCAGCTGAAGGGGGTGCCTTCGAGGGGCCTCATCGGGTGCGCACCTCCACCGCGCCCACGCGCACGGCGCGGGCAGGATAGTTCGAGTGGCCCGCGAGCGTCAGGTAGACGTGCACGCGCGGCCAGGCGGGCGCCTCGACCGTCGACAGCACGGCGTCGCCCTCGCGATACACCAGCCGCCCGTCCTGCAGCGCGATCTGGGCCCGTATGCGCCCCGGCGCCCGCCCGCGCCGGTCGGCCGGCCAGCCGGCCCGATCCAGGAAGCGCAGCCGACCTGCTTCGCGCGCGGCCACCTCGTGGCGCCACCGATCACCCGGCGGCACCCCGACGTGCTGCACGCGCACGAAGTCCGGCAGGGCCTCGGGATCCCCCTCGCTGGCCTGCGGCGCCAGGTACAGCGAGGCCTTCAGGTAGGCGCCGTTGACCTGCGCGTTCCAGTCGAGCGTCCAGCGCACGCCGCTCAGGTCCAGCGGATGGGTGGTGCGCACGCCGATCACGGTGAGGGGCGTCGCGGCCGCGCCCCGCGTGTCGACCTCCAGGCTCAGCTCGGCCTGCAGCGGCCGCAGCACCGCGCGCCCGGGCCCCGCGCGCACCGGCCGCCACGCCGCGCCGAGCCCGCCGTCGGGCCCGCCTCCCGCGCCGGCGGGGGGCAGCAGCGGCAAGGGCCGCCAGGCCTCCCGGCCAACGGGCGCACGGTCGTCGGCCACCTCAGCGTCCTCGCCCCCGTGCGCCGCCGGCAGACGTGCACGCGGGCCGGAAGCGTCCGCCGCGCGCGGCGAAGCGACCGGCCGGCGGGCCGAGGCATCTTCACCCGACCCTCGCGAGGCTTGACACCCGAGCAGGGCCAGGGCGATGGAGACGGCGACGCGCATCGCGCGATGGTGCCCGAGGGCCGGCCGGGCCCACAACCCGCCGTCGCGCCCTCGACCCGACGTCGGGCGAACGACCCGACGCCGCGCCCACAACCCGAGATCCGCCGAGGTGCCGCGTGGACAGCCCCGCCCGCCAGAGACGCATGATCGCCACCGCGACCGTCGTGGTGGCGGCGCTGACGGTCGCGCTGGTGTGGGTCTCACCCGGTGGGCCGTCGCGGGACGGCGGCGCCGAAGATCCGCAAGGCGACGGCGAGCTGTCGGCTGGCCCCGGACAGCGCGCGATTACCTCGCCCGATGGCGCGGCGACGTTGGACGACCCCGCCGGGCGCCCCGCACCCACGACACCGCCGGACGGCGGCCTGGGCGTGGCCTGCGATCGCTGCGACCCCTCCGCCCCCCTCTGCCTCACCGACGCGAAGTTGGACGCGGGCGTCTGCACCCGGCGCTGTCGCTACGGCACCGACTGCCCCGACACCTGGTGCTGCCTCGACACCCAGGGCGCGGGCGATCCGCGCTTCATGCTGTGCGCACCTCCTTCCGTCTGCGCCGGGCGCGTGACCGGCACGCTGGCCGCGCCGCCCGACGGCGGTATCACCCACGGCGGCGGGATGCCCGACGCCGCGCGTTGAGCGGGCGGGCCGCGGCGTTGTCCGGCCCGCCCCCGGCGTGGCGTCGCGTGCCGTTGGGTCGCGGGCCGCCGCACCGGACTGCCCCAGCCGACCGCGTCGGGCCGACCGCATCGCGCCGCTTGTGTCGGACCGACCGTGTCGGACCGACCGCGTCGCGCCGCTTGTGTCGGACCGACCGCGTCGGGCCGACCACGTTGCGCCGAGCGTGCCGGCCGAGCGTGCCGGGCCGACCGCGTTGCGCCGAGCGTGCCGGGCCGACCGCGTCGCGCCGAACGTGCCGGCCGACCGCGTCGTGCCGCTTGCCGAGCGGGGATCAGCCCGCGGCGCGCAGCGGCAGCTCCGTGACGTTGTCCGGCTGCGGCTCCGCCTCTTTGCGGGTGCGCCGACGCCGCTTCGGCTTCTTCTGCTCGCTGTCGTCATCGAGGGTGATGGCGTCGAGCCGCTGCAGCAGCGCCGGGTCGTCCCGCGCGAACACCCGGGCGTAGGCCAGCCCCTTGCGCGCATGGGCGGTGAGCTCCGCCCGCCGCGCCTCGAGCGTGGCCCGGGCGGCCTCGAGCAGCGACCGGGCCTCTTCGACCTCGGCCGCCTGCGCGCGGACCGCCTCGGCGCAATCGGCCAGACTGTGTCGATCCAGGTCGGGGAACTGCAGCGTCGCCAGCTCGGCCTCGAAGAGCGCCAGGACGGCCTCGACGCGCGGGGGGATGGACGATGGGGCGGACATGGCACCTCCTTCTGGACAGGTGTTCAGTGAATACCTGAACGCCTGAGCAGGTTCAAGGGCTATTTTCCGCTTTGGGCGCCATCGCCTCGAAGGCCTGTTGGTTGCGGAACCGCATGCGCCGCCCGATGTCGGTGCGCGCCTCCGGGGCCTCGCCCCTGGGGTACAGCGCGACGCCGAAGAAGGCGCGCTTCTGCGTGCCCTCGGGCGTCACCTGTTCGTGGCCCCAGGCCGAGACGCCGGACGCCGCGTCGGCGTAGGGCTGCAGGGCGGTGGTGCCGCGCAGCCTGTCGAACACCTCTTCGTCGGTGTGGTCGATGTCGCCGTAGATGATGCAGGGGAACTCGGTGCAGTCGACGCTGGTGACCTCGCCATCGACCCCCAGCTCGTCGATCGCGCGCTGCATGTTCGCGAGCAGCGCATCCCTCTGGAACTGCACTGGCAGATCGGGCGGCATCGGGATGGGCTCGCCCTCGGATTCGAGGCGCATGGCGCGCTCGTCGGCCAGCTCCCCCTCGAGCGTCTCGATGCGGGCGCGCAGTCGCGCGACCTCGGCGGGGCCGGCTTCGGTGGGGCGAGCGTCCTCGACGGCCGGGGCGATGGCCTCCGTCGAGGGCGCGTCGGCGTCGGCCACCAGCGGTGGCAGGGGCGCGCGCGTGGCGGCGCGGGGCGCCCGCGTGGGCGCGGCGCCCGTGGCGCCGGCTCGCCCGGCTTCGCCGGCCGGCACCACCACCGCGCCGCCGGGGCCGCTGAGCGCGGCCTCTCCTTCGTAGACGGTCACCACCAGGGCGGCGCCCAGGGCGGCGCCCAGCGCAGCGCCGCGCAACGTGCGGTTCATCGGCTCGATCTCCACGGTCAGGCAGCCGCCGTCGGTTCTCACGATGCCGGCCGCGGTGTGTACGGTGAGGGGCCCGCGGTCGGCCCGGTAGAAGACCGCGCCCGCGGCCTGATCCACCCGCAGGCCATCGCCGGCGCCGCGCCAGCGAAGCCGCGCGCCGGGCTCGGCCACCGCGCGCCCGAAGGCGCCGAGGGTCACGGTCTGGCGGACGTCCGCCGACAGGTCGCCGCGGGGGACGCCCCGGTCGCGCAGCGCGACGAAGACGCCGCCGCCGGCGGCAAGCAGCAGCGCGGCCGCGGCGGCGACGGTGACCCAGCGGCGCCGGCGCGGCCGCGACGACGCATGGCGGGCCGCGAGCACACGATCCGCGAAGTCGTCCGGCGGCTCGCGCGTGGGCAGCGCGCGCCACGCCGCGTCGAGGGCGTCGTCGTCCCAGCGTTCATCGGACATCGGCGGGCCTCCCGGTCAGGGCCGCGCGCAGGCGGGCCCGGGCGCGCGACAGCCGCGACTTGACCGTGCCGGTGGGCAGGTCGAGCGCGGCGGCGATCTCGGCGTGGTCCAGGTCCTGTCCGACGCGCAGCTCGAAGACGACGCGGAACTCGGGCGGCAGGTCGGCGATGGCGGCGACCAGCGCGCGTCCGACCGCGGCGGCGTCGGCGGTGTCGCGGGCGGGCAGGGCGCGGGCCGTCGGGTGGTCGAGGGGGACGGTGAGGCGACCGCTGCGCCTCAGCCGATCGATCGCCAGGCGGCTCGCGATGGTGAGGATCCAGGTCGACAGTCGGGCGGGGCCGTCGTCGCGGAAGTCGGGCAGCGCGCGGAACACCCGGAGGAAGGTCTCCTGCGCGAGGTCTTCGACGGCGTCGTCGAGCCCGGCAGGCCCCAGCAGGCGCCCGAGCAGCGCGAACACGGGCCGCTGGTAGCGGTGGACGAGCGCCCGGCAGGCCGCGTCCTCACCTCGCCGGGCGCGGGCGACGGTCAGCTCGTCGAGCTCGGCGGGCCGCGCGACGCGGTCCGGGGTGGGGGTCTTCATGGCCAGCACGGTGCGTGGCACGCGGCCGGGGGTCCATGGGTTCCCGAGAAAAAGGCAGGCGCGGGCGCAGGCCGCGCCCGCCGGAGCCGATCAGAAGCAGCGCGCCAGGTCCTGGCACTCGGCGGCGGCGATCGCACAGGACCAGACGGCGGGATCTCCGCCCATCGACTCCCAGTCGTCGCAGGTCTGCACGCAGGCCGCCTCGTCGAGGCCGCGGAGCTGGCCCCGGCACTCCCGATAGATGCGCTGGCACGCCCGCGCGCACAGCGGGAGCGACGCAGGGTCCGGATCGAGGGGAGGCTCGTCGACGGCGGCGCGTCGGGCCAGCCCCGCGGGACCGACGACCTCCATGGGCTCCGGTGCGTCTCGGGTGGACCGGAGGTTCCAGCACCAGATGCGGCCCTCGGCCGTCAGCGCGCAGGTCCGGTTGCTGGCGCTGGCGAGGCGGACGGCGTCCTCGATGCCGGCGATGGGGCGGGGCGTTCGCAAGAGCTCGAAGCCGCCCGCGGCCAGCTGCCCGGCGCCCCAGCAGGTGACCGTGCCGTCCTCCAGCCGCGCGCAGGTGTGGTACGTCCCGGCGCTGACCTCGACGGCGCGGGTGACGCCGGGCACCCGATGCGGCGTGGGGCTCTCCTCGATCGCGGGATCGCCGAGCTGCCCGCCGGTGTTGTCGCCCCAACAGTACACCTCGCCGATCGGGGTGCTGGCGCAGGCGTGCTGCTCGCCCAGCGAGAGCGAGCGGACCTCGTCCAGGCCCTCCACCGGTCGGGGCACCTCCGCGTCGCTCGGATCGGCGGATCCGAGCTGCCCGTGCTCGTTGTCGCCGTAGCAGTACAGCCCGCGGAAGGGGTCGCCGAAGGGGTCGTCCGCCCGCACCGCGGCGCAGGTGCTCCGGCCGCCCGCGGCCAACGGGCCGATCTCCATGGTGGCGGGGTCGGTGAGCGCGCTGATGACCGCCCACCCACCGATGCAGGGTTGGGAGCCGGGCCAGGGCGTCGAGCGGATGTACTCGTCGCCGCAGGTGCCGAGCTGACCGTCCACGTCGAGCCCCCAGCAGGTCACGGTGGGCCGGCGGAGCTCGGGGTCCATCGCCGTCGCGCAGCTGTGGTTGCCCGAGACCGCGACGCGGCCGAGGCTCGTGAGGCCCTCGACGCGCGTGGGCTGGGCGCGATCCTCCTCGGTGCCGTCGCCGAGCTGGCCGACCGTGTTCGATCCCCAGCACCAGACGGCCCCGTCGCCGTCGACGGCGCAGAGGTGTGCGCCCCACAGCGCGACGTCGACGATGCCCTCGAGGCCGTTCACCGGCTCGAACGCGCCCACCGCGCCCTCGCGATCCTGCGTGGCGCAGTGCAGGGCGCCTCGGTCGGTCAGGACACAGACGTCGTCCCAGCCCACGAGCAGCCGAGCCGGGGCCGGTCCATCGAGGTTGGGTGCGGCGTCCGGCTCCGGCCCCCCGTCGGTTCGTGGGCCGCCGTCCATCGCCTCATCGGGCCCGGCGTCGGCCGCCGCGCCATCGCCGGCGCCCGCCTCGGCGCCCGCGTCGGCCGCCGTGCCGCCGCCCCCGCCGCCGTGACAGGCCGTCAGGGCCAGCGCGCCCGCGATCAACCCGCAGACCGACCGTCCGTATCCTCTCACCGTGCTCTCCTCGCCGCGCCCGCGGCCGTCCTTCGCTTCGTCTGGGTTCGAGGGGGGGCGCCCGCGGGGCGCTCCCCGGCGCGGCCGGACGCGGTCGGTCGTCCACAATTCACTCCTCGAGCGCAGCGATCGATCACGGCCGATGGGGAGGTCCGCCCGCCGCGCCACCGTGTGGCGCCGGGGGGTTCCCGTCGCGCGCCCGGCTGGTATCCTGCCTGCCCCGCAGGAGGTGCCCGTGTCCCGACTCGACGACTTCGACGCCCTGGCCGCCCTGGCCCTCGACCACTTGCAGCAGGTGGTCGCCATCGACAGCGCCAGCGACGAGGCGTCGCCCACGGTGCCCAGCACGCCGGGGCAGACGGCGCTGGCCGACTACCTGGCTGGCTTCTTCGAGGCGCGCGGGGCCGAGGTGTTCCGCGACGCGCACGCCAACGTCGTGGCCAGCTTCCCCGGGGTGGGCCCCGGCGCCGATCAGCCGCCGGTCGCGCTGATGGTGCACCTGGACACGGCGCCGGGCACCGCCGCGGTGCCGGCCCTGGACGTGGCCCGGGGCTGGGACGGTCAGCCCGTGCCCTACCGCCGCAACGACCGCCTGCGCGTGGGGGTCGAGACCTACCCCGATCTGACGGCGTTCGCTGGGCACGATCTCGTGTTCGGGCCCGGCGACGCGCCCTTCGGCTTGGACGACAAGCTGGGGCTGACCCACCTGATGACCCTCGCCCGGCTGTTCGAGGCCGAGCCGGAGCGGCCGCGCCCGCCGACGCTGCTGATCGGCCGGCCGGACGAGGAGATCGGCCGGCCAGACGCGCTGTACGGCCTGGCGAAGATGCTCGCCGAGCGGGGCGTGCGCTCGGGCTACACGGTGGACGGCATCCTGCCCTTCGAGGTGAACGTCTCGAACTTCAACGCCGCCCACGCCTCGCTCACCTTCCCGTCGGCGCCGATCGAGGTCGGGGCGGGCGCGGTGCGCGTGCGGCTGTGCGGGGTCAACACGCACGGCGCGACCGCCAAGGCCGAGGGGCACCGCGCGGCGACGCGGCTGGCCTGCGAGGTGCTGGCGGCCGTGCGGGCGACGGTCGACGGCGCGGGCGTGCGCGCCCTGGCCTTCGCGAGCGACGTGGGGCGCGACTGCGACGGCACGCTGTGGCTGAGCGCGCCGGACGACGCGGCGCGCGCCGCCATCGAGGCCTGCGTGCGCGCCACGGTCGGTCCCCATCGCCCCCGCGGCGCCGACTTCGACGTGGGCCCGCGGGTGGACGCGGCGCCCGCGGCGGACGGCGCGGCGGCCGCCGCGCTGGACTGGATCGCCGCCTTCCTCGCCTCGGCGCCCGGCTTCCCGCTGCTGGCGGAGGACGCCGATGGCCTGGACGGCTACAGCCACCCCTACCGCGCGGTGCCCGTCGAGGGCGGCGTGCAGGTGGACGTGCGCATCCGCGACTTCGAGCCCGCGGGCCTCGCGGCGCGCAAGGCCCACGTGCGCGGGCTCGCGCGGCCCGGCGTGGCGGTCGAGCTGGTCGACCAGTACGCCAACATGGGCCCGGCGCTGGCCGATCGGCCCGAGCTGGTCGCCTGGG
>JAUHXL010000228.1 GCA_030426945.1 bacterium
AGCGCGTGTCGACCTGCTCGGCGAGCGGCGCGGTGTCGCGATCGATGCGGGTGTCGGCGATCAACCAGTCGTCGGGCGAGGGGCCGCCCCGCCGCACCGATCGGTCCGGGGCGGGATCCGCGCCGTCGGCCCAGAAGACGGCGACGTCTTGCGCCGGCACCCCCCGCGCGTCGAGCACCGACAGCAGGCGCGTGACGTGGACGTAGTGGCTGTGGTGGTTCTCGTTGGCGTCGATCCCCCCCGCGAGGACCAGCACCTTGAGCGCCGTGAGTGCGACGGTGGCATACATCGGGCGCCATCATACTCACCCTGGGCGGATTGTGGAGGGGCGCCGGCGTCACCGGATCGGCGCACGAACCGTCGGTGGTCGGCTGAGCGCTGATCGCCGGGCGGGCACGGCGGGACGTGGGGTGGACCAACCGGTCTGCGTCCCACCCGGCGCTCCAGCGAATCGTCGCGTGGATGATCCGCGGGTCCCCGGGCGCCGTACTCGCCGCGAGGCCGGGGCGTTGACCCCGGACGACGACTGGGGCTAGCGTGCGGCCGTCCACCCGAGGGCCTGCATGTCCGACCGCGCGCTCGACCCCGACACGCTGCTGGTTCAGGCGATGGCCGATGGTGATCGGCGCGCGCTGGGCCAGCTCTATGATCGCCACGCAGGGGCCCTGCGGGCGCTGGCGGTCCGTATGCTGCGGGACGCGGACGCAGGACACGATCTGGTGCACGACGTACTCCTCGAGGCCTGGCGGTGCGCGGCGGACTTCGATCCGGCGCGCGGCGCGGTGCGCACCTGGCTCTGCCTGCGGCTGCGCAGCCGCGCGCTGGATCGCCTGCGCTCGGCGCGCGCGCGGCGCGAGGTGCTGCACGCGGCGCCCGGCGACGACCGGCCGGCGCGCGCGGGCGACGCGCCCGATCTGGCGCCGGACCGACGGCGGGTGCGGGCGGCGCTCGGGGCCCTGCCGACCGCCCAGCGCGCGGTGTTGGAGCTGGGCTACTTCGAGGGGCTCAGCTCGACGGAGATCGCCGACCGCCTCGACGTGCCGGTGGGCACCGTGAAGTCGCGCACCCGCGCGGGGCTCGAGAAGCTGCGGGGCGCCCTCGGCGCGGAGGCGTCGTGATGCGCGCCTGGGAAGACGACGCGCTGGCGCTGCACGCCCTCGAGGCGCTGCCGGCGGACGAGGCCGCCGCGCTCGAAGCCGATCTGGCCATCTCGTCGACGCTGCGCGCGCGCTTCGCCGCCGTCGCCGACAGCCTCGTCGCGCTGGGCGAGGATCTGCCGCCGGTGGCGCCGCGCCCGGGGGCCCGCGACGCGCTGCTGGCGGCCACGGGGCCGGCGCCCGAGCGCGCCGGGCGCTTCGCCGAGGCGCTCGGCCTCTTGATCGACCGCGGCGCCGACGTGGCGCGCGCGCTGCTGGCCACGATCCACGACGTGACCGCCTGGGAGGGCTCGCCCTGGCCGGGCGTGCAGCTGATGCACCTGCCCGGCGGGCCCGCCACCGCCGGCGCCGACGTCGGCTTCGTGCGGGTGCCCGCCGGCGCGCACTTCCCCTATCACCGCCACGGCGACACCGAGCGGACGCTGGTGCTGCAAGGCGCCAAGCGCCTCGACGACGGCCGCGTGCTGGGGCCCGGTGAGGCCCTCGAGATGGGGCCGGGCAGCGCGCACGGCTTCACCGCCCTCGAGGGCGCCGATCTGGTGTTCGCGGTCGTGCTGCGCGGCGAGCTGGCCTTCCCCTCCCCGCCCGACTGACCGCCGTGCGCCGGCACCTCCTGCTGGCCGCCGTGATCGGCGTGGTGGCCACCCACGCGGTCTGCCTCGGTCACGGCTTCGTCGACTTCGACGACGACGTCATCTTCCTGAACAACCCGCTCCTGCGGCGCACCGACGTGGGCGCGGTGGCGGACATCCTGTCCTTCGACCGCCCCGACTGGCGGCCCCTGCGGGATCTGTCTCACTGGCTCGACTTCCTGCTGCACGGGCAGGATCCCTTCTGGGCCCACCTGCACAACCTGGCGCTGCTGGCCGGGGTGGTCGCGGTCGCCGGGGCCTTCTTCGGGGCGCTCGGCTTCGGCGGCGCGCTCGGCGCCTTCGCCCTGTTCGTGGCGTTCGCGCACCCGGTGCAGGTCGAGGCGGTGGCGTGGGTCAGCGGGCGCAAGGAGCTGCTCGCCGGCCTGTTCTTCTTCCTGATGCTGCGCGCGTTCCTCGCCTTCGTGGACGGCCGACGGCGTGCCCTCACCGGCGCCGCGGTGGTGGCCTGCTTCGCGCTGGGCGTGATGGCGAAGGGCCACGTGGTGGTGGCGCCGGCGGTGCTGGCGCTGGTGTGGGCCGCCCGCCGGCTGCAGGCGCCGGCGCCGTGGCGCGCGCCGGCGGCGCTGGTCGGCCTCGTCGGTGTCCTGGCGGCCGCCGCCGTGCCCCTCATCGCCCGCGGCGGTGTAATGCTGGCGCCCCAGCTTCAGGGCACCCTGAAGTTCAGCCTGGTCATGGGGGATCGGCTGCAGCTCCCCCTGCGCTACCTGGGCCACCTGGTGTGGCCGGTCGACCTGAACCACATCTACCTCACCGGCCGGTTGGGCCCCGCGCACACGGCGCTGGCGGCGGCCTCGGTGATCGTGACGCTGGCGCTGCTGGGGCTGGCCGCCTTCTGGCTGCGCCGGCGCGACGCCCGGGGGCCCCTGCTGCTGGTGCCGATGACCCTGATGCTGCCTTATCTGCACCTGCGCCCGGGCGTGGTCTACATGGCCGACCGCTACCTGTTCCTGGCCGTGCCCTTCGTCGCGATGCTGGCCGTGTTCGTCGCCGCCGACGGGCTGCGGCGGGCCGCCGTCGCGCCCCGCCTGCAGCGCGGGCTGGCCGGCGTGCTGGCGGCGGCGCTGGTGACGCTGACCCTGCAGCAGCAGGCCGCGTGGCGCGATCCGGTCACCCTGTGGAGCCGGATGACGCAGGTGTACCCCGAGAGCGACTGGGGCTTCGACCGGCTGGGGCAGGCGCTCTTCCGCGCGGGCGATCTCGAGGGCGCCGCGGGCGCCTTCCTGGCCGCCGCCGAGCGCGCGCCGCGCAAATCGAAGCACCCGAGCAACGCCGCCGCGGCGCTGATGGGGCTGGGCCGCACCGAGATGGCGCGCGCGCTGCTGCACCGCGCGCTGAGCCTGAACCCGGACGACCTCAGCGCTCGGCGGAACCTGGCCCGGCTGCCACCGACGCCCCCACCACCCAGCGGTACAGCACCGGAATGACCACCAAGGTCAGGCCGGTCGCGAAGACGAGCCCGGCCACCAGCGTGAGCGCCAGCGGTCGCCGCAGCTCGGCCCCCTCGCCCCCCTCGACCACCATCGGCAGCAGCGCCAGCACCGTCGTCAGCGTCGTCATGAGGATCGGGCGCAGGCGCACGCGCCCCGCCTCGACGAGCGCCTCGCGCAGGGGCAGCCCCCGCCGCTGGAGCTGGTTGGCGTAATCCACCAGCACGATCGCGTTGTTCACGACGATGCCGGCCAGGGTGATCAGGCCGACGAACACCACCACCGAGATGGGCACCGCCATCAGCCCGAGCACGATGAAGACGCCCACCCCGGCCAGGGGCAGGCTGCCGAGGATCACCAGCGGCGCGCGCAGGCTCTCGAACTGGCTGGCGAGCACGACGTACACCAGGAAGATGGCCAGCAGCAGGGCCCAGCGCAGATCGCGCAGGCTGGCCTGCATCTCGGCGTCCTGCCCCAACGTGCGCAGCTCGAAGCCCGCCGGCAGGGGCAACGTGGCCAGCGTCGCGCGCACCGCCTCGGCCGTGCGCCCCAGGTCGAAGGTCTCGGAGCGGCCGGTGATCTCGGCGGCGCGCTGACCGTCGACGCGGCGGATGTCGGCCGGGCCCTCACCCGGGCTCAGGGTGGCGACGGCCTCGAGGGGCAGCGGCGTCTGTTCGCCGGCGTTGATCACGGTGGTGCCCAGCGCCTCGCGGGACGCCACGCGGTCGGGATCGAGGCGCACCCGCACGTCCATGCGCACGTCCGCGCGGCGGAGCTCGGTGGCGACGACGCCCTCGAGCTGGCCCCGCGTGCGCTCGGCCACGTCGCGCGGCTGCAGACCCAGGGCGGCCAGCCGCACGCGGTCGTAGGCCACCTGCAGCTCCGGGTAGCCGCGCCGCACGCTGCTCTTGACGTCGGTGAGGCCGGGCACGGCCTCCAGGCGGGCGACGATGGCCCCGGCGGCGTCGGCCAGCAGGCCCAGGTGGTGGCCCAGCAGCACCACGCGGATGGGCGGACGCAGGCTGAACAGCGCCGGGCGCCCCAGCTCGAGCTCGGCGCCGGGCACCTGCGCCGCGGCCGCGCGGGTATGGCGGCCCACCGCCTCCTCGGCCGCCACGAGCTCGGTCGTCGGGGCCAGGCGCAGGGTCAAGGTCGCCGTGTGCGGACCGCGGTCGCCCCCCTCGTCGTCGGCGTCCTCGGGCGCGCCGATCAGCGCCTCGACCCGCTCGATGGCCGGATCGTCCGCCAGCGCCCGCTCGAGGCCGGCCACCCGCGCCGCGGTGTCGTCCAGCGGCGTGCCCACGGGGAAGGAAACGTCGGCGGTGAGCACCCCCTGGCGCACGTCGGGCAGCAGCTCGGCGCCCCCGCGATCGGCCACCGACCAGGCCGCCCAGCCCAGCCCGCCCAGCACCAGCGCCACCGCGAGGGGCGTGCGCAGGCAGGCGAGGAGCGCCGGCCCGTACACCCGGCGCAGGGCCTCGACCAGCGCGCCGACGCCCGCCGCCAGCGGCCACAGGCCAAGGCGCGCGCCGTGGGCCAGCGCCCGCCCGGCCACGACGCCCAGCCCGCCGACGACGCCGAGGGCGATCACCAGCACGTTGCCCAGCACCTCGAGCGCCGCCTGCAACAGGCTGTAGGGCAGCAGGATCGGCATCACCAGGAGGCCCGCGCGGCGCCGGCGCCACGCCCACCAGGCGGGCAGCGCGCGGAAGGGCACCCGCCAGGTGTCCGGGCGCTCGAGGCGCGGCGTCGACTTGCCCAGGCCCGGCCCGCGGGCCGCCAGCGTCGGCACGACGAACAACGCCACCGCCAAGGAGGCCAGGAGCGAGCAGACCACCGCCAGGGCGAGATCCCCGAAGACCTGGCCCGCCACGCCGCCCACGAAGGTGATGGGGAAGAAGACCGCGACGGTGGTGAAGGTGCTCGCCGTGACCGCGGCGCCCACCTCCTGCGCGCCACGGATGGCGGCGGCGCGGGCGTCGTCGCCCTCTTCGCGGCAGCGGTGGATGCTCTCGAGCACCACCACCGAGTTGTCGACCAACATGCCGACGCCCAGCGCCAGCCCGCCGAGGGACATGATGTTGAGGGTGACGCCGAGGAACATCAGCGGGGCGAAGGTGACCGCCAGGCTCAGCGGGATGGCCACCGCGACCACCAGGGTCGACCAGCCCGAGCGCAGGAAGACGTAGAGGACGAGGATCGCCAGCAGGCCGCCCCACAGCGCGGCGCCGCGCACCTCGTCGAGGGCCGCGCGGATGAAGACCGACTGATCGCCCAGGACGTCGAGGCGCGAGCCGGTGGGCCGGCGGAAGGCGACGAAGTCGGTCATCTGCTTGCGCTCGGCCACCTGGGCCAGCTGCGCCCGCCGCCGCTTCTTGCCCTGGGCCTCGGGATCCAGCGCCCGGTCCTCGCCCTCGGCGTGCGCCGCCACCCAGGCCTGCTGGGCGGCGTCCCCGAAGAGGGCGCGCCGCACCCGATCGCACACCTCGACGATGTTGGCGTCGGCGCGGCGCAGCACGTCCACGCGCACCGCCTCGCGCCCATCGACGCGCACCAGCGCGAGGCGCTCCTTGCCGGTGACGGTCACCTCGGCGACATCGACGAGCCGCACGACCACGCCGTCGCGGCTGTCGACCACCACCTGCCGCAGATCGGCCACGGTGCGCAGCTCGGCCAGCGTGCGCACGAGGAACTCGACGGTGCCCTCGCGCAGGGTGCCGCCGGCGAGGTTCACGTTGGCCTGCCGCAGTCGGTCGGCCACCGTCGCCACCGACAGGCCCCGGGCCGCCAGGGCGGCCTCGGAGAGGCGCACCTGCACCTCGCGCTCGACGCCGCCGGCCACGCGCACCGCGGCGACGCCGTCGATCTTGCTGATCTCGGGGGCCAGGGTGTCCTCGGCCCAGGTGCGCAGGCGCGCCAGCGACGGGCCGCCGGGCTCGCTGCCGAGCGCGAGCGTCAGCACCGGGGCCAGGCTGGGATCGTGGCGCAAGAGCTGGGGCTTCGATACGACGTCGGGCAGGCGGACGTGGCCGAGGCGCTCACGCACCCGCTGGGACGCGCGATCCATGTCGGTGTCCCAGGCGAACTCGAGCACCACCTCGCTGCGCCCGGCGCGGCTGCTGCTGCGCAGGCCGAGCAGCCCCTCGACGGTGCCCACGCGCTCCTCGACGGTGCGCGTGACCTCGCTCTCCACCTCCTCCGGGGCGGCGCCCGGATAGGCGGTGCGCAGGGTGATCGTCGGGTACGCCAGATCGGGCATCAACTCGACGCCGAGCTGCTGGTACGACAGCACCCCGAACAAGGCGGCGGCCGCGGCCAACATGAGCACCGCGACGGGCCGGGAGGTGACGAGCCCGAACATGCCGGGGCAGCGTGACGGTGGCGCGAGACCGTGTCAAACGGCGCGCTCGCGGCGCAGGTTTTTGAGGTTGACGCGCCCCCCATCATGGCTGATAAGGCCGCCGTGGGGCGTCTTTGATCCCGACTCCATCGAAACAGCGGAGGAGCCAGCGTGAGTAAGCCCGATCTCGGCCGCAAGCACACCTGTCCCGAGTGCGGCTCCAAGTACTACGACCTCCACCGCGAGGCGCCCAAGTGCCCACGCTGCGGCACCGCGGCTCCCGAAGAGGAGTCGGCCCTGGTGCGCGCCAAGCGGCGGCGCGCCGCGGAGAAGCTCAAGGAGATCCGCGACAACCGCAAGGTCGTCGACGAGGACGAGGACGAGGACGAGGACGACGAGGACGAGGACGACGACGACGACGACGAGGACGACGAGGAAGAGGAAGAAGAGGAAGAGAGCGAGGACGAGGAGGAGGACGTCGAGGAGCTGAACCTCGACGACGCCGAGGCCGAGCGTCGCATGACCGAGGGCCTCGCCGAGGGCGAGGACGACGACACCGACGACGACGACGATCCCGACCTCGACGACCTCGACGACGACGACCTGCCCGACGAAGAGGTCGACCTCGGCGACGCCGACGACGACGAGGACGGGCCCGAGGTCGACGACGAGGAAGAAGAGGACGACGACGACCTGTAGGGCCTCGGCCGATGGGCGCGCCGCGCGGCGCGCCCATCCTTCGGCTCACCCCGCCGCGGTCGACGCAGCCACCTGATCGAGGTGGATGCAGGCCGCGTCGTGCCCCGCGCCCACCGACACCAACGTCGGCAGCGCCTCACCACACGCGTCGGTCGCGAACGTGCAGCGGTTGCGGAACCGGCAGCCCGACGGGAAGGCCGTCGCCGAGGGCACCATGCCGGGGATGACCGCCAGGCGCTCGGTCTGCTTGGCCTCGAGGTCGGGCAGCGAGCGGAACAACCCCAGCGTGTAGGGATGACGCGGCTCGGCGAAGAGCGCCTCCACCGGCGCCTGCTCGGCGACCCGCCCGCCGTACATCACCACCACCCGGTGCGCCATCTCGGCGACCACCCCGAGATCGTGGGTGATCAGCAGGATGGCCATGTTGAACTCGGCCTGCAGATCCCGCAGAAGGTCGAGGATCTGGGCCTGGATGGTCACGTCGAGGGCCGTCGTGGGCTCGTCGGCGATCAGCAGCTTGGGGTTGCAGGCCAACGCCATCGCGATCATCACGCGCTGCTTCATGCCGCCCGACATCTGGTGCGGGAAGTCGTCGACCCGCTTGGACGGATCCGGGATGCCCACGCGCTCGAGCAGCCGGATGGCCTCGAGCCGCGCGTCCTTGCGGGACAGGCCCTTGTGCTGGCGCAGGGACTCGCCGATCTGTGAACCCACGCGGAAGATGGGGTTCAGGCTGGTCATCGGCTCCTGGAAGATCATCGCCACGTCGGCGCCGCGCAGCTTGCGCATGGCGCGCTCGGGCAGGGCGAGCAGGTCGCGACCGTCGAACTTGATGACGCCCGACGGGTGATAGCCGGGCGGCTGCGGGACGAGGCGCATGATGGACAGGCTGGTGACCGACTTGCCGCAGCCGCTCTCGCCCACGATGCCCAGCGTCTCGCCCGGCGCCACCGAGAACGACACGTCGTCGACCGCCCGCGCGACGCCCGCCGCGGTCCGGAAGTAGGTGCGCAGGTTCGACACCTCGAGGATGGGCTGCGCCACGGGCTACTCCAGGCTGCGCGGATCGGCCGCGTCCCGCAGGCCGTCGCCGAGGAAGTTGAAGGCCATCACCGCGAAGAAGATGAAGAAGCCCGGGGTCACCACCCACGCGTAGTCGGTCAGGTAGCGCACGTTCTGGGCCTCGCGCAGCATGTTGCCCCACGAGGCGTCCGGCTCCTGGATGCCCACCCCGATGAAGCTGAGGGCCACCTCGCCCAGGATGTAGTAGGGCACGGCGAGCGTCGCGGTGACGATGACGAAGCTGAGCGTGTTGGGCAGGATGTGCCGCGCGATGATGCGCAGCCGCGGCAGGCCGAGGGCCTCGGCCGCGGTGACGTACTCGTTCTCCTTGATCGACAGCACCATGCCGCGGATGACGCGCGCGTTGCCCGCCCAGCCGATGAACGCCAGCACCAGCACCATGATGAAGTAGGACTGGGTGGACGACATGTCCTGCCCGAAGGCCTGCCGCACGGTGAGGATCATGTAGAGGCCCGGCACCGCGAGGATGACCTCGACGATGCGCATCAGGACGAAGTCGACCCGACCGCCGAAGTAGCCCGCCACGCCGCCGATCAACATGCCGAGCGACATGCTGATCAGGATGCCGATGATGCCCACCGACAGGCTGATGCGGCTGCCGTACATGATGCGGGTGAAGATGTCGCGGCCGTACCGGTCGCTGCCGAACAGGAAGATGGCCCGCTCGGTGTCGGCCGTGCCGAAGAGGTGCAGGTCGGTCTCGAAGAGGCCGAGCAGCTCGTAGGTGTCGCCACGCACGAAGAAGTCGATCTCGATGATGCGGCTGCGATCCTCCTCGTACTCGGCGAGGAAGTCGTCGACGCGGTTCTGCGCGTAGACGAAGGGGCCGCGGAAGGTGCCCTCGTCGTCCCACAGGTGCAGCTGGGTGATCTGCGGCGGGTGCCAGTTGTCTTCGCGGAACTGGTGGGTGTCGCTGTAGGGCGAGATGAAGCCCGCGAACAGCGCGCCGAGGTAGAGGAAGGCGAGCACGACCAGGCCGACCATCGCCGTGCGGTTCCCCCGCAGCTTGGCCCACATGATCTGCCAGGGTGAACGATGCTGTTGCGCCATCGCCCTACTCCAGCCGGATGCGGGGGTCGACGAAGGCCAGCAGCAGATCGGCGATCAGGTTGCCCAGCACCAGCATCGAGGTGGCCATGATGACCGAGGCCATCACCACCGGCTCGTCCTGGGCGAAGACGGCGTCGACGGTCAGCCGCGCCAGGCCCGGCCAGGCGAAGACGATCTCGACGAGGAACGAGCCCGCCAGCAGGGCCGCCAGGCTGTAGCCGAAGAGCGTGATCAGCGGGTTCACCGCGTTGCCGAAGGCGTGCTTGTAGACCACCTGCCAGTGGGCCAGCCCCTTCGCCTTCGCGGTGCGCACGAAGTCCTTGCTCAGCGTCTCGACCATCTCGGCGCGCATCTGCCGCATGTACGAGGCCGTCTGCGTGGTGCCGATGACGATGGCGGGCAGCACCAGGTGGTGGGCGACGTCGACGAACTGCTCCCAGGGCGTCATCACGTCCCAGTAGATCTGGTCGCGCATGCCGCCCACCGGGAACCACTTGGTGTTGGCGGCGAACATCACCATCAGCAGCGAGAAGAAGACGCGGGGAATCGACAGGCCGAAGAACGAGATGAAGCCGACGATCTTGTCGAGCAAGCGGCCCTGATGCACGCCCGCGAGCACGCCGAGGGGCAGGGCGAGGCCCCAGGCCAGGATCAGCGACGCGACCGACAGCACCAGCGTGTTCGACAGGCGCTCGGTGATCAGGTCGAACACCGGCACGTCGAAGCGGAAGCTGTGGCCGAAGTCGAACTGCACCGCGTTGACCAGCCAGTGCCAGTAGCGGGTGAAGAGGCCACCGTCGAGGCCGTACTGGGCGCGCAGCTGCGCCATGTACTCGGCCGTGACGCTGGGATCCTCCTCGAGCCGGGTGAAGTAGTCCCCGGGCGCGGCGTACAGCAGCGCGTAGGTCAGGAAGCTGACCGCCAGCAGCAGGGGCGGGACGGCGAGGAAGCGCCGGGCGATGTAGGTCCACATGGCGGCGCCCGCGTCAGCGCTGCTTGGGCGTCTTGAAGAAGAGCGACTCGGCGTTCCAGAAGAGCTCCGGACGCAGCCCGGACGGCTTGAAGTTGCCCAGGTTCTTGCGCCCGGCGAAGGCCGCGTTGGCGACCACCAGCTGAATCTGCGGCTGGTGGTCGCTGAAGATGCGCATCATCTCCTCGCTGTACTTCTTCCGCTCCTCGTAGTCGTAGACCGCGATGTTCTTGTAGAGCAGCTCGTCCATCCGGGCCTCCCACTCGGTGGCCGGCTTCTCCTGCTGCG
>JAUHXL010000229.1 GCA_030426945.1 bacterium
CCGGGCTGTCGAAGGGCTTCGGACCCGCCTCGCGCTTGATGATGAACTCCACGCGGCGGTTCTTCGCCCAGGCCTGGATGTTCTCCGCGAGATCGACCGGCTCGGACTCACCGTAGCCGCGGCTGATGAGCCGGTCGGGCGCGATGCCGCCCTTGTCGATCAGGAAGGTGCGCACCGACGCCGCCCGGCGGTTCGACAGATCCAGGTTGTAGGCGTCCGAGCCGCGGCTGTCGGTGTGTCCCTGCACCTCGACGAGCTCGATCTGCGGGTTCAGCTTCAGCGTCTCGGCCACCTGGTAGAGGATCTCGTAGCTCTCCGGCTTGATGACCGCCTTGTTCGTCTCGAAGTACACCTTGTCGAGGATCTGCAGCTTGCCGCCCGAGATGATGACCTTCTTGGGCACCTCGGGGCAGCCGTCCTCGTCCTCGATGCCGTTGAAGTTCTCCGGCTCGTTCGGGCACTCGTCCTTGACGTCGGGGATGCCGTCCTTGTCGTTGTCCGGATCCGGGCAGCCGTCCTCGTCCTCGAAGCCGTCGATGTCCTCGGGATCGTTGGGGCACTGATCCTCGGTGTCGAGCAGGCCGTCGCGATCATTGTCGGGATCGGGGCAGCCGTCGCTGTCCTCGAAGCCATCCTTGTCCTCGGGATCGTCCGGGCAGCGGTCGTTGACGTCGAGGATGCCGTCGCCGTCGCGGTCGCGCCCGCCGTCGGGGCAGCCGTCGTCGTCCTCGAAGCCGTTGAAGTCCTCGGCGACGTCGGGGCACTGATCGACGATGTCGAGGATGCCGTCGCCGTCGTTGTCGGGATCGGGGCAGCCGTCTTCGTCCTGGAAGCCGTCCTTGTCCTCGGCTTCGTTCGGGCACTGGTCGATGTCATCGCCGATGCCGTCGCCGTCGCGGTCGCCGATGGACGGCTCGAAGATGATGCCGGCGAAGGCGCGCACGTCGGGATCGCCGTAGCTGTTCAGCAGGCCGCGCGTGGCGCCGAGCGACAGGTGGCTGTTGCCGACGAGGAAGATCTTCAGCGCGGCGAGCACCTCGAGGGGCGTAGCGCGCTCGGCGTCGCCCTCGATGGGGGCGGCGCCGTAGCCTTCGAAGATCAGATCGAGCCGCTCGGGCAGCAGCACGATGCCGACGCCGAGGCTGTAGAGCAGCTCGTTGCCGAGGATGATCGGATCCTCGCGGGTGAAGGTGGTCTGCGCGCCGTTGGCGTCGGTCTGCACCACCGTGCCCTGCAGCGCGCGCTTCTCGCGGAAGCGGCCCCCGAGGTTGACCGCCATGCCCACGCGGCTGCCCAGATCCCAGTCGATGACCAGGCGGCCGGCGACGGTCGGGGTCTGCCCGTGGCTGACGAAGATGTCGCTCTCGCCGCTGGCCACGGTGACCGTCGGCACGATGGCGATGCCGACCGGGAAGCGCTCCCGGTCGAGCAGCCGCACCTTGAGGCTGAAGGCGGCGTCGCCGAAGCCGTCGCCGGCCAGCTCGGGCTCGTCGCCAGGGCCGTCGACGTCGCCGCGGACGATGACCACCGGCAGGTTCGCGCCGATCTCGACGATGTTGCCGAAGCCGAGGGCGAACACGAAGTTGCCGGTCAGGTAGTGGTGGACGAGGTTCTCGGTCTCGCCGTCGAAGTCCTGCTTCAGCGGGTTGAGCGCGTAGTTCAACACGAGGCCGAAGCTGGGCTCGAGGGTGCCGAGGGCCTTCGACCGCTCGACGGTGATGAAGCCCTTCGAGTCCATCGCCGGCCGGAAGTTCTGGACGTCGAGGTCGAAGGGCTCCTGGGCGTGGCCGGGCGCGCCGGCGAGGCAGACGAGGAGCGCCGCCAGCCAGCCGGTGTGCAGTCGTCGCGTCATCATGAGCCCTTGTCTTCCCTGTCGACCGCCGCGTTGTCCGCCGCGCCCAGCCGGCCTCGGCCCCGCCGGGGGCGAAGCGTCAGCGGTTCAGCTCGGCCTCGAGCTGCTGGATGTTGCGGCGGATGGCCGGTTTGTAGCTCCCATTCTTCTCGAGCGCCAGCCACATCTTGCAGTGATGCAGGGCCTTCTCGAGGCGACCCATGGGCCGGTAGATCGCGCACAGGCGCTGATGGGGGCGATGGTCGCTCGGGCGCATGCGATGGGCCGTCTCGAGCAGCTCGACGGCCTTGATGCGCTCGCCGCGGGCCACGAGGCGCAGCGCCTCCTTCATCATGTGCTGGTACTTCTCTTCGTCGTCCACGCGGGCCGCGGCGCGCGGCGTGGGCCGCTCGCGCGCGGGGCGCTCGGCGGGCGGCGGGGGCGGCTTGGCGGCCACCGGCGGCGGGTTCTCCCGCGCGTTCTCTCGATCTCGGGCGCGCTGCTCGGCCCGCTCGAGCTCGTCGAGCTCCTCGGCGAGCTTGTCGGCCTGCGCCTTCGCGAAGGGCTTCTCGCTCAGCGAGGCCTGCAGCTTGCGCGCGCCCTCGAGATCGCCCCGCTTCGCCAGATCGCGGGCGCGCGTCACCTCGAAGTCCGCGAAACCGTTCTGGATCTTGTCCCGCACCGTGTCCAGGCGCGGGTGGTAGATCGAGTCGTCGGGGAAGTCGACGAGGGCGAAGTAGGCGTCGTGCCACTGCTGATCGTCGGTGTCCTGCAGCAGCTGGTCGTAGCGGCGCTTGTGCTCGCTCTCGCGCGTCGCCTGCTTCTTCAGGCGCTTCGCCTCGGCGTGCTCCGGCTGATCCTGCAAGACCCGGTCGAAGACGTTGGTGGCCTCGGCCCACTTCTCGTCGCGCAGCAGCGCCTGGCCCTCGGCCATCAGGGCGTCCACGTCCACCGGATCCACCGGCGGCGGGGCGGGCGGCGTCGGCTTGGGCTGCGTGGGCGGATCCACCGTTGCGCCGGCGCCGCTGCCCGGCTCGACCGTGCGGTTGACCAGCAGGAACGCGCCGCCGGCCACCGCCACCAGCAGCAGGCCGATCAAGACCAGGCGCCCGGTGCTCGGCCCCTTGTCGATCTGGACGTCGTCGATGTCGGCGAGGCTGAAGACGTAGTCGTCGCCCGGCGCGACGTAGCGCAGCTTGACGTGCCCCAGCTCGATGATGTCGCCGTTGACCAGCGAGGCGGTGCCGAAGTCCTCGCCGTTGACCTTCACCCCGTTGCTGGACGCGAGGTCGATGATGGTGAAGGTGCCGTCGCGGTAGATGACCTTGGCGTGGTTGCGCGAGATCGAGCGGTGGTTGACCACCACGTCGTTCTCGTCGGTGCGGCCGATGATCACCTCGCGGCGATCCAGCCCGTAGGTGGTGCCCGCGAGGTTGCTCGACACCACCACCAGCTTGCCCTGCTCGTCGGCGGGCAGCACCTCGTCCTCGACGCGGTGGAGCTGGGTGGCGACGTCGTCGAGGCCGGCCGGCGGGCCCATGCTGATCTCGGTGTCGCGGCTCTCCTTCTCGGAGGCCTGATCCACCCGCAGCGCGAGGCTGTAGTCGCCGATCTGGATGAGATCGCCGGGCCGCATCGTGCACTTGCTCGAGACGCGGTCGCCGTTGAGCTTGAGGCCGTTGAAGCTGTCGAGATCCTCGACGAGCACCGTGGGGCTGTCGTTGTCCCCGGTGCGGACGAGTCGGGCGTGGCGACGAGAGACGTTCCGCTCCGTCAGGCGGATGGTATTCCCCTCCTGACGACCGATCGTGATCTCGTCTCGAATCAGGGGGACGACGTGTGTCGTTCCTTCGTCGTCTTCGATGACGAGGCGGAGCATACCTTCCCTCGACCAGGCACGGCGCGGCTCAGCGCCCACCGCTCGTTTGAAGTAGCACACTCCTCACCCGGCGGCAAAGACGCGGCTACAACACGATCTCCGACAAACGCAGCAGGTGGATTCGGCGCGCGCGCAGCCCCCGCATCCACTCGGCCAACGACAATAACAGCTCGGGCTGCGGAGGGGTGACCACCACGGCCTGTCCGTCCAAGACCAGGGCCACCTCGACGGCCCGCAGGCGCGCGCCGACGTCCTCGTCCCCCAGGTCGAGGTGATGCGTGCGCACGGCCGTCCGCACGCCCAGGGTGCGCGCGGCGGGCGCGGCCACCGAGGCCGGCGAGGCGACGCCGTCGAAGAAGAAGCGGGCGTCCTCGCCCAGCACCTCGAGCACCGCGGTCATGTGCGGCCGCGACGCCGTGAAGCGCTCGCCGCCCGCCGGGGCGGCCCCGACGCTGCCCGGCACCCGCCCCAGCAGGCCGCGGGTGGCCTCGGTGACGGCCTCGGCGGTCATGTCGGCGTGCAGCGGGGCGCCCTCGCCGAGGGGCAGGAGGGCGACGACCTCGCGCCCGGCCGCGCCGAGGCGCTCGGCCGCGGCCGCCGCGCCGGGCGCGTCCGCTGCCACCGCGTAGGTCACGTCCTCGTCGAGGCCGAGCAGCGCGTCGAGCAGGCCGGGATCCCGCCCGACGTCCGACACCACCAGGGTCAGGCGGGGGCCGGCGGGGAAGCCGCGGATCGCCAGCGCGGGGCGGCCCTCGGGCGAGGTCAGCGCGCGGTAGACCGGCCGACCCGGGCGATCCTCGACCGCGGCGTCGACCAGCATCAGCCCCTTCTCGGGGGCGCGCTGGGCGATCGTCTCGAGGATGGCGCCGCAGGGCGTGGCGGCGGGGCAGGTGAAGCTGAGCAGCGGGAAGGTGGCGTCGGGCGGGTAGCCCGGACCCCGCAGGGGGTAGCGGCCGTGGTGGATCGCGGTCGTCGGCACGCCGGCCGCGGCCAGGGCGCCGACGGCGAGGCCGCGCGCGGGGCCGGGGTCGATGGGCGCGGGGGCGACGGGCGCCGGGCGTCGGGCCGGCGTCGCGGCGGCCGGGGCGGGGGGGCGCGCGCGCGCCGGCGGATCGCGCAGCAGGGCCCGATCGACCAGGACCGCGACCCCGGCGGCCAACAGCGCGGGGGCCAGCGTCGCGAGCAGACGGCGCGTGTCCATCAGCGCCTCCGCCCCCGCGTCGCCGCGCGCCGCCGCGCCTCGCTGCCCCGCATCACCGCCTCCTCAACCACGCGGCCGGATCGACCGGCGTGCGCCCCTGCCGCAGCTCGAAGTACAGCTGGGGGCCGTGCAGCGACCCCGTGTCGCCCACCTCGCCCAGCACCGCGCCCGCCTCGACCACCTCGCCGCGCGCCTTCGAGATGGCGGCCAGGTGGGCGTAGAGCGAGAAGTGGCCGGTGCCGTGGTCGACGATGACCAGGTTGCCGAAGCCCTTATACCACCCGCTGTAGACCACGCGACCGCCGTGGATCGATCGCACGGGCGTGCCGACGGGCGCGTCGATGCGCCAGCCCGAGGACTGGGTCTGCGTGCCGTGCTCGGGATCGGTGTGGGGGCCGAAGCCGGCGATGAGGCGGCCGGGCACGGGCCAGGGCAGGGCGCCCCGCGCGGCGGCGATGCCGGTCGGCGCGGGGGCGGGCTCTGCGGGCAGCACCTCGGTCACCTGGGCGCGGCGCGTGGCCCGCTCGGCCTCCAGCCGCTCGAGCAGGCGGCGCTCGCCGCGCAGGCCGCGCACCACCTCGGCCTTCACCTGGCGCTCGACCTCGAGCTCGGCGCGCCGGGCGGCCAGCGCGTCGCGGTTGGCGGCCAGGGCCGCCAGCGCCTCGCCGCGCTGGCCCTTCAGCGCCTCGAGCAGCGCGGCGTCGGCGTGGACGGCGCGCAGGGCCTTCAGATCGTCGCCCACCAGGCGCCGCAGGTAGGCGCGGTGGCGCACCAGCGTCGTCGGATCGTCGGCGGCCAGCAGCACGCGCAGGCGGGCGCCCGCGGCCTCGAAGCGGCGGCGGGCGCGCAGGGTGGCGGCCAGGCGGTCCTCGTGCTCGGCCTTGCGGGCGGCGATGTCGGCCTGTCGGCGCTCCACCGTGGCGAGGGCGTCGTTCAGCGCCCCGGCGCGGGCGACCAGGCTGGCCTGCTCGGCCGCCACCGAGGCGATGCGCGCGTCGAGGGCGTCGAGGCCGTCGAGCAGGGCCTCCTCCCTCGCCAGCAGGGCCGCCGCCCGCGCCGCCGGCTCGGTGTCCCGGGGGGCGGCCAGCAGGGGCAGCAGCAGGGCCAGCAGCAGGGGGCTCAGTCCCACCGCTCCCCCCGCAGGAAGCGCGTCGCCGCCAGGTGGCTGGCCAGCACCGCGACCAGCCCGGCGCCGCCGACGAGGGCCGCCATCAGCCCCGGCGGCAGCCCCTCGACCGGCACGCCGCCCACCGCGACGCCGAGGGCCGCGCCGCCCTCCTCGCGCAGGACCCGCAGCAGGCCGGTCAGCAGCGCCAGCGCGAGCAGCCCGCCGGCGACGCCCTGGAACGCCCCCTCGAGGTAGCAGGGCGCGCGGATGAAGCCGTCCGTCGCGCCGACGAGCTGCATGATCTCCAGCTCCTCGCGGCGGGCGAACAGGGCCAGGCGGATGGTGTTCGAGACGATGAAGACGACGGCCAGCGCCACCAGCAGCCCCACCACGAGGCCGCCGACCCGCAGCAGGTCGCGCAGGCCCCGCAGGCGCTCGAGCAGATCCGCGCCGTAGGTCACCTCGTCCACCGCCCCGATGCCCGGCAGCGCGCGCAGGCGATCGGCCAGCGCGCGGCGCCCGGCGGCGTCGGCGTGATCGGCGGCCACCGCCAGCTCGAGGCTGGCCGGCACCACGGCGGGATCCACCGACTCGAGCAGCGCGCCGTCCGGCCCGAGCGCCGCGGCCAGCTCGGCCCGCGCCTCGGCCCGCGTGCGGGTGTCGACGTCGACCACGCCCGGCCAGCCGCGCGCCGCGTCGGCCGCCGCGGCCAGCTCGGCCGGTGGCACGTCGTCGGCCAGGAACGCGATCAGCCGGGCGTCGTGGGCCCACTGCGCCGCCACGCGGTCGACGTTGCGCAGCACCGTCAGCAGGCCGGCCAGCACCAGCACCGCCACCGCGATGGTCGTCACCGCCACGAGCTGCATCACGACCGACTGCCGCACCGACTGCGCGGCCTTGCCGGCGAAGTAGCGCATCCAGTGCAGCATCAGCCGGTGTCGTCCACGACGCGGCCCGCCTTCAGGGTGACCACGCGCTTGCGGAAGGTGCGCATCACCTCGGGATCGTGGGTGGCCACCAGCACCGTCGTGCCGCGCGTGTTGGCGTCCTGCAGCAGGCGCATGATCTCGAAGGTCAGCTCCGGGTCGAGGTTGCCGGTGGGCTCGTCGGCCAGCAGGATCTGCGGCTCGTTCACCAGCGCGCGGGCGATGGCCACGCGCTGCTGCTCACCGCCCGACAGGCGCCCGGGCGACAGGTGCATCTTGTCGCCCAGCCCCACCAGCCGCAGCATGCGCGTCACCCGCAGGCGGATGTCGCGCGGTCGAGCGCCCAGCACCTCGAGGCTGAACGCGACGTTGTCGTACACCGTGCGGCGGTTCAGCAGCTTGAAGTCCTGGAACACCACCCCGATGTTGCGGCGCAGGAAGGGGATGGACGACCGCTGGATGCGGTGGATGTTGTGCCCGCCCACCATGATCTGCCCCTTGGTGGGTGTCTCGGCGGCGAACAGCAGCTTCAGCAGCGTCGACTTCCCGGCGCCCGAGGGGCCGGCGAGGAAGGCGAAGTCGCCCTTCTCGAGGCGCAGCGACACGTCGTCCAGGGCCCGCGCGTCGCGGGTGTACTGCTTGGTGACGTGGAACATCTGCAGCATGAGGGCCGCCTCGGGCGGTGTTCGGCAGCCTACTCGTCGTCGAGCAGGTGGGCGAGGACCACGGTGGAGAGCGGCAGACCGGCCAGCAGATCGGTGGGGAAGGGGCAGCTCTCCGGATCGGCGGCGGCCAGCGACGCCTCCATGGTGGCGCCTTCGTCTTCGAGCAGCACCAGATCGACCGAGCTGAGGATCGCCACGTCGTCCTCCTCGCCGCTGGCCGAGCGCGGGGGCAGGCTGGGCGAGACCGGGGGCAGCAGCGGGGCGGCCTGGCTGGGCGCGCGGCTCGGCGGCGTGGTCGGCACCGGCGACACCTCGGGCGAGAGCCCGGCCGACCGGCGCGTGTCGCGCGCCAGCGGGATGTCGCCCAGCTTGCGCGCGCTGGTGCCCTTGGTGGCCTCGTCGAAGGCGCCGGCCATCAGGGCTTCGAGCGTCGCCCGGTGCTGCGCGCGCATCAGCCCGCGCACGTGCTCCTCCACGTCGTCCCGCCCCAGGGCCTCGCTGTACTCGCTCTTGCGGCTGGCGATGATGCTGCCGCCGATGAAGACGTGCGTGATCAGCACCGGGTTCTGCAGACCGGAGTCCTCGGTCTGGATGTGGAAGGTCTTGCCCTTGTAGCGGTGGTCGGTGTTGATGCCGAGGATCATGTGCCCTCCTCGTCGACCACGTCGACGTGCTCCAGCCTCAGCGCACCAGCTTGCCAGAAGCGCGAGCCCACCTCGCCCACCTTGTCCGGCGCGTCGGTGACGAAGAAGCGATGGGCGGCCTGGCCGCTCGGGCGGGCGAGGCCGGTGCGGTCGAGCAGCGCCGCCAGCTCCTCCGCGACGGCGTGCGCCGAGTCGACGACCGCGACGTCCGGCCCCAGCACCTCGGCCGCCGCCGCCTCGATGACGTGGCGGATGAGCGGGTAGTGGGTGCAGCCCAGGATGATGGTGTCCACCTCGGTGCCGGCCAGCGGCGCGAGGTACTCGCGCGCGATGGTCGTCGTGACCGGGTGGTGCTCCCAGCCCTCCTCGACCAGCGGTACGAACAGCGGGCAGGCGATCTGGTGCACCGCGCGCCGCGGATCGTGCTCGTGGATGGCGTACAGGTAGGCGTCCGAGCGCACGGTGCCCGGCGTGCCCAGCACCGCGATGGGGCCGCCGCGCGAGGCCGCGAGCGCCGCCCGCGCGCCCGGCCGGATGACCCCCAGCGTCGGCGTCGAGCCCCCGTCGGTCAGCCCGCCGAGGGCGTGCGCCGACACCGTGTTGCAGGCCACGACCACGGCCTTCACGCCGTGCCCCTGCAGGAAGGCGACGTTCTTCTTGGCGTAGCGCACGACGGTCGCCGGCGAGCGCGTCCCGTAGGGCACGCGCGCCGTGTCGCCGAGGTACATCAGGTGCTCGTGGGGCAGGGCGCGGGCGATGGCCGCGGCCACCGTCAGGCCGCCGAGGCCGGAGTCGAAGACGCCGATGGGGGACTGGGCGGGGTGCATCGGCCGAACCTAAAGAGGTTCGGCGTGCGGGGTCAACGGCAGAAGCCGAAGGTCTGGAACACGCGCTCGCGGCCGCCCCCGATGATGGGCTGCTCGTAGGTCAGGGTGATGGTGCCGACCTGCGGCGGCCGGGGCTCCGCGTTCGGATCCTGCGGCGGCCCGCGGTCCTGCAGGACGAAGGTGTGGGGCCCGCCCAGCGGACGCTCGGGGAAGACGGGCGGATCGCTGAAGTCGTAGCAGTGGTCGCCCTCGAACTCGCGCGTGTTTCCGCCCAGCACCGCCAGCGCCGCGCCCTCGACGGTGATGCTCACGGTGCCGTCCACCCGCGCGTCGGGGCAGTTGCCGTTGTTGTCGTACGCCAAGGTCGTGATCGAGACCTGGCCGCCCCCGTCGACATAGAACGCCTGCCCCCCTGGGCAGCCGCTGTTGGGCAGCGGCGCGTTGAGGTTGCACGCGCCGCCGCACTCGATGATGGGTGGCTCGATGTTGGCGATGCGGCCGACCCACAGCACGGTGGTCGAGACCCAGATCTCCGTGTCGGCGTCCCACTCCTCGTTGGCCGGCGTCCAGGTGCCGTCGTTGTCGGCGTCGCGGAACTCCTCGCGGGGGCACTCGTCGTCCCGCGGGCTGCAGGGATCCCCGCGGTCCTGCCACTCGCCGTCGTCGTCCATGTCGATGTACGGATCGGGCAGATCCTGCGCCGGCTCGAGCAGATCGACGCCCGCCGTGTAGATGTTGTCACCGTCCAGGTCGGTGAAGGCCTCCTCCCCGCGGGTGACGGCGACGACCCGGACGAGGCCGTCCCGTGGGTTGAAGCCGCTCCCCCAGTTCGCGTTGACCTCGTACTCCAGGGGCTGGGTGTCGAAGGGGGCCGGCGGGCCGATGAACAGCGTCGTCGACACGAGGCCGCTGCCGTCCTCCGGGATGGTCGCGACCTGATCGACCGTGCCCGCCTCGGTCAGGAAGAACACCTGGGTGCTGCGGTCGACGCGGCCGTTGACGCGGTCGGCCAGCTGGACCTGGCAGTTGACGCCCTCGCCCTGGCCGAAGAGCCACCGCGTCGGCGAGATCCGGCTCGAGAAGGCCGGGATGATCGGGTACTCGCACAGCATGCTCATGCCGCGCAGGCTGGGGATGCCGGCCCGGATGGTGATCGTCTGGCTGCGATCCTCCTCCATCTCGTCCCGGTAGGTGGCCCGCGCTCGCACCGACACCACGCCGGGGGTACCGCCCGCGATCAACCGAACGGACGCGATGCCGTCGGCGCGCGTGATGTTGTCGATCGCCTCGATGGCCACGTTGGGCGGCGCCCGGTCGGGCAGGAAGAACTCCACCGGCACCCCGCCGACCGGCATGCCGTCCTCGGTCACCAGGAAGTCGAGCCGCACGTTGTCCGGCCGGCCCGAGCCCGAGCCGCGGATGCCGATGACCGCGTCCTCGTCGGCCAGCCGCTGGTAAGCGATGCCCCAGTTGGGCGGGATGGGCATCATGTCGGGCCCGACGTCGGCGTCGCTGCCGCCGCCGTCCACGCCCGCGTCCATCACGTCGCCGTCCACGCCGAAGTCGGCGGGCGGCGCGCCGCACT
>JAUHXL010000230.1 GCA_030426945.1 bacterium
CCCGGCATGGGCGGCGCGCCCGGCATGGGCGGCGCGCCCGGCATGGGCGGCGCGCCCGGCATGGGCGGCGCGCCCGGCATGGGCGGCGCGCCCGGCATGGGCGGCGCCGGTGGCGATCCGGGCGCCGGCGGCGATCCGGGCATGGGCGGCGACCCCGGCATGGGCGGCGACCCCGGCATGGGCGGCGACCCCGGCGCTGGCGGCGATCCCGGCATGGGCGGCGCCGGCGGCGCGAACCCCTCGGGGCCCGCGCGGCTGCGGATCGTCCTGCCCATCGAAGGCGAGGTGAGCGTGGCCCGGCCCTTCAACGCGACGGTTGGCACCTACCGGGCCACCCGCTACACCGAGGTGCAGGTCGGCCCCGGGCGGTCGATCAACGTCGACCTCGGCGGCGGCCCGCGCGCCGTCTCGCTCGACGGGCTGACCCCCGGCCGCGACCACACGCTGCTGTTCCGTGCCTTCGCCGAGGAGACCTACCTGCTCGAGGATCCCGAGCCCGCGGACGTGCCCGGCGAGGTCACGCTGACCATCGTGAACGACACCGAGGGCCCCGGCGCGTCCTACGGCTTGCAGGATCTCGACGGCATGATCACGCCCCTCGCCGAGGGCCTCGCGCCCCGCGACGTCGTGCACGTCCAGGTGCCGCTCGGGCTGCAGCTCCTGGCGCAGGACGCGGACGGCGACGGCGCCTTCGACCGCCTGCTGCCCCTGCCCCTGACGCCCAGCGCCCTGACCGATGGCCGCGCGCTGGCCTACGCGTCCTTCGACCTGTTCCTGACCCTGCACGACGGTACGTTCGGGCGCACCATGGAGCGCACCGGCCCCATCACGCCGGCCTTCCTCGCCGCTCAACAGAGCCGCGCCCAGGCCTACCACTTCATGACGTCACCGGCCGAGCTGCGCCTGGCCGTCGGCTTCAACCAGCCCGACGGCGTGCGCACGTGGAACGTCGACGTCCTGCCCGCCGGCCAGCGCGGTCGCCGCGCGATCGTGCCCAGCGCCCCCTTCCAGTACTTCGTCGCCGACGCCCGCGCGGACGTCTGGTCGGGCGAGGCCCTCGGCGACGAGGCCCCGACCACCCCCGGCGTCGCGTACTTCCTGCCCGAGGACGCGCTCTTCTGGCCGCTCGTCCTGGCCTTCTACGGCCCCCCCGACCAGAACCCGCAGCTGGCCGCGGGGCGTCTGCCCCCGCTGGAGGCGGGTTTCCGCTCGGTGGTCGTGCTGAACATGACCGACAGCGCGGTGACCCTGGCCGCCACGGACGGGCAGAACTTCTTGCCCATCAACGACTTCGCCCCCACCCGCTGGCCGGGCGGCGCCGCGTCCGCGGGCATCCCGGCCGACGTGGCCGGCGTCGCCATCGGCCCCGCGGGCGGCGCGACCTACTCCGGCGTGTGCCCCCTGCCCCCCGGCGACCAGGGCCGCCACGTCGTCTTCGTCCGGCCCGGCCCCGACGGCCCCGAGGTGCTGATCGACGCCGATCCCGACGGCCCCGCCGGCGCCCCCCTCACCCCCTGCCCCGCGCCCTGACGGCGGGGTCGGGCGAGCGCTCGACGAAGCGTCGGCCGGGGCTCCGTCTCACTGCCCCCAGCGAATGCAGCGCGCTCGGCAGAAGGTCCGGTTGTTGTTGCCGTAGCGGTAGCCACGCATGATCCAGTTGCCCCCTTCGGGCGCGATGTAGCACTGGGCGTAATCCGCCGGCAATCCGTCGGCGCCCGCGTTGAGCATGCCGGTCAGGAAGCAGACGCTCCTGCCATCGTCGGGCACCAGGCCGATCTCCCGCTCGTTCCGACCCGGCTCGTTGGCATAGTTGAGGTCGACGTTGAAGACGTTGGTGTAGGTCATGCCGTAGAACTCGCGACCGTTGACGGTGACCCGCGGCGTGATGACCCGGCTGTCGGCGCGCACGTCGCGGGTCGCCGTGACGTCGCCGGTGACGGCCATGGGCCCGGTGCTGACCCGGACGCCCTGCGCATCCGCGAGCACCAGCGGAGCCCCGGTCGGGTTGTCGATGTTGCCGTTGAGGCGGACGTTCCCGTTCGCGTAGATCCCGCCCTGCCTGACGTACAGGCCCTGGGGATCATCGACCGTCACCCCCCCGTTCGTGTCGACCGCGCCGTTGTTGTTCTGAAGGTCGCCGCGCACGTCGGTGACGCCGGCGACGCGGAGCGAGTCGAGCTGCAGGTCGGACGCGCTCGCGGCCCAGATCGCCTGCGGCACGGGGGTGATCTGGTGACGGTTGGCCAGGGTGACCCAGTCGCCCGGCTCGCCGCCCTGCTGCGGCACCGCGCGCAGGGCCATCTCGAGCCAGAACTGGGCGTTGTCCGCCACCACCTGCGCGATGGGCACGGTCTGGCCGAGCCTCACCGCGAAGCTCCCGTTGTAGACCTGGACGGCCTCGTGGGTCTCCTCCCAGGCGCAGACGCCGGCGCACGCGGCGGCCGGATCACCCTGCGCGCCGTCGGTGTAGAGCCGGAAGCGAATCTGCACCGACCCCGTGTAGGGCGCGCCGTCGAGGTCGAGCTGGCCGCTGTAGGGGACGACCTGGACCAGCGGAGGCGGGCCGCCGGCCCTCGCGGGCGCGGCGAGCAGCACGAGCGCCGTCGTGAGGAGAAGTCGATTCAAGGGAGGCACCCTTCGTGTCATTCGTGGGCAATCGAGGACCGACCGCGGAGGGTCGCGTCGTCGTGCTGGCACGGTACCGAACGAGAGGCTCCGCTTCATTCGAAATCTCGGCGCGACCGGGCGCTGCGGTCCGCCGGGCTCACCGCCCCTCGACCTGCGCCGCGATGTCCGCCGCCAGCGCCTCGACCAGCGCCCCGTACGTCGCGACCACCGCCGCCGGCCCACCGCCGCCCATCGTCGCCTCGGCGGTCGCCGCCCCCACGCGCAGCGGCTTCTCGTCGGCGCCGCGCACGACGAAGTGGGCCCGCAGCCGCGAGGCCCCGCCGCGCACCACGTCCAGCCGGTCGATGTCGACCGCCACCCGCAGCGCCCGCTCGGCGGGCACCTGCGTCGGCCAGGCCAGCACGCCCCGGCCCGGCAGGCGATGCGCCAGGTGCTCCACCAACGCGCGCAGCACCTCCTCCTCGAGGCTCGACCCCCACCGATGGAGCTCGTCGTAGTCCAGCCGGCTGTCCCCGGCCCGCCACGCGATGTAAGGCCGCGACAGGAAGGCCGGCACCCGCACGGGGCCGACGACGATCGGCGCGCCCAGCGAGGCCGGCCGCCCAGCCTCGCCGTCGGGCGTCGGCAGCGCGTGGTAGTGCACCGCCGGGCTGCCCCCGCACGCCACCAACAGCAACCCGCACACCAGCATCGGACCGACCGATCTCATGGCTCGCTCCGCCCGCGGATCAGATCCTCCGGGTTCCGCTCCAGGTGGTCCGCCAGCAGCCGCACCGCCCGCACCGCCTTCGTCCCCTCGTCCAGCAGCCGCTGCAGCTCGACCACCGCGGGCGCGCGCGGCCCGATCAGCGCGTCCACCCCACCCATCACCTCGCGCACCGACGCCAGCGACCTCTCGGCCTCGTTCATCGTGCGGGTCATCGCCGGCACCAGATCCGACTGCACCGCCCCGGCCAGCGCCCCGGTCTGCCCCAGCGTCTCGCGCAGCGCGCCCATCGAACGCTCCAGCTCCTTCGCGATGCCCTCCATCGGCAGCGCGTCGATCTTGTCCACCAACGCCTGCAGCTGATCGGTCAACGCCTCGAGCTGCGACGGCACGCTGGGCAACACCGGATGCTCGCCCCCGCGCGTGATGCTCGCCGGCGGCGCGTCCGGGTGCATGCTCAGCGTCACCACGAGCTGGCCGGTCAGCAGGTTCCCGGTGCGAAGCTGCGCCCGCAGCCCGTGATCGACGAGCGCCTCGAGCCGCTTCACCACCGCAGCGTCGTCGCCCTCCGGTGTCTTCACCCGGCCCGGCTCGATCTCCAGCAACACCGGGATGCGAAAGTCGTCGCCGTCGAACGCCAGCGACACCTCGGCCACCTGACCGACGCGAATGCCCCGGAACTCGACGGGCGCCCCGACGCTCAGGCCCCGCACCGATCCGTCGAAGTAGGTCAGGTAACGCACCTTCAGCGGAAAGACGGGCACCTCGGTGGCCTGCTTGCTCGGGAACAGATCGAAGGTCGCGCCGTCCTCGGCCCGCTCGCCGCGCTCGTCGTCCGGTGTGTCGAAGGCGACGCCGCCCACCAACATCGCCACGATCGACTCGGTGTGGATGCGCAGACCGCTCTCGTCGACCGACGCGTCGATGCCGCTGGCGTTCCAGAAGCGCGTGTTCGCCCGCACCCGCTCGTCGTGCGGCGCGCGCACGAAGACATCGAAGCGGACGAGATCCCGCGCCGGATCCAGCTCGGCGTGCACCACCTCGCCCACGTCGACCTGCCGGTGGTAGACCGGCGCGCCGGGGTTGATCGACCCCCGCCCGGGCGCCAGCAGCACGAAGCTGCGCCCCGCCTCGCGCGACGTGACGACCGGCGCCCGCTCCAACGCTTCGAAGGTCTCGGTCGGCTGGCCATCCTTCACGGGATCGATGCCCACGTAAGCGCCCGAGATGAGCGTATCGAGCCCAGTGACCCGGCTGGCCGTGACCCGCGCGCGCACCACCCAGAAGCGCGTGCGGTCCGTCAGGTACGGCTGGGCGATCGGCTTCAGCTGGGCCGTCGCCACGACGCTGCCCAGGTCGTCGGCCAGCGTCAGCTCCTCGATGACACCCAGCTCGAACTCGCGGAACTTGATCTTGGTCTTGCCCGCCTCGAGGCCGTCGGCGTTGTCGAAGCGGATGGTGACGGTCGGCCCCATGCCGCTGATCGACCTCCAGGTGAGCCATCCGCCCACGGCCGCCGCGACGAGGGGAATCAGCCACACCGCCGAGAAGCGACTCTTCTCGCGCGTCTCGGCCTGCGGCAGATCGTCCCGCCCCGCCGGGCGCTCCGCCTGGTCCTCGCGCTCAGCCACGTCGGGCTCCCAAGCGATCCCAGATCAGCCGCGGATCGAAGCTCTCGGCCGCGAGCATGGTCAGCACCACGACCAGCCCGAAGAAGATGGCCCCCGGCCGGGGCTCGACGCGCGCCAACGCGCCCGCGTTGACCAGCGCCGCCAGCACCGTCACCACGTAGATGTCCACCATCGACCACCGCCCCACCAGCTCGGTCAGGCGATACATCCGGGTGCGTTGGACCGGGCGCCACGACCAGCCACGCTGCACCGACACCAGCAGCAGCGCGAGGGCCAGCAGCTTGGCCAGCGGCACGAAGACGCTCGCCACGAACACGATCAGCGCCAGCGGCCACATGCCGGTGTGCAGCAGGTGCATCACGCCGCTCATGATGGTGTCGGTGCGACCGCTGCCCAGGTGCGTGACGCTCATGATGGGCAGCAGGTTGGCCGGCACGTAGAGGATGGCGCCGGCCAGCACCAGCGCCCACGTGCGCCCGACGCTGTTCGGCTTGCGCGCGTGGACCGCGTGGCCGCAGCGGGGGCAGCCCAGCGCGTGGGCGTCCGGCGGCAGGCGCAGCAGCAGCGCGCAGGTGTGACACGTCGCCAGCGAGGCGGTGAGGGCGCGGCCGGGTGCGCTCATCCGCGCGCCTTCGTCGGCTCGAAGCGCGGGGCCAGGCGCGCCCAGACGATCTCTTCGTCCAGGGTGGTGATCGTCGCCGCGATCACCAGGATCAGCAGGCTGAACGCCCACAGCGCCACGCCGGGGAAGATGTCGGCCAGATCGGCCAGCTTGGTCATCGACACCAGCACGCCCAGCATGAACACCTCGGCCATGCTCCAGGGGCGGATGTGGTGCAGCAGCGCGAACAGCCGCGGGCCGCCGGGCGGCCGACGCCCGCGCCCGAGGGGCAGCAGCAGATACAGCAGCAGGCAGATGTGCATCAGCGGGGCCACGATGATGGTGGCCAGCACCAGCAGCGACAGGAAGGGCATGTCCTGCGCCCAGAGCGTTCGGACGCCCTCGAACAGGGTCGCTTCGGTCGTGCGGCCCTGGATGTCGAGGGTGAGGAAGGGGAACGCGTTGGCGACGACGAACAGGAACAGCGCGGCCAGCGCCAGGGCCGACGTGCGCTCGATGGAGCGATGGGGGGCGCGCGCCAGGCGCGCGTCGCAGCGGGGGCAGCGCAACGATCCGCCCGACGGCACGCGGGGCAGCGTCAGCAACAGATCGCAGTCGGGGCACGCCGCCCGCCGCACGCGGTGGGTGCTGGGATCGAACGTCGTCCTCGTCATGGTGTGCGGCTTCCCATCGGCTGAGACTTCGATGATTTGGCGAGCCAGACCGTTGCTCGCGCGCGTGGGTCGCGGCCGCCACGGAGGCAGGCGATGCCTCGCAGCGAGGCCCGCCGGCGGGCGGCCGCCGGCGTTCTGTCGAGCGGACGGTCGCGGGCGCGCGGCCCAGCGCGGCGGGTCGATTCGCTGGGGCGCCGGGCCCCGGCGCGCTTCAGCCGAAGCGCTTCGCGTTCAACGCGCGGCGCCGCGCCGCCTCGGCGGCCCGGTCCTTCGGGGGCTGCGTCGTCACCAGCTCGTCCACCAGCCGCCGCGCCACCTCGGCGATGGCCTCGACCGCGCCCTCGAACACCAGCGCGTTCGCCTGCGACGGCTTGTTGAAGCCGCTCACCTTGCGCACGAACTGCAACGCCGCCGCCCGAATCTCGTCATCCGTCGCCGGCGGCTCGAAGTTGAACAAGGGTCGAATGTTGCGGCACATGCGCGTCGCCTCCTGCCTCCCACGGGGGATTGCCACACGATCGAACGAACCAGCCTACCTCTTTCGTTTCTCCACCAGCGCCCGCACCCGGGCCAGCCCCTCGCCGTCGGCGGCGCCGCGGGCCGAGGCGACCGCCAGGCCCGAGCGGGACAGGCTCAGGTGCGCGGCGACGTCCTTCGGCGCGAAGCCATGGTCGGCCACCGCCGCGTGGGCCACGAGCGCCCGGGCCCGCGCCACCGGCCGAGGTCCACCCCGGTGGGTCAGGGCCGCGGGCGGCACGTCCATCGCGCGCGCCGCGAACCGGGTCAGCGCCGGCAGGCTCAAAGGCTTGCGCGGATCGGCGGGCGCCTTCGGCGTGGGCTCGGGCAGGTCGTCCAGGGCGCCGATGCCGTACGTCTTCGCGATCTCGGCGCCGGCCAGCGCGGCCTTGGCGACCGCCACCGGCGTCACGCCCACCACCGGCGCGACCGACGCGGCCGTCGCGCCCAGGTGCTCGAGCGCCAGCCACGACACCAGGGCGCGCGTGCGCGACGCGGGCCGGCGGCGACGGCCCGCGTGCACCTCGTCGGCGTCGGCGCCGGTGAGCTCGACGCACGCCGCGACCAGCCGCTCGGCCGTCCACCCGTCCGCCTGCAGCCGGGCGCGCTCTCGCTCGGCGTCGTCGGCCTTCTTCAGCACGTCGGCGACGAAGGCCGCCTCGCCCAGCACGCGGCGGTCGGACGGCGCCTCGTCGGGCGGCGGGCGCTTGCCCTCGATGCGCGCGACGAGGTCGGGCGCGCAGCCCTTGACCAGCCCGTCCGCCATCCAGCGCCCGAGGGACCGCCGCGCCGCGCCCGTCGTCGCGCCGAAGTGGCTCAGCACGGTGTCGACGTCGATCAGCCGAGGCGCCGCGTGCCCCATCAGCGCCGCGTGCCCGGTCCACGGGTGATCGTCCAGCGCGTCCGCGGCGACCAGTCCCGCCTTCACCGGGTTCAGGTGCACGTAGCGCACGAGCTCGGCGAGGTAGGCGTCCGAGTCGACCACCAGGGACTTGTAGCGCCCGTCCAGCACGCCGCTGCGCACCCGCCGGCGACGCTTCACGTAGCTGGCCAGCCACGTGTTGATGCGCTGCATCACCTTCCACAGGGGCGTCGCGCCCCGCAGCAGCACCAGGTGCACGTGGTTGGGCATCACCGCCCAGGCGTAGCAGACGGCGCCGCCCCACTCGAGCACCTCGCCCACGCGCTCGACGTAGGCGGCGCGATCCTCGTCCGTGTGGAACAGCGTCCCGCGCCGCCAGCCCCGCACCATCACGTGGTGCACCGTCCCCGCGACATCGACTCGTGGTTTGCGTGCCATGGGGCCAGCCTGCGCCAGCGGGGGGACCGGGGCAAGGCCAAAAAGTGGACGCCGGTGAGAGCAAGTTCGTTAGTTTGGCCCGACCCCGCGGACTTTTCTCCTATTCTTCAGTACTTGTGCAGGCTCAGCACGCGGTCGTTCACTTCGGTCGGAAACCGCTCCATTTGAAGATCTTGCGTGGTGACATACCACGTTCCGGGTACAGCCTCTGTAGCCTCGTCGGGCGGTTGCTGCCGCACCAGCCGCAGGATCTTCTCGTGGCACCGTTGGTAACCAAGCAGCTCCACCCATAGCAGGCTTCCAGCAGTCGCGAACGCGGACAGTGCGGAATCTGCCACCCATGTCCAATGACTTGTTTCATCCTGCGCCACGACCACAGGAATCGGACACAGGTGGCGCCAGGTTCCGGCGCGGTTTGGTAGAGCCGCGCGAACCGAGCCGCACGAAGGTCCAAGCACGAGGCGTCCGTCTCCGACGAGGTTGCCCCACGCCATCCTGCCGGCGACGCCCATCCACGCCATACGCCAAGAATGGCCAGAAAGATGCGTAACCGGACAGGCCGTATCCCCCAAGCCCGACTGGTTCATCGCGCCAGCTCCAGGCTCGCCGAGAGCTGCTTTGGCTCAAGACTCATCTCAGCGCGGGGCGAGCTGGGTGACGTACTCGATGAAGTTGGCGACGCCGTTGGCGAAGCCGCCGACGGAGCGTTCGATCTTCATCTCCTCCTTGCACTGCTTCTTGTTGCCCGGCTTGGCGGGGGTGCAGAAGCCCTCGGGCAGGTCGACGGGCGACTTGAGCGTGATCTTGATGCCCACCCGGAACTTGGCGCCGTTGACGTAGGACGCCTGGAAGCCGCTCTTGTCCTTGGTCTTCAGGCCGCCGAGGGCGTCCTTGATCTCGTCCATCTTCGCTTGGGTGCGATCGACGGCGACGCCCCAGTTGGCCCCCACGTCCTGGCCGTTGTTGGCCAGCTCGAGGATGTTGGCGAGGAACACCAGCGGCGCCGTACTGAAGCCGTGGAAGAAGCCGATGAGCGATCCGATCATGTCGTAGTAGTTCGGCGCGTCGGCGCTGGCGTTGAGGCCGAAGATCTGGCCCACCTTCCAGGCATAGCTGATCACCGCGACCCGGCCGTCGGGATCGCGGCCGGTGTAGGGATCGTTGCGCGCGAACAGGTACAGGTTCAGCGACAGGGGCGCCATGCGCGTGCCGCGCTCGGGGTCGCGCTGCAGGAAGCGGCCCACGGCCGGGTCGTAGGCGCGCGCGCGGAAGTGATACAGGCCGCTCTCGGCGTCGTAGGGGCGCGTCGCGAAGCGGTGGGGTTCGTCGATGGGTCCCTCGGCGTCGAGCACGGCGCCGAAGTCGTCGTAGGTGAAACGCGAGACGACGTCGCCGTCACCGTCGACGAGCGCGGCGACGGCGCCGCGGCTGTCGGTGACGTAGCCATAGGTCTCGCCGTCCCGGCGCACGGTGAGCATGCGGTCGACGTCGCCCCCGTGCAGGTAGCGCGCGCGCACCGCGCCCTGGTCGTCGAGCTCCACCGCCCGGTGGTCGGCGTCCTGCACCAGCCAGGTCGTCACCCCGTCGACGGTGCGCGCGATACGCTCCCCCCGCGCGTCGTAGGCATAGCTCGCGGTGCGCGTGGGCTGGCCGGCCCCGGCGGGGGTGAAGCTCCAGCGCACCAGCCGGTTGGCGCCGTCGTAGCGATAGCGCTCCAGGTCGCCGCTGGCGGTGTGCGTCCGCTGCGTCCGGTTGCCCCGCGCGTCGTAGGCGTAGGTGTGACGCCCGTCGTCCAGCAGCCGGTCGTTCGCGTCGTAGGCGTAGTCGTAGGCCACCCCGTCGATGACCTCCCGCGTCCGGTTGCCCACCGCGTCGTAGACGTAGGACTGGGCCCGCAGCGTCGCGCCGCCCGCGTCGACGGTCAGCGAGTCGACCAGCTGGCCGCGCGCGTCCCAGGTGAGCGTCGTCACCGTGCCGTCGGCCCGGTCGATGCGCGTCGGGCGCCCCTCGGCGTCGAGCTGGAGCGTCTCGCCCGCGATGATCGCCCCCTGCGGATCCCGCGCCTCGTAGCCGGTGGGACGCTGGGCCAGATCGTAGGTGTAGGTCACCACGGTGCCGCCGGGCAGCGTCAGCTGCGTGATGTTGCCCTGCCCATCCCGCACGAGCGTCACCGGCGCCCCCTCGGGATCGGTCACCGCCGTCAGCAGCCCCCGATCATCGTAGCCATAGGTCGTCATGCCCGTCGCGTCGACGCGCGACGCGCGCCGTCCCCGCGCGCCGTAGGTGAACGCCAGCCCCGTCGTGCGCCCGGCGTGCGTCGTCTCGACCTGCACCACCCGGCCGTCCGGGTCGTAGTCGAGCTCGACCACCGCGTCGCCGTCGCTGAGCGTCGTGGCCTGCCCCACGTCGTCCAGCCCGACGCCGATCACCTCGCCGTCGTCGCGCTCGGCGCGCGTCAGCCGACCGTTGGCGTCGTAGGTGTAGGTCGTCGTCACGCCGGCCTCGTCGACGCTGGAGAGCAGCCGGTCGACCGCGTCGTAGGTCCACGTCGCCACCTGCCCCAGCGGATCGGTCCGCCGCACCAGGC
>JAUHXL010000231.1 GCA_030426945.1 bacterium
CGAACCGCCCCCGCGCCCGATCCTTCACCACCCCCGGAAACCGCAACACCCGGTTGTGCATCGCCACGTACGTCCCCGGCGCCACCAGCTGCACCGCCAACAACGCCTCCGTCAGGTTCTGCAGCGCGTCCGTGCTCCGCAGCTCGTACGGCCGCATCGCCCCGGTCAGCACGATCGGCACCGGCGGCTCGGGCCACAGCGCGTGCACCCGCTCGCCGGTCACCGCCAACCGATCCGTCCCGTGCACGATGATCACCCCGTCGTGCGCCTCGGCCATCGCCCCCGCCGTCTTCGCGATCAGCGTGTGATCCTTCTCCCCCATGTCCAGGCTGTCCTTGTTCATCAGCGGCACCCGCACCAGCTCGACCCCCTCGAGGTCGAGCTGCGCGAGCATCACGTCGAGCACGCTGACGGCGTTGGCCAGCACGCCGGCGAGCTCGTCGTAGGTCTTCTCGATGGTGCCCCCGGTCGAGATCAGGGCGATGCGTCGTTTGGTCTTCATGCGCGGAGGATAGTCCAAGCCCCCTTCGACGTGGCAGGCTCGCCGCGCCAGAACTGGAACGGACGAGGTTCGACGATGGAGTATCGCTTCCTGGGGCGCACCGGCGTGCGCGTCTCGATGCTGGGCCTGGGCACCATGGCCTTCGGCGGCGACGCGGACGCCGCGACGTCTGCCGCGCTGTACGCCCGCGCGCGCGACGCGGGGATCAACCTGTTCGACTGCGCCGACGTCTACGCGGGCGGCGAGAGCGAGCACGTCCTGGGCCGACTGATCACCGCCCACCGCGACGACGTGGTCATCGCGAGCAAGGCCTACTTCCCCACCGGCAACAAGGGGCCCAACGATCGCGGCAGCAGCCGCTATCACCTGGTGCGCGCGGTCGAGGCCAGCCTGCGACGGCTGAACACCGACCGCATCGACCTGTACTTCCTGCACCGCTTCGACGACGAGACCGACCTGGCCGAGAGCCTGCGCGCGCTCGACGATCTGGTGCGCCAGGGCAAGATCCTCTACCCCGCCCTGAGCAACTTCGCCGCCTGGCAGGCGCAGCGCGCGGTCGACCTGTGCGAGCGCCACGGCTGGGCGCGCCCGGTGTGCGTGCAGCCGATGTACAACCTGGCGAAGCGGCAGGCCGAGGTCGAGATCCTGCCGCAAGCAAAGGCCAACGATCTCGCGGTGATGCCCTACAGCCCGCTGGGCGGCGGGCTCTTGTCGGGCAAGTACGGCGCCGAGCGCCGGCCCGGCGCCGGGCGCCTGGTCGACAACCCGATGTACACCACGCGCTACGCCGATCCCGAGCACTTCGCGGTGGCCGAGCGCTTCACCGCCTTCGCCGCCGACCGCGGCGTGCCGCCGGTGGCGCTGGCGGTGGCGTGGGTGGCCCACCATCCCGCCGTCACCTGCGCGCTGATCGGCGGGCGCTCGGTGGCTCAGCTCGAGGGCTCGCTGGCCGCGGCCGATCTGGCGATGGACGCCGATCTGCGCGCCGAGGTGTCGGCGCTGTCGGCCGCGCCGCCCCCCGCCACCGACCGCAACGAGGAGCGCAGCGCGAACAACTACGGGACGCGGTAGTCCTCGTCGTGGCCGAGCACGTCGCTCTCGGCCAGGTACACCAACCGCGCGCCCGCAGGCACCGGCGCATCGTCGGGTGGGTTCATCACGTCCTCGCCGTCGATGTTCAGCCCCAACAACAGCACCCCGTGCTTGGCCTTCAGCACCCGCGCCGCGTCCCCGAAGGTGACCTCCGGCCCGAGCTGATCGGGCCGCGGGCCCACGTAGAGGCTCTGCGAGCCGGCCGCCGCCACCCGCCCCAGGATGGCCGCCGTGCCCGGCTGCGCGATCGCGTGCGTCAGCAGGCTGTACCCCACCCGCGTCGTCTCGATGACCTCGTCGCACCCGGCGGCCTTGGCGTGATCCACGTTCTCGGGATCGAGGATCTCGACCACCACGTACAGCGGCCTGCGCGGCGCGGGCGGACTCTTCCCCTTCATGTACCGCCGCAGGGTGAACACCGTCAGCAGCGTGATCGCGTCGGCCTGCTGCGGCAGCAGGTCGCGCGCGCCCACCACCAGCACCCCGTAGGCGTGCGTCAGCCGCACCTTGTCGAGCTCGCTCTCCTTGGTCGGATCGCCCGACACCCAGGTGAACTCGCTGGGCAGGTCGCTGGGGCGCTCGCCCCGCGCGAAGATCACGACCTCCATGCGGCGCAGGTGCGGCTCGGCGAGGATCGCGTTGACCAGCTGGTGCGCGCCCGGCTGATAGCCGCACACGATCAGGTGGTTGACGTGCGTGTTCATGCGGAACTGCTCCTGTCGGATGCCGAGCACCACGCTCAACAGCGTGTGGCCCACGATGCCGGCGAACATGGCCAGCGTGAACATGCCGGCCACCATCAGCACGCCGCCGACGACCCGGCCCATGCCGCTCTGGGGCGTGATGTCACCGAAACCCACGGTGGTCAGCGTCACCACCGCCCACCAGATGCCGTCGCCGATGGAGTCGATCGCGGGGTTCGCCGCGCGCTCGACCAGGTAGATGCTGAGGCCGCCGACCAGCGCGCTCATCCCGAACATGGACAGGCCGAAGGCGAACAGCAGGCGGTTCTCCTCGACGGCGCGCGCCAGCCCCGCGAAGGGGTTGCTGTACTTGAAGACCTTGGCGGTGCGCACCAGCCGCAGCAGCCGAAGGGCGCGCAGGCCTCGCAGCTCGGGGACGAGCGCCACGACGGCGAGCAGGTCGATGACGATGAGCGGGTGGGCACAGAAGCGCAGGCGGCCCAGGATGTGGGTGCGCAGGCGGCGCGCCGGACCGTAGTCGAAGAAGTCGAGGGCGGGCGGGCGGTAGGTCGCGATGCGCAGGCCGACCTCGGCGGCGAAGACGACCAGGATGGCGTGGTCGAGCAGGGCCAGCCAGCGGACGACGGGGTGCTCGCTGCCCAGCCCGATCTCGATGGCGATCAGCACGGCCGACACGAGGATGAGGCCGTAGATGGCCCACTCCACGGCTCGGTAGGCCCGCGTCGAGGGGTCGTGGAAGGCCGGGCGAAGGGTCTCGAGGACGGGGTGCATCGGCGCGGACGATACCACGGGGTCTGCGGGACGGCTTGATCGCGCGCGCGCGCCGGCCGATGTTCGTCGCATGGCCGGCTGCACCGACTGCCCCCGCGCGTGCGCCGCGCGGGGACCCGACAGCTACTGCGGCACCTCGCGCCCGGGGCGGGTGTTCTGGCGCGGCGTCACGCTGCTCGAAGAGCACGCGATCAGCCCGACCTACGAGATCTACTTCACCGGCTGCAGCCTGCGCTGCCGCTTCTGCACCGTGCCCGACGCGCTCTACGCGCCCGACGTGGGTGAGTGGATGCCACCCGAGGATCTCGCGCGCGACGTGGCCGACGCCCGGCATCCACCCTTCAACGCGGTGTCGCTCGTCGGGGGCGACCCCACGGTCAACCTGCCCTACGTCCGCGACCTGGTGCCGGCGCTCCGCCGCCACGTGCCGACCGCCGACTTGGTGCTGAACACCAATCTTTTCGTGGACTTGCGCCACGCCCCCTGGTTGACCGACGCCTTCGACTGGATCGTCGGGGACGTCCACTTCTGGCGGCCCGCCTGCGCCGGCCCGCTGGCCGGATCGCGCGACTACCCGGCCGCCGCGGTGGCCGCCGGCGAGGCCTTCGCCGCGGCGGGCGCCCGCCTGATCCTGCGCGTGCTCGTGCTGCCCGGCCACCTCGACTGCTGCGCGGCCCCCACGGTGGCCTGGGCCGCCGCGCTGCCCGGCGACGTGCAGGTGCACGTGATGACGCACTACGCGCCGGCCGGGCGCGCGCGCAGCCACGCGCAGCTCGGGCGCGGCCTGACCGACGCCGAGATCGCCGCGGCCCGCGCGCTGCTGCCGCCAGGGGCCCGCGTGCCCGACGCCGCGCCGCGCCCCGTCCGCGCGCGGCTGGCCACCGCCGAGGATCCCGCCGTCCCCTTCGAGGTCGGGCCCGACGGCCGCGTCCTGTTCCCCTTCGTCACCGGCGACCTGCTGCCGGTGGTCGCCGATCTGCAGCCGGCGCTCCGCGACCGATTGAGCTACCTTGGAACCCCCGCCGACCTGGCGCTGTCGACCGAGTAGACATGCCCGCCGAACTCGACCTGCTGCTGCGCGCGCGCTACCCGCTGATCTGGCTCGACACGGCCGAGGAGCAGCGCGCGATCGATCTCATCTGCCAGACCGCCACGCGCCTCGGCGATCCGGTGTGCGGCTGGACGATGACCCACGGCCTGCACGACCTGCCCGGCCCACCGAAGCGGGGCAGCCACGACAGCCCCACCGCGGTGCTGGCGCACATCATCGGTCACGAGCGGCGCGCCCTGTGGGTGCTGCACGACCTCGGCGAGCTCGCCCAGCGGCACGAGGACGTCCAGCGCGCCCTGCGCGACGCGGCTCAGGTGGCGCGGCAGCGGGGCGCGGTGGTCGTCGTCACCGGCAACGGGACGCCGCTGCCCCGCTGCCTGCAAGGCATCGCCGCCGTCCACCGCCTGGCCCTGCCCGAGCGCGGCGATCAGGTGCGGCAGCTTTATCAGGTGGCGGCCCAGTGCAACGTCGAGCTGGGCGCCGAGGACGCGCGCGCCCTGGCCACCGCCACCCTGGGCCTCACCCTCGAGCAGGCCGAGAACATCTGGGCCCGCATCCACGCCTCGGGCGGCCGCTTCACGGACGGCGACCTGCCGCAGGTGCTGGCCGAGAAGGCGCGCATCGTGCGCGAGTCGGGCTTCCTCGAGTTCGTGCCCCCGGCGCGCCTCGCCGACGTCGGCGGCCTGCAGGCGCTCAAGGCCTGGCTGACGCGGCGTCGGATCGCCTTCAGCGATCAGGCCCGCGCCCAGGGTCTGCCCTACCCCCGCGGCGTCCTTCTGGTGGGCGTGCAGGGCTGCGGCAAGTCGCTGACCGCCAAGGCCGTCGCGGGCCTGTGGGGCCAACCCCTGCTGCGCCTCGACGTCGGCGGCCTGATGGAGGGCTACGTCGGCGCCAGCGAGGGCAACCTGCGCCTCGCGCTGGATCTGGCCGAACGCATCGCGCCCTGCGTGCTGTGGGTGGACGAGATCGAGAAGGCCTTCACCGGCCTGCGCAGCAGCAACGACGGCGGCGTGCTGACGCGCATGTTCGGCTCGATGCTGACCTGGATGCAGGAGAAGACGACCCCGACCTTCGTGCTGGCGACGGCGAACCAGATCGACGCCCTGCCCCCGGAGTTCCTGCGCAAGGGGCGCTTCGACGAGATCTTCTTCGTGGATCTGCCCGACGCCGCCCAGCGCGCCGACATCTGGCGCATTCACCTCGAGGCGCGCGCCCGGGCCAGCGGCGACGCCGCGCTGCTGCGGCGGATCGACCTGCAGGGGCTGGCGGCGCAGTCCGAGGGCTACAGCGGCGCGGAGATCGCCGCCGCCGTCGTCGAGGGTGCCTTCGACGCCCTCACCGCGGGGGAGCCCCTCGGGGCGCCCCACGTCGCCCGGGCGCTGGCGGCCTCGCCTCCCCTGTCGCGCCTGCACGCCGAGTCGCTCGAGGCGCTGCGCGCCTGGGCGGGCGGCCGCGCGCGGAGCGCGTCGAAGTGAGCGTCGTCGTCACCGTCGCCGCCGCCGGGGCCATCACCGTGGCCGCGCCCATCCTCGGCGCCATCGCCGCCAGCGCCGCCGCCGCGATGGGGCTGCGGGCCTTGGCGGAGGTCGAGGCGGAGCAACGGCTGGGCGCCGACGCCCGCGCGTCGGCGCGCAACGAGGCCCGCATCCAGGCCCGCGTGGCGCAAGAGGCCGCGCTGAGCGAGCTGGTGGCCGATCGCTGCACGCTGCACTTCGGCGACGACCAGGTGACCCTCATCGTCCAGCGCGACATCCGCGGCCGCCTCACGATCGTCGCGCACGGCGAGCTGCCGGCCACGCAGCTGCGCGCCCGCGCCGACCAGCTGCTGGGGCTGATCCAGCAGCAGGTCGCCTACCGCAACGTCGTGAAGAAGATGAAGGATCACGGCTTCTCGGTGGACGCCGAGCAGCGCCTCGAGGACGGCACGGCGCGCGTGCGCCTGAAGCTGAAGCGATGAGCCGGTTCCAGCACATCGGCGGCGACGCGCCCGCCGCGCCCGCGCCCCGGGGGGCGGCCGCGCCGGTGCGCGGCTACGCCGACTTCCTGGCCGAGGCGGACGCCGCGCTGCGTCGCGGCCGCTTCGAGGCCGCGCTGCGCTGGTACGGGCGCGCGCTGGAGGAGGATCGCGCCCGCCCCGAGCCCTGGTGCGGGCAGGTGCGCGCGCTGATCGAGATGGCTCAGCCCCACGAGGCGCTGACCTGGCTGGAGCAGGCCCAGCGCGTGGTGGGCGAGTCGCCGCAGCTTCTGGGCCTGTGGGCGATCGCGGCGGCGCGCACGGGCGCGCTCGACGACGCGCTGGCCTGGTCCGATCGGGCGATGAAGGCGGGCCCGGACGCGCCCGAGGTGTGGCTGGCGCGCGCCGAGGTGCTGTACCTCAACCGCCAGGGGCGGCTGGCGCCGACGACGCTGGACAAGGCGCACGAGCGGGCGCCCGGGCCGGAGACGGCGCGGCGCTGCGCCGAGGTGGCGCTGACCGCCGCCGATCTGCCGACGGCGCGCGGCTGGCTCGAGCGCGCGGTGCGCGCGGCGCCCGAGGATCCGCTGGTGGCCCTGCGCTTCGGCGTCTACTGGGACGCCGCCGGCCACCCGGAGCGCGCGCACGCGGAGCTGACCCGCGCGCTGGCGCTGGAGCCCGGGCTGGAGCCCGCGCGCCTGGCCCTCGACAGCCTGGGCAGCCCCGGCCTGCTCGACCGGGCGCGCGCGGCGTGGCGGAGGTGGACCCGTGGCTGACGATCCGGTGATCGAGCTGGAGATCCTGCCCGACGGCACGGTGCGCTTCGAGATCGACGGCGTCGCCGGCGAGGACTGCGAGGCGCTCGAGCGGCTGGTGCTCGAGGCGCTCGGCGGCGAGGTCGTCTCGCGCGAGCGCACCCGCGCCTTCTACGCGCGCACCGGCGCGAAGGCGGGCGTGGCGCAGCGCCTGCGCAGCCTGCTGAAGCGGGGCTGAGTGAGCAGGGCGTCGCGCGTCCCGGGGTCGTGGCGCCCCGAGCGGGCAGCGAGGGCCTGACGTGGAGTGTCCGCGCTGCCGCGAGGACAACATGCCGGGCGCGGTGGCCTGCCTGGGCTGCGGGCAGCCGATGGACGCGCCCGTCGAGGCGCCCGCGTCGTTGGTGCCGCGGGTCAGGTCGACCAACCCGCTGGGCGCCGCGCCGCCCCGACCGCGGGAGCTGCCGCGCGATCCGTACGCCCGCCTGCGCGAACACGTCGAGGGGCTGCCGCTCGAGGCGCTCGGCGTGGCCCTGCGCGGCCTGGCGGCGGGCGTCGTGCCCGGGTGGCAGGCGGGGCGGCGGGGCGACGGGCGCGGCGCGGCGCTGCGGGTGGCGGCGGTGGTCGTGCCGCTGGCGCTGGCCCCCCTGGCCTGGCGGACCGACCTGCTGCCCGGCCTGGGCTGGTGCGCCGCGCTGGGCTGGGGGTGGAGCCTGGGTGAGGGGGCGCACCGCGCGCTCGGCCCCACCCGCGGGCTGGCCGCCTCGTTCGCCGCCGCCGCGCTGGCCGCCGCCTGCATCTTCGGCCTCTACGCCGGGGCGCGCGCCGCCCTCGACCTCTGGCGCCCCCCGGTGATCGTGATCGGCAACCTCCCCGAGTTCCCGAGCGGCGTCGTGCGGGTGCGCCCCCTGGAGGCGCTGCCCCGGCCCGGCGTGCTGATCGCCGCGCGCCCGGCGCACGCGCCCCTGCTGATCACGCCGGTCCTCGCGGGGCCGGGGCAGACCGTCGGCGTGCGCCGGCAGGGGGCCGGCGTCCACTTCGTCGTCGACGGCGCGCCGAGCGACGTGGTGCCCCTGCGGCCCCTGTACGGCGACATCGTCACGCCACGCACCCACCTGGTGCCCGCCGACCGGGTGATGCTGTACGAATGGCCGGTGCGCATCGTGGCGCTCGACGACATCGTCGGCGAGGTCGTCTGGCGCTGGACGCCCGCCGCGCGACGCGGGCCGGTCACCTGGCCGCCGCGCGCCGAGGACACGGGAGACGAGGCCGAATGACGCTCGACCTGATCGATCTGATGCGCGAGGCCATGCAGCGGGGCGCCAGCGACGTGCACCTGCTGACGCACCAGCCCCCCGCCTTCCGGGTGCACGGCGCCATCGAGCTGTCGCCCCGCCCCCCGGTGGACGAGGCGACGCTGACGCGCGCGCTGGACGCCATCCTTACCGAGGGGCAGCGGGCCGAGTGGTTCACGCGCAAGCAGCTGTGCTTCAGCTGGACGCTGCCCGAGCTCGGCTACTTCCGGGTCAGCGTCTACAGCCACATGGGGCGCATGGAGGCGGCCATCCGCATCGGGCAGCGGCAGGTGCCCAGCTTCGAGCAGCTGGGGCTGCCCGAGGTGCTCGCCGAGCTGGCGTACAAGCCCTACGGGCTGGTGCTGGTGACCGGCCCGACCGGGGTGGGCAAGACGACGACGCTCAACGCCATCCTCGGGCGGGTCAACGCCGAGGCGCGCAAGAAGATCATCACCATCGAGGATCCCGTCGAGTTCCTGATGCCCTCGGGCAAGTCGCTCGTGGTGCAGCAGGAGGTGGGGCTCGACTGCGACAGCTTCGGGGCGGCCCTGCGGCACGCGCTGCGCCAGGATCCCGACATCCTGTGCATCGGCGAGCTGCGCGACCTCGAGACGATCGCCGCCGCGCTCACCGCCGCCGAGACGGGCCACGTCGTCTTCGGCACGCTGCACACGACGGGCGCGGCGGGCACCATCTCGCGCATCGTCGACGTCTTCCCCGCCAACCAGCAGAACCACGTGCGCAGCCAGCTCGCGCACGTGCTGCGGGCGACGATGAGCCAGCGGCTGCTGCCGCGGGCCGACGGCGAAGGGCGCCTGTTGGTCTACGAGCTGATGCTGGTCAACGACGCGGTGCGCAACATCATCCGCGACGGCCGACTGCATCAGCTGAGCAACGTGCTGCAGACGGGCCAGGGGCAGGGGCAGGTGCGCGTCGACGAGATGGTGCGCGACGCGTGGCTGGCGGGGGACATCACCTATGAGACGGCGCACGGCGCGGTGGCCGACCCCGGCGTCCTTCAGGCCGCGCGCCGGTGACCGGATCAGCGCGGCCCGTCCGCCGGCTGCGTGACGGCGTCCGATCTCCGCTGACCCGGTGAGCGCTTCCGAACGCGGGAGGTGTCGCTTGCCTTTTTCCACATCTGCTGCAATATTTCACTTCATCGGATCACCCAGCGCGGGGCCGAGAGCACGTCGTGGGGCGACGCGCGACGGGGGGCTTTCACCAGCCGCGCTCACTGGGTAAGGATCACGCATCACGGGTTCGAGGGCTGGCATGCGTTTCCTCCACACGATGATTCGGGTCTATGACCTCGAGGCGGCGTTGGCCTTCTTCTGCGGCGCCCTCGGCCTGCGCGAGGTGCGCCGCCGCGACTCCGAGAAGGGCCGCTTCACGCTCGTCTTCCTCGAGACGGGCGCGGAGGGCGACGCCGCCCAGCTGGAGCTGACCCACAACTGGGACGAGGACACCCCCTACACCGTGGGGCGCAACTTCGGCCACGTCGCCTTCGCCGTGGACGACATCTACGCGACCTGCGCCCGCCTGCAGGACGCCGGCGTGGCCATCCTCCGACCGCCGCGCGACGGGTACATGGCCTTCGTGCGCTCACCGGACCAGATCTCGGTGGAGCTGCTGCAACGCGGTGATCCGCAGCCCCCCTGCGAGCCCTGGGCCTCGATGCCCAACCAGGGCACCTGGTGAGGCGCGGATGAAGCTCGAGTCGCCCGACGCTCGGCTGCGCACGCTGCTCGACGGCACGGCCACCTGGGACGCCTTCGACGCGCTCTGCGACGAGCGGCCCGATGGCGTCGTCGCGGCCACCCGCGCGCTGCTGGGCGCGTCGGAGGGCCCCCCGGCCCAGACGCTGGTGCGCTTCCTGGCCCACTGGGGCGACGACGAGGCGATCGGCGCGCTGCTCGGCAGCCTCGACCACCCGGACGCCGGGGTGGTGGCGGCCGCGCTCGAGCACCTCAACCGCCTGCGCAGCCGCATCCCGCCGCCGCGGGTGAGGGCCCTGCTCGGACATCCGGATCGCCTGGTGGTGCTGGGCGCGCTCGGCGCGGCCGGGCACACCGGCGATCCCTCGCTGGCCCCCGTCGTGGCCCGCTTCCTGACCAGCGAGGGCGAGGCGCAGGCGCAGGCCGCGGTCGCCCTCGGGCGCATCGGCGCCAGCGCCTACGCCCGCACCCTCGCGGCGGCGCTGCCCCACCTGGACGATCACGCGCGCGAGGCCTACCTTCTGGGCCTCGAGCTGATGGCCGCGCCGGGGGCCATCCCCTTCGTCGTCCGCTGGCTCGAGACCGCCCCCGCGGCCTGGGTGCGCCCGATCGGCCACCTGCTGTGGTGCCTGACCAGCATCGAACCCCTCGACGTGGACGACGACGTCGAGGCGCTGCGCGCCGCGTGGCTGCAGCTGATGCGCAGCGACCAGCCGGACCGGCCGGCGCTCGCGCTTCGCGAGGTGGCCGTCCAGGGACCCCGCGT
>JAUHXL010000232.1 GCA_030426945.1 bacterium
TCCGCCTCACCGCCCCCGTCCAGTCGTCCGGCGTCGTCCCGCACCGCCCCGTCGACGGGCGCGGCGGCGTCACCCGCCCCACCCGCGTCCGCCCCGACGACGGCGTCAGCGGGGGCACCGCCATCCGCCCTGCCGCTGGCGTCCATGGGGCGGGCCGCGTCGGGCGCGTCCGCCGCGTCGCGGCGGGCGGCCCCGTCCACGACCTGGCCAGCATCCGTCGCCGGCCCGCCGTCCCGCCGGCCCTGCGCCGCGTCCACCGCGCCGCCTGGGTCGGCGCCACCATCGTCTCCCTCGGGCACGCACCCGAACAGCCCCATCACCAACACCGCGGCGCTCACACCTCGCATCGTCCCCCCAAGCTTCGGCCCTCGAACCGCGCGGCCGACGCGCCGAGGCGACGAGGATTCACCCGCACGAGAGATTCTCGGTGACGCTGGGCGAACGCCGGCCGGCCGCCGGCGGCGGCGTTCGTCTGCCTTGCCTCAATGACGCTCGCAGGCCCAGGAATCACACGTGGCGTCGACCGGGCAGTCGATGTCCGAGGAGCCGTTCAAGTACAGGTCGCCGTCACAGCGACCGTGGGGGTACAGCATGTCGCCTTCTCCGCCGCGCAGCGCGGGCCGCGCTTTTCGACGGCGCGCTCTCTGCTCCAGTCCTCGGCCGTCACGCCCTCCTGCCGCCGTATGTGCTTCAGGTTCATCCAGGCCTTGGCGGGTCTCTGCCGCCACGGGGCTGGTCAGGTCGACATCGCCGGGCGGTACCGTCGGACGTGCCGCGAGGCGGTGGGGTCGGCCTGCATGAGGGCCGACAGGGCGCAGGTGTGCAGGACGATCTTCAGAACGGTGGGGTCGAGCGGCTTCGACGGTCGGATCGAATGAGGTCCATCATCCAGTCTGCGCCGGCGCGCAGCTCTTCGAGGTCTTCGGGCGACAGCCGCTCGTCGGCGAAGAAGCCCTCGGGCCACTGGCCGCGGTCCTGTTCGATGAGTCCACGGCACGCGTCGACGATGAGCCGGTTGCGGCTGGTGCCCCGCAGCTTCGCGATCTCGTCGAGCTTCTCGAGGAGGCCTTGGGGCAGCTGCAGGGTCGTGCGCGCCATGGTGAACGCCTTGGCCTACCCGAACATACCTGGGCGGTCAGGGTCGCGCGAGGGGCGGTGGCGGTGCGGCGCGTGGCGCCGCCCCACGATCACCCCGCCTCCGCTCGCTCACCGATCACGCAGAACCCGTTGCCGAACGGATCGCTGCAGAACGCGGCGGGCCGCGGGCCTTCGTTGCGGAACACGCGCTCCACCGTGCCGCCTTCGGCGCGCACCTGGGCGATGACGGCGTCGAGGTCGCGGACGTGCAGGTCCATGTGCACCGGCGTCCAGTGGCGGTCGTAGCGGCGGGCGTCGGCGCTGGCTTCGGAGCTGGGCGTGCCGGCGGGCTTGGCGTGCATGCAGACGGTCAGGTTGTTCGCGTCGAGGATGGCCATCGACGGGAAGGGGCGGGCCGTCTCGACGAAGCCGAACACGCGGCCGTAGAAGCGCAGGCCGGCGTCGAGGTCGGGGACGTCGATGCTCAGGTGGACGCTGGGCCGAGCGTCGCTGGGGCGGTCGTCAGCCATCGGCGCGGGTCTGCGTCTGATCGAGGCGCGCGTAGGAGGCTTCCATCCCGTACTCCATGCCGGTCTCGAGCATCGCCTTGCGGGTGGCCGCGTCGGGGAGCGTCATGCGCATCGTCATCAGGGTGCCGTCGCCGTCGGGCGCGAAGGTCGTCTCGACGTGGTTGTCCGGCGTGGGATCGGGCAGGTGCATTCGCTCGACGTGGACGATGCGGTGCGGCGGGTCGAGCTCGAGGATCTCGCCGGTGAGGTGGAAGCCGCCGCCTTGGCCGTCGGACCATGCGTAGCGAATCGCGCCGCCCGGCCGCGCCTCGTTGAGGCACTCGGGCATCGTCCAGCCCTCTGGGCCGAGCATCCACTGCTGGATCAGCTCGGGCTCCAGGTGCGCGCGGTAGACCGCCTCGGGTGGGGCCGCGAACCGGCGCCGCACGACGACGACGGTGTCTCCTTCGGTCTCGAGGACCAGCTTGGTCATGGGTCTTCGTCCTTCTTCTCGCCGCTCGCCGCCAGCAAGCGGTCGAGGCGGTCGTAGTTGTGCCGCAGAGCGTTCCGCAGCATGTCGAGATAGGCGTCGAGGTCGGATAGGCCGCCGGGCGCGAGACGGCACGGGCGCTTGGTGCCGTCCACCCGCTGGACGATCAGGCCGGCCGCGGCCAGCACCTTGATGTGGCGCGAGATCGCGGGCTGCGAGATCGGGAAGGGCGCGGCCAGCTCGTTGACGGTGGCTTCGCCCTCGGCCAGGCGCGCGAGGATCGCGCGCCGGGTCGGATCCGACAGGGCGGCCAGCGTCGTGTCCATCGTGGGGTGAGCCGACATGGGCGAGATATAGATCACCGTCTATATAACGTCAATGTGATATTGAGCGGCCGCTTTGGGGGGGCGGCCGAAGGTCCTTCCGAGGGACCGCGAGTCGCGATCGAATCGGTCCTCGGCGTTCGGTGGCGGTCAGATCCCGGTGGCCCAGGCGTCGGGTGGGCGACGCATCCGAATCCCTGGAGTGATGATGCGAGGCCTCCTGCTCCTGCTCGTGACCCTCACCGCCTGCGACGATGGCGGCGCCCGCACCGACCTCGAGGATCCGGGGGGCATGCCGGTGACGGTCATCGCGCCCGACGACACCGACGCCCTGACCGCCACCTGTGGCCACCTGCGCAACCCGGAGTGCCTGCACCGCGCACGATCAGGCGGCGTTCTACGCCAAGTACGGCGCCGGCGGGATCTGCGGGCGCTGACGGGGTCGACGGCGCCGGAGCGAGGCCACGCGGCGACCCGTCCCAATACGCGCAGCGGAAGCCCAGGTCGTCGTCGCGGGGGGTGACGCGCAGATCGGCGGGCGCGTCGCGGACGCTGCCGCCGGGCGGTGACGGGCCCTCGAGCGGAGGGGGCACGGCGGTCGCGCGGTCGCCGGTGGTGCCTCCGGCGCCGCGTTGGCGCGGGCTCGCCTTCAGCGGCGGGCCATGGCTTCGCGGGCCCCGGAACGCTGGAGCGGGCGCCGCGACCAGAGGAGACATGCGCCTCGCCGAATGGCGTTCACTCGGCGCTGGAGAGGCGCTGCGAAGGCGCCTATGATGCGCGTTCATGCGACAGCGAATCCGTGGCCTCGGCCTCTTGCTGTGTGTCCTCGCCGCCTGCGACGACGGCGGCGGAGATGACCTCACCGATCCCTGCGTCAACCTGCGCTGCGAGGTGGGCGAGGCGTGTCAGGGGGGGGTCTGCGTGCCCCAGCGTCGGCTGGACGGCGGCGCCGATCCCGACGCGGCGCCGGCCGACGCCCGCCCGCCGGATCGCGGCGCGCCGGACGCCGCCCGACCTGATGCAGCCCGGCCCGACGCCGCCGTCGTCCACGACGCCAGCCCGTCGGACGCAGCGCCTCTGGACGCGTCGCCTGCCGACGACGCGGCGGCCCCGCCGCCCGACGCGGCGCCTCCGGACGCGTCGCCCGCCGACGACGCCGTGGTCCCGCTCGACGGCCAGCCTGCCGACGGCGCCGCGGATGGCGCGACGCCCGCCGATCTCGGGCCGGACGCCGCGCCGGACGGCGGCCTCGACGCCCCCGACCGGGGCCCCGACGCCGCGCCGCCGGACGCGGCACCCGACGCGGCCTGCGTCCCCGGCGTCGAGGCCTGCAACGGGCTCGATGACGACTGCGACGGCGTCGTCGACGAGGACTTCCCGGCCCTGGGCGCGGCCTGCGAGGACGGCGTGGGCGCGTGCCGCGCCGAAGGACACCGCGTCTGCGCCCCCGACGGCGTCGGCACCGTCTGTGACGTTCAGGCCGGGCTGCCCGGCGTCGAGCGCTGCAACGACGTCGACGACGACTGTGATGGTGCCACCGACGAGGACTTCCCCACGGTCGGCCAAGGCTGCGAGGCCGGCATCGGCGCCTGCGCCGAGGCGGGCACCATCGTGTGCGCCGCCGACGGCGAGTCGGCCGCCTGCGACGCCGTCGCCCGCGAAGCCGCCGACGAGACCTGCAACGGCCTCGACGACGACTGCGACGACGCCGAAGACGAAGACTGGCCCACGCTGGGAGACGCCTGCGCGGTCGGCGTGGGCGCTTGCCGCGCCGAGGGCGTCGAGATCTGCGGCGCCGACGCCGTCTCGACGGTCTGCGACGCCGTCCCCGGACAGCCCTCGGGCGAGATCTGCAACGGCCTGGACGACGACTGCTCCGGCGCGGCGGACGACTTCGCGCCGCAGCTGCCCGATCACTGCGGCGCCTGCGGCCGCGCCTGCGAGGTTCCGCACGCCGTCCCCGCCTGCGCCGACTCCGCCTGCGTCATCGGGCGCTGCGTCGCCGGCTTCGTCGACCTCGACGGCGATCTCGACAACGGCTGCGAGGCGGCCTGCCGCCCCACGGAGCCGCCGGACGAGCTCTGCGACGGCCTGGACAACGACTGTGACGGCACCGTCGACGGCCCGGCCGTGTGCCTGGGCGATGCCTTCGCCTTCTGCACCCTGCGGCGCCGCGCCGGCTACGCCGACGCGCTGTGCGAGGACTTCGCGCTCGGCGCCCTCGAGCGCCGCTACATCGAGGCCTCGCCAGCCCTGCCCGGGGACGCGCCGCCGAGCATCGTCCAGCGCGCGTACCACCCGGCGGCGGGCGATCCCGCGACCGGCGGCGGCCACAGCACGCGCCTGCCCATCTTCGGCCCCGGCGCGCGGCTCAGCTTCGGGCTGCGCTGGGCCGGCGGCCGCGTCGGCGCGGGCGTCTTCGTCAACGGCGCGCGCCTGGACGGGGATCCGGCGAACCCGGGCTTCGGCTACGGCCTCGAGGTGTCCGGCCCCGGCGATGCCCCCGTGCTGCGCGTCCTGCACTTCCCCGACGGGGCGGTGGTCGCCGAGGCGTCGGCGGACGCGCTCGCCGACGGCGCCGCCCACCGCGTCGAGGGCCAGCGCTCCGTCGAGGGCGCGTGGACCCTGCGCCTGGATGGTCGCGTCCTGCCCCTCACCGTCGACGCGCCGGACGCGCAGCACGCCGACTTCGATCGCGTCAGCCTCTACGCGGCGGCGACCGACGGCGAGGCGTCGACGCTCGACGACCTGCTGCTCGAGCTGGATCCGGACGGCGACGACCACTACGCGCCCTACGACAACTGCCCGGACCTGGCCAACGCCGACCAGGCGGACGCGAACGGCGACGGCGTCGGAAGCGCCTGCGACGATCTCGACGGGGACGGCCTGGACGCCCCCGACGACGGCTGCCCGATGGCCTTCGACCCCGACCAGCCGGACGCGGACGGCGACGGCGTCACCGACGCCTGCGACGCCGACGGCGCGATGCTGCTGATCGACAGCAGCGCGGTCTGGCATCGCTCGCCGTGGCTGGTCGATCCCATCAGCGGCGTGCGTCACCAGCTGTTCCCGGGCGACGAGGGCTATCAGGGCTTCGCGGGTGATCCGGTCGAGGGCCGCCTGGCGATCATCCACGACGACCTGCTCGAGGTGCGGCCGGTGGACGGCGGCGAGGCGACGCCCCTCGCGCTCTCTGCCAGTCGGCCTGCCTGGTTGGACGACGGCACGGTGCTCTACCAAGACGGCCAAGGCGCGATCTGGACCATCGGCGCCGACGGCGCCGGCGCCTTTCCTTTCGCGGCGCCCGCGGACGGCGAGCGGATCGCCGCCTACACGGACCGCGCGGGCGGTCGGATCGTGCTCGTGCGGGCCGCCGACGGCGTCGCCACCGCCGAGGTGCTGGACCCGCTGGGTCGCCCGCTGCTGGAGCCGGTGCTCGTGCCCGCGGCCGGGGGCGGCGCGCCGCCGATCGTGCGGCTGAACCCCCACGACGACCGCCTGCTGGTGGCCGCGCCCGACGGCGACGCGGCCGGCGTGGGTGTGCTCGATCCGCGCCGCTTCGTCTTCCAGCCGGTCAGCGCCCAGCCGACGACCGCCGCGCTCTGGGGGCCGGACGGAGAGGGCTTCTACGCCGTCGAACCCGCTGGCGCCGGCCACCGCCTGGTGCACGTCGCGCTCGCCGGCCCCGACGCCCCGACGGTGCTCGTGCATCCCACCGCGAACCTGGCGCCGACGACGCTCGACTGGCTCGTGCCCGCCTCCGCGCCGGCGCCGGCGGACGGCGATCACGACGGCGTGCACGACCGCGACGACCTGTGTCCCGCGCAGCGCGCACGCGGGTGGGTGCGGGCGCCGGTGCAGATCTCGCACGTCGGCAGCCTGGCCACGACGTTGAGCTTCCAGTGGCACGGCCACGAGTGGAGCGTGGGCTACACCAACCGCCCGAATGTCCACCACTCCACCTACTTCCGCGCCCTCGACGCGCGGGGGCGAGCGCGGTCGGTCGTCACGCTGACCACCGGGGGCGCCGGGTACTTGGCGCCGGTGCTCGCCTGGAGCGGTCGCACCAGCCTCGCGGTGTCGGTGAGCAACGCGACGATCACGGCGGTGCGCGTCGAGGACGGCGACCGCCTCACTGATCGGCGCGCCGGGCCCGTCATCCTCGCTTCGCCCAACTCCGCGCTGTGGATCCGGTGGAGCGGCAGCGCCTTCGATGTCCTCACGGGGACGGACCGCGTCGAGCATCTTCGCCTGGACGAGCACGCCAACACGCTCTCGTCGCGGATGGACATCCTGGCGGGCGCGTCCGCGATCGAGCGGCTTGCGGTGGCCGAGACGCCGACCGGCGCCTTCGCGCTCACGGTCCCGTCGAAGATCGTCGCGCGCCTCGACCCGGACCTGATCCTCGAGCAGTCCGCGCCCGCCCCCGCCGGCACCTGGCGCGACGGCGACATCGCCGCCACCGCCGACGGCGCCATCGCCGCCGTGCTGGCCGACGCCGGCGGGACCCAGCAGATCTGGACCCAGCAGGTGAACGCGAATGGCATCCCCTTCGGGGGGCTGACGTGGTTCGGCACGGGGGGCTCGGTGCGTCTGCTCCGCACGGACGCGGGCCTGCTGCTCGCGTACCGCAACCTGGTGGTTGGCGGCGAGGCCAACTTCGTCGTCCACCTCGACGAGCAGGGCCACCCCCGCAGCCGCCCGATCCAGCTCACGCCCGCCCAGCCGATCGCCCCGACCCCGTCCACCCTCAGGAACTACGCGCGCTTCGCGACGGACGGCGCCCACGTCGGCGCCGCGTGGTTCGTGACGTTCACCGCCTGGGCCGCCGTCGGCGACGGCCACTGCCTGGATTGAGCCACCGCGCCGGCGCGAAGACGACCGGTTGCGACGCCGTGACCTCGCCGCCCTCGGGCCGCGGGAAGCGCCAGCACTCCATCGTCCGCGCGACGCGGCGGCCGCGCTCCGCGTCGGCGACCCGTTTCAGTACGCGCAGCGGAAGCCCAGGTCGTCGTCGCGGCGGTCGGCGCGGGTGGTGGCGCGGCGCGTAACGCGCAGGTCGGCGGGCGCGTCGCGGAAGCTGCCGCCGGCGGTGACGGCGGCGGTGGCCGGGCCGTCGGCGGTCCACTCGCGCACGTTGCCGACCAGGTTGATGTGGCCGTAGGGACCGGCGAACTCGGCGTAGCGGCCGATGGTCAGCGGGAAGTCCTTCGACGTGACGACGTGGGCGCGGCGGCGGTGCGGGGGCACGAAGGGCGGATCGTCGCCCCAGGGGAACAGGCGCGTGTCGTCGCCGCGGGCGGCGCGCTGCCACTCGGCGAAGGTGGGCAGGCGGCCGCCGCGCCAGGCGCAGTAGGCGGCCGCGGCGTCGCGCGGGGTGTGCGTCTGGGGGCGGTGGCGGCCGCCCGCGGGCAGCTTCAGGTCGGGGCAGGCACCGTCGTCGACGCAGCGCGCGTAGGCCTTGCGCGACACCTCGGCGCGGTCGAGCCGGAAGGCGTCGACGCGCACGCTGCCGTTGGCTTGCTCGACGGTGGGTACGGCGGGGCAGGGCACGCCCTCGGGGCAGGCGGCCTTCTTCAGGCGGCGAACGTCGAGGCCCAGGCGGACGGTGCCCGCGGGCACCGGGCGTGCGCTGCGCGGGGGCTTGCGCTTCCTGGGCGTCGGTTGGAACGCGGCGGCGGCCATCGGGTGCAGGCTGGCGTCGGCCGGGCCAGCGTCGATCGGCGGCGCGGCGTCCGGCGCAGCGTCGGCGGCGACCCTCGCGTCGTCGGGCGCCTCGGCCCCGGGCTGCGCGTCCTCTTCGCCGACCACCTGCCCCCCGGCGTCCACACCTACAGCTACGTCGCCCGCGCCACGACCGCCGGCACGTTCGTCCGCGCGCCCGCGCGGGCGGAGGAGATGTACACGCCGGAGGTGAGCGGGCGGAGCGACTGGGGGCGGTTCTGGGTGCACCCGCGGGCGGAGCTGAGCCAGCGGTGAGGGGAGGGGTCCGCCGAGCCCGAGTGGTGGCCGGGCGCGGCAATACGAAATGTGATCGTCCTGACTCCTCCGTCAGGCGAGCGAGAAGACCTCGATGGGGTGCTCGATGCCCCTCACGGTGCGCGTGCCCCGCGAGAGCCAGAGCCCTTCGGCGTGTCGCGCCACGAGCGCGGTCGCGAGCACGGGCGCATCGATCTCCTTGCAGAGGCTCTCCACGCGGCTCGCCACGTTGACCACGCGCCCGAGCACCGTGAAGTCGAGGCGGGTGGGTGTCCCCACGTTGCCATACGCCATCTCGCCGCGGTGCAGCCCGACGCCGAGGCGCAGCCCCGACTCTCGGAGGGTGGTATCGGCGACGCACGCTCGAGCCGCCTGGGTCGCGCGGAGACAGGCGTCGGCGGCGGCCGCTTCGTCCTCGTAGGGGAAGAAGGCGAGCACGGCGTCGCCGATGAACTTGAGGATCTCGCCGCCGGCCGCTTCGACGTGGCGGCCGGTCACCTCGAAGACCGTGTTGACCTGAGCGACCAGCGCCGCCGGCTCGAGGGTCATGGAGAGCCGAGTGAAGTCGCGCAGATCGCTGAACCAGACCACCGCATCCCGCCTCGCCACGTCCCCGCGTTGCAGGGCGCCTTCGATTACGCGTAGGCCCGTGCTCGGGCCGATGTAGGTGCGCGCGAGGATCATGGCCATCGATTGCCAGCGGCGCTGCAGAATGACGGGCCTGAAGGCCCACGCGGCCGTCTCCAGGGACCGCATCGCGGCGCCGTCGAAGCCGCCACGCGCGCGGGTCGCGAAGGCGACGACCGCAGACCTCTTGCCTTCGACCTGGATCGGAAGGCCCACGTAGTCGGTGAAGCCGCGCTCCGCCAGCGATGCGCTCACGGCAAACCGCCCGGCCTCGGCGGGGTCGGTGAGCTGCACCCGCACGCAATGGGCCAGCCCCTCCCTCAGTGGGTAGATGGGGCTGTCCAGATACTCTTGCCTACGGTCGGCGGCGACGTCCCTCGTCATCCCGTCGAAGCGCGCGCCGTCCTCGGGCGTCCATTGCAGCAGCCCCACGACCAGCAGCGGGTGCGTCACATCGAAGCTCACAAAGCCGCGATCCACGGGGACGCGGTGCGCCACGAGCGTCTCGAACAGCGCCGCGCAGGCGAGCTCGGAGTTCTCGTAGGTTTGCATCGCGCGCTCCAGGAGAGCGAGCGCCAAGGCGGTGTCGAGGGGATCGGGGCGCGGCATGGCCGGCATTCTAGCGGGCCAGGGGTCAGGACGATCACCTTTCGCTTTGACCGCCGCACAGCGCGGGCCGCGTCCTTCGACGGCGCGCTCTCTGCTCCAGTCCTCGACCGTCACGCCCTCCAGCCGCCGCATGCGCTTCAGGTTCATCCAGACCGTCGCGGTTCTCTGCCGCCACGGGGCCGGTCAGGACGGCATCGCCGGGGGCGGCACCGCCGGACGTGCCGCGGGGCGGTGAGGTCGGCCGGCACGAGGGCCGACAGGGCGCAGGTGTCCAGGACGATCTTCGAAACGGCGGGGTCGAGCGGCTTCGACGGGCGGATCGAATGGCGTCCATCATCTCGCCGACGCCGGCGCGCAGCTCTTCGAGGTCGTCGGGCGACAGCCGCTCGTCGGCGAAGCAGCCCTCGGGCCCCTCGCCGCGGCGCTGTTCGACGAGTCCACGGCACGCGTCGACGATGAGCCGGTTGCGGCCGGTGCCCCGCTGCTTCGCGATCTCGTCGAGCTGCTCGAGGAGGCCTTGGGGCAGGTGCAGGGTCGTGCGCGCCATGGGCAGCTCCTTGGCCTGCCCGAACATACCCGGGCGGTCAGGGTCGCGCGGAGGGTGGTGGCCGGGTGGCGCACGGCGCCGCCCCACGATCACCCCACCTCCGTCCGCTCCCCGATCACGCAGAACCCGTTGCCGAACGGATCGCTGCAGAAGGCGGCTGGCCGCGGCCCCTCGTCGCGGAACAGGCGCTCCACCGTTCCGCGGCGTCGAGCGCCCCGCCGTCAGATCGGCGCGGCGCCGACGTCGGGTGGGTGACGCATTCGAAGCGCTGGAGGCAGCATGCGCGCCGCTCTGCTCCTGCTCGTCACCCTCACCGCCTGCGACGATGGCCGTGCCCGGCTCGAACTCGAGGATCCGGCCGCCGACTCGGTCGTCGTCGTGGCGCCCGACGACACCGACGCCCTCACCGCCGCCTGCGCTCACCTGCGCGACCCCGAGTG
>JAUHXL010000001.1 GCA_030426945.1 bacterium
CCGACGAACTGCTCGGCGCGCTGCTGGCCGGGCGCTCGGGCGTGGCCCCGGTGACCGCCTTCGACCCCTCGCCCTTCCCCTGCCGCGTCGCGGCGCGGGTGACCGCCTTCAAGGCGCGCGACTGGGTCTCGAACCGCAAGAACCTGAAGCTGATGTCGGACGCCGTGCGCTTCGGCCTCGCCGCCGTCAAGCGCGCCCACGCGCAGGCGGGCCTGCCCGAGGTGCCCACCGATCCCGAGCGCCTCGGCATGTTCGTCGGCGCCGGCACCGCGTTCGGCGACAGCCGCGATCTGGCGCCCGCCCTCGAGCGCGGCTTCGCCGACGGCCGCCCCTTCGACGCCGCCGCGTTCGCCACCGAGGGCATGCACCTCATCAACCCGCTGTGGCTGCTCAAGGGCCTGAGCAACAACGTGCTCGGCTTCGCCACCGCGGATCTCGACGCCCGCGGCATCAACCAGAACTACTGCAACTCGGCGGCGGGCGGCTTGCAGGCCGTCGGCGAGGCCGCCTGGGCCCTCGCCGAGGGCAAGGCCGATCTGATGATCGCCGGCGGCGCCGACTCGGCCGTCGACCCCGCGCACTTCACCGGCTTCGGCCGCCTGCAGATGCTGACCGAGGCCGCCGACGCCGACGGCGTGCGCCCCTTCGACGAGGCCCACGACGGCTTCGCGCCCGGCGAGGGCGCCGCCTTCTTCGTCCTCGAGACCCCCGAGCACGCGCGCGCCCGCGGGCAGCGCATCCTGGCCCGCATCGTCGGCTACGGCACCGCCTGCAGCGCGCACGAGCTGCCCACCGGCGTGCCCGACGGCATCGCGCGCGCGGCGCAGGTGGCCCTCGGCCGCGCCGGCTGGGATGCCCAGGACGTCGACGTCGTGTACGCCCACGGCAACGGCACCGCGGCCTACGACCGCAACGAAGCGGCCGCCTGGCACATGGTCTTCGGCGACACCACCCCGCCGGTCACCACCAACAAGGCCAACATCGGGCACGCCATCGCCGCCAGCGGGCCCCTGTCGCTCGCCTGCGCGGTCGCCATCGGCGCGCGCGGCGCCATCCCCCACGTGCGCAACCTCGAGACCGTCGCCCGCGACTGCCGCGGCCTCGACCTGGTCGTCGGCGCGCCCCGCGAGGTGCCCGTGCGCCGCGCCCTGGTACACTGCGCGGGTCTCGGCGCGCAGACCGCCGTCATCGCCCTGGAGATCGACCCATGATCGCGCTCGTCACCGGCGGCAACCGCGGCATCGGCCGCGCCATCGCCGAACGCCTGGCCGCCGACCACGCCGCCTCGGTGCTGGTGGTCTACCGCAGCCGCGCCGACGAGGCCGAGGCCGCGCTGGCCGCCATCGAGGCCGCCGGGGGCAAGGCCGCCCTGCACCAGGCCGACGTCGCCGATCCCGACGCCGGCGCCGCCGCCGTGAAGGCCTGCATCGACACCTTCGGCCGCATCGACGTGCTGGTGAACAACGCCGGCGTCACCCGCGACGGCCTCGTGCTGCAGATGAGCGACGACGACTGGGACGCCGTGCTGCGCACGAACCTCGACGGCGCCTTCCGCCTCGCGCGGGCCGCCGCCCGTCCCATGCTGCTGCAGAAGCACGGCCGCATCATCAACCTCTCCAGCGTCTCCGCCGGCCGCCCCAACCGCGGCCAGGCCAACTACGCCGCCAGCAAGGGCGGCCTCGAGGCCTTCACCCGCGCCCTCGCCGTCGAGCTGGCCCGCAAGAAGGTCACCGTCAACGCCGTGGCCCCCGGCGTCATCGAGACCGAGATGAGCGCCCGCGTGCGCGAGCACGCCGAGGCAGAGATCAAGAACAGCATCCCCATGCGCCGCATCGGCCAGCCCGCCGAGGTGGCCGCCCTGGTCAGCTTCCTGGCCGGCGACGACGCCGCGTACATCACCGGCCAGGTCATCGGCGTCGATGGTGGCGTCGGTCTGTGAGCCCGTCTTGAGCGCAACGACGCCCGGCGCCGCGCGCTGGCCCCACCTGTTCCAGCCCCTCCGCCTCGGCCCCCTCACGCTGCCCAACCGCATCGTGATGCCGGGCATGGATCCCTCGCTCGCCGACGCGGACGGCTTCGTCACCGACGCCATGGTGCGCCACTACACCGATCGCGCCGCCGGCGGCGCCGGCCTGCTGGTCACCGGCAACATCGCCTGCGATCCGGGCGGTCGGGTCAGCCCCTTCATGCCGCTGATCAGCGACGACGCCTTCGTGCCCGGCCTGCGCCGCGTGACCGACGCCGTGCACGCCGCCGGCGGCCGCCTCTTCGTCCAGGTCAGCCACGCCGGCCGCCAGACGCTGGCCGAGTTCGCCAGCGGCGAGACGGTGTCGGCGAGCGACCTCCCCTGCCCGGTCATGCGCTCGCGCCCGCGTCCCCTCGAGGACGCCGAGATCCTCGCCCTGGCCGATCGCTTCGCCGAGGGCGCCGCCCGCGCGCAGGCCGCCGGCGCCGACGGGGTCGAGTTCCACATGGCCCACGGCTACCTCGTGTGCCAGTTCCTCAGCCCGTACAGCAACGTGCGCGACGACCGCTGGGGGGGCGACGCCCTTGGCCGCGCCCGCTTCGCCGTCGAGATCGTCCGCCGCACCCGCGCCGCCGTCGGCCCCGACTTCCCCATCCAGTGCCGGCTGAGCGCCGACGAGAAGGTCGACGGCGGCATCACCCCGCCCCTGGCCATCGAATACGCGCGCCGCCTGGTCGACGCCGGCGCCACCTCGCTCTCGATCAGCGCCTGCAACTACGAGAGCTACCGCTACAACATGCCCAGCTACTACCTGCCGACCGCGACCTACGCGCCCCTCGCGCGCGCCGTGCGGCAGGCCCTGGGCGGCGCCGTGCCGGTCATCGCGGTGGGCCGCATCGCCGACGGCGACACGGCCGAGCGGGTGCTGGCCGACGGCGACGCCGACCTCGTGGCGATGGGCCGCGCGCTCATCGCCGATCCCGAGCTGCCCCGCCACCTGGCGGCGGACGCGCCCGAGTCCGTGCGCCCCTGCGTCGCCTGCAACCGCTGCGCGGAGGCCATCACGCGCGGCCCCCTGCGCTGCCTCGTGAACCCCGAGGCGGGCCTGGGCCCCGACGCGTCCCCGCCCGCGACCCGCCCGGCCGACGTGCTGGTGCTCGGCGGCGGGCCCGCCGGCGTCACCGCCGCCGTCGAGGCCGCGCGGCGCGGCCACCGGGTGCGGCTCGTCGAGGCCAGCGACCGCCTCGGCGGCAAGGCCCACGCCAGCGCCGCGCCCCCCGAGAAGGAGGCCTTCGGCCGCTACGCCGAGTGGCTCGGGCGCCAGGCCGCCGCGGCGGGGGTCGAGGTGCAGCTCGGCCGTCGCCTCACCGCGGACGCCGTCACCGCCGACCCCGCCGACCACGTCCTGCTCGCCGTCGGCGCCGAGCCCAACACCCCGCCGGCGATCCCGGGGCTGGCCGCCCACCCCGCGGTGCTGCACCCCGAGGAGGCCCTGGCCGATCCGACGCCGCGCCAGCGCGTGCTGGTGCTGGGCGGCGGCCCCGAGGGCTGCGAGATCGCCGACGCCTTCGCGCACCGCCCCGAGCGCCCCGCGGTCCACGTCGTCGAGCTGCGCCGCAAGGTCGGCCTCGGCCTCGCCACCAGCGTCCGCGCGCTGCTCGAAGAGCGGCTCGTCGAGGCCGGGGTCGCGCTGCACACCGGCCGCACGGTCGCCGCGCTGGGCGCCGACGGCGTCACGCTGGCCGACCGCCGCGACCGACCGAAGGAGACGCTGCCGCCCCCGGACCTGGTCGTGGTCGCCATCGGCGTGCACCCCGCCCAGGGTTGGGACCACCTCGCCGCCGATCCGCGCGTCCAACGCATCGGCGACAGCGACCGCCCCGCCACCATCCTCGAGGCCGTCGCCGCCGGCTGGCGCGCCGGCCGCCACCTGTGACGCGGGTGTGAATCAGACCCGTTGGTCCACCCGACGCCCCGCCAAGTCGGCCGGGCGATCAGCTTTCAGCAGTCAGCTATCAGCTCCGCCGCGATGATTGGGGCCGCCTGCCGGGAAACCCCGCGCGTAGACCTTGCACCGAGGTTCGACGCTCGGCACGACGCACGGGCCCGGCTGAGAGCTGAAAGCTGATAGCTGACAGCCGGTAGGAGCGACCACCAACGGCTCGTGAGCAGACCCCTCTGACGCCGAGTCCTTGCCCGCGATCCGGCCCTGTGCCACGATGCGCCACGAACCCGCACGACCGATGGAGGGAAGGCCGTGAGCCTGTCTGCGGACGCCGCCCTGCGGATCCTTGAACGACGCTACGACTACGTCTCGGCCCGGGTCATCCTCAAGGACGCCGCCGCGCACGTCGGCGCGGACGCGAAGGGCCCATTCGACGCCGACCAGCTCGCTGACGCGGTGCTCGCCATCGGTGATCGCGTCGACGCCGTCGCCGAGGCGCTGCGCGGGGCCGGCGCCCAGGGCGGGGCCAAGCCGTCGGCGAAGAAGGCCGACGCGGCCCCCGAGCCGGCGCCCGAGCCCGAGCCGGCGCCCGAGCCCGAGCCCGCCGCCGAGCCCCAGCCCGCGTCGGACGCCGCGGCCGATCCGGCCAGCGTTCAGGACGCCGACGAGGGCGACGACGACGGCGAAGAGGAAGACGAAGAGGGTGCCGACGGCGAGGGGGGCGACGACAAGCCCGCCCGCAGCCGCCGCCGCCGCCGCAAGTAGGCCGGCCGACCGCCGACCGGCCCCGGAAGGCCCGCCCTCGCTCCGATGGCGGGCCTTCTTCCGTTCGGACCCCCTCGGCGCCCCAAACGAGAAGAGCCCGCCGGATGGGCGGGCTCTTCGGGCGGACCCGCGACGGCGGCTCAGATGAGCGGCGTCGCGTTCTCGACCTCGTCGGTCACGTCCTGCAGCGACGGATCCTCGAGGGTGCCCTCGTCGATCAGCTTCTGCAGCCGCTGCGACACCAGCTTGCCCTTCTGCGCGAAGATCGTCTCGTTGACGTCCTCGCGGAAGCGCACCCGACCCGACGCGATCTCCCGCAGCGACTGAACGATGTCCTTGTTGCGGCTCTCGACCAGCCGCGACGCGCCCCGGTGCAGCTGCCGGTACCGCAGCGCCGCGAGGTGAACCAGCGCGAACTGGTCGTTGATCTTCTCCAGGCAGTCTTCGACGGTGACTCGAGCCAAAGCACCTTCTCCATCGGCAGCGCCGCGCGCGGCCTCACCGGTCGGCAGTTGCGCCCGGCCGCGCTCCGCGCTGGAGACGGCAGGTCGGGGCCGATATGATCCACACGGCGACCACCTCTGTCAATCCGGAGTCGGTGGTCGCCGGCCAGGTCGCGCGACGCCGGGCGCGAACGGCGGCACCGGGCTTGCAGAACGGCGACCTCGAGACGCTGGACACCGACCGGCGAGGATCCGATGAAGCGCTTCACGTTCCGGTTCGCCGCGGTGCTCAAGCAGCGCACCGCCCTGCTCGATCAGGCGAAGGCCGAGCTCGGCGACGCGATCGCGCGCTGCAACCTGGCCGTCGACATCCTGACGCGCCGGCGTCAGGACCTGACCACCCTCACCACGCAGAGCCCCGAGGCGGGCCTGCCCTTCGACCCGCAGCGCGAGGTCGTCCGCCAGCGGCACCTCGGCGCGCTGCGCGACGAGCTCGTGCGTCGGCAGCAGATGGTCGAGCGCCTCGAGAAGGTCGTCGACGCCGCGCGCGAGAAGGTGGCCGCCGCGCACCGCGGGCTGCGAGCCATCGAGCTGCTCGAGGAGCGCGACCGAGAGGCGTGGAAGGCCGAGGCGCGGCGCCTCGAACAGCAGGAGAATGACGAGCGGAACGCGCAGCGCTTCGGCCGATGAGGCCCGCCCCGCGCTGGGCCGACCCTGCGGTCAGACCGCCTTGCGCAGCCGCTTGCGCAACGTCTGCACCGCCTGCGTGTGCAGCTGGCTGATGCGGCTCTCGGTGAGATCGAGCACCCGCCCGATCTCCTTGAAGTTCAGCTCGTTGTAGTAATAGAGCGACATCACCAGCTTCAGCCGCTCCGGCAGCGCGTCGAGGGCCTCGACGAGCGCCTCCCGCAGCTCCCGGAAGAACGTGTGCCCAAACGGATCTTCCGGGCGGGCCTGGCTTAACAGCTCCCAGGGCACCTCGGTCGCGTCCGCCGCGATGGCGCTCAGATCCTCGAGGGTCAGGAAGGCCACCTGCCCGGTGCTGGCCAGGACGCTCTCGACATCGCTCGCGTCGAGGCCCGTGTCCTCGGCCAGCTCCGCCACCGTCGGCTGCCGCCCCAGCTGGTTCTCGAGCCGCTGCCGCGCGCGCTCGAGCTTGTTGGCTTTGCCGCGCGCCGTCCGGGACATGAAGTCGTACGAGCGCAGCTCGTCGAGCATCGCCCCCTTGATGCGGAACTCGGCGTAGGCTTCGAAGCGGCTGCCCTTGGTCGCATCGAAGTTGTCGATGGCGTGCAACAGACCGATGGTGCCGACGGAGATCAGATCCTCGACCTCGACCGACGGCGGCAGGCGATGGATGAGACGGTAGGCCACCTTCTTGACGAGCGGCGCGTACTTGCGCACCTGCTCCTCTTGCTGCCGACGCTTCGAGAGCGCGGCGTTCTTCTGGTAGGCCTGTATCCCGTGCTTCATCGCCGGTCTCTCAGAGGGCTGTCAGGCACCCTCTCAAGCGCCCGGCTGCAGCAGCCGCCGCCAGAAGAACTGCATGTTCCCCGAGATGGGCCGATCCGTGCTGTCGGCGGCGAGGGTGTCGACCAGCTCACGGATGCACTCGGCCGCCGGGCTCTCCGGTGCGTTCTGCAGCAGCAGCTGGCGGTCGACCACCGCCTCGCTGACCGCCGGATCCCGGAGCACATGACCCAGGTAGTCGATCACCACGTCCGGCAGGTGGGTGTCGGCCACCGTCGTCAGGTGGCGATACACCCGGAGCGCGGTCTTTCGATCCGGCGCCATGTTGACGATCAGATGAAAGCGCTTCACGTCGTGGCGCTGGGACAGCACCTTCATCACCGCGTAGGCGTCGGTCATCGAGGTGGGCTCGGGCGTCGAGACGACCATCACCTCCTGGGCGGCCGCGTTGAAGTACAGGACGTTCTTGCCGATGCCGGCGCCGGTGTCGACGAGCAGGATGTCGAAGTCCTGGTCGAGCTCCTCGAGCGCCCCCATGAACAGCAGGATCTGGTCGTCGCTGAGGTAGGCCATCTCCTGCACGCCCGACGACGCGGGCAGGACGATCACACCGCCGGGCCCAGGCACCAGAAGGTCGGTCAGCTCCGCGCCGCCGTCGAACAGATCGGCCAGCGTCGCTTTGGGCTTCAGCCCCATCACGATGTCGACGTTCGCCAGGCCCAGGTCGGCGTCGATCAACAGCACGCGCTTGCCGAGCTCGGCGAAGCGCAGCGCCATGTTGCAGATGAGGTTGGTCTTGCCCACCCCACCCTTGCCGCTCGTGATCGAATAGACCTGCATCGCCTCTCCGCCGGCTCGGCGCGCGATCATACGAAGTGTCGAAGCCTGGTCCATGACCCTCGTTCGCTCGACGCGGCCATACTAACGCGGGCTCGCGCCCGCGGGCAAAGGAATGCCCGGCGCTGTGTCGGGCCTCTCACCCGCCCGCCGTCAACCCGCCAGACGCACCCGCGCCGCGGCCTCGCCGACGACCCGAGCCGCCAGCACCGCCGGCTCCGCCGCCTCGATGTCCTCGGGCACCCGCTGCCCGTCCGTCAGCCAGGCGAGAGGCCGCGCCGCGCGGCGCACCACCGAGTAGGCCGCGCCCAGCGCGTCGGTCTCGTCGGTCTTGGTGACGCACACCATGTCGTAGCGCAGGCGCGCGAACGCATCGACCGTGGCGAACAGATCGGTCAGGCGCGTGCTGCACGCCACCGTCAGCACCATCTCACCGCCCCAACCGTTCGGGAAGAAGCGGGCCAGCGCGTTGACCTGATCGGCGGCCCGCGGGTTCCGGCCCGTCGTGTCCACCAGCACCAGGTCGTAGTCGGCGAGGCGCTCGAGCGCCCCGGGCAGATCGTCGGGCCGCTTCACGACCTCGAGGGGACACTCGAGGATGTCGGCGTAGCGGGCCAGCTGATCGATGGCGGCCATGCGGAAGGTGTCGACGGTGACCAGCGCCACCGACGCCCCGTCCAGGATGCGCGCGCGCGCGGCCACCTTGGCGATGGTGGTGGTCTTGCCCACGCCGGTCGGGCCGACGAACGCCAGCACGCGCGATCGCCCCTCGCCGGGCTGCACCGGTCCGGTGCAGGGCAGGTCGTCGGCCAACGCGCGGCCCAGCATGGCCAGCACGTCGCCGTCGTCGGGCGTGCCGTCCGGCACGGCCTTGTGGGTCCGCTCGGCCAGCTCGAGCGCGTGCGGCTCGGCGACGCCGACCGCCACCAGCCGATCAGCGAGCGCCTGCACCAGGCCGGGGCGCGCCCGCGCCCCCTCGGCCGCCCGCTCGGCCAGCAGGGCGCGGATGGCGTGCAGCTCGGACTGAAGGCTGCCCAGCTCCGCGCGCAGGCGCGCCTCGGTGACCGGCGGCTCGTCCCGCGCCGGCGGCGCGAGGCCGGCCACGGCGGCGTGCAGATCGGCGAGCTGCCCCCGCAGCTCATTGATCGCCTCGTCGACCCGCTCGGCGACCTCGGCCTCGCCCCCCACGGCGTTGGCCGCCAGCGCCCGCGCCGCGGCGTCCCCCTGTCGCGATCCGTTCGGCTGCTGGCGCAGCGCCACCTGGCGCGCGAGCCACGCGGCGCGCTCGGCGAAGGGGGTGTCGCTCCCGCCGCCCGGCGCCCCGCCCGGGCTCCGCTTCGCGGTGCGCGCGTAGGCCGCCGTGGCGCCGCGGCGCCCGCCCATGGCCGGCGGCTCGGCCGCGGCCTCCAGCGCGGCGCTCATGCCCGCGCGGGGCGACAGCTCGTCCCCCGTGGCCGTGATCTCGACGAACGATCCCTGATGATCACGTCCGCGGCGCGTACCGACGATGACCGCGTCGGGCCCGAGGGTCACCTTCAGCTTGGCGACCGCCTCCTGCATCGTGCGTCCCCGGAACGTGTGCATCGCAACCTCGCTCATCGCCCACCTCGCTGATTCATCTTCGCCGCCCCCGCCGTGCCGGCATCTCGTCGCTCGGCGTCAAGCCCTCGACGGTCCGGCGCTCCATCCGGGCGCCGCAGGTGCGCCCCGGGGAGCGTTCGCGCCCCGCGCCGCGGCGGACACCTCCCCGCCGCGCTCACTGGCCCGCCCCGCCCTGCCCTGAAAGCAACGCGCGGGCCAACCCCGCCCCCCCGCTCACGCCGGGCTCGGCTGCAGGTCCGGCGCCCGACCGCGCGCCCCCGCGACGCTCGCCCGGCTCGGGGCCGCCGGCGCCAAGCCCCGGCCCACCTCGCCGTCACTGTTCACCTGCACCCCCGCCGCGATCTCCTTGTGCGACACCACGGCCAGCTGGGGCACGAAACGCTCCAGCAGGTTGCGGATGGGCCGCCGCAGCTCCGGCGCCGCCAGCAGCACCGGCATGAAGCCCATCATCGACTGCTGGTTCATCTGCTGCTCGAGCTGCTGCAGGAAGCGTTCGGCGATCTGCGGCGACACCGTCAGGTGGAAGTCACCGTCGATCTGTTGAATCGACCCGCGCAGGTGCTCCTCGAAGCCCCCGTCGATGGTGATGACGTGCACCTGTCCGTCCTCGGCCCGGATGCGGCTCGAGATGTACTTCGCCAGCCGCTGCCGCACGAACTCGGTCAGGATCTCGGGGTTCTTGGTGAGATGGACGTGATCGGCCAGCCCCTCGAGGATGGTGCGCAGGTCGCGAACGCTCAGCTGCTCGCGCAGCAGGTTCTTGACCACGCGCAGGACGTCGCCGAGCTGCAGCTTGGCCGGGATGAGATCCTCGACCACCTTCGGCGCCTGCTTGGCGAAGACGTCGAGCAGCTCCTGCAGCTCCTGCCGCCCGACCAGCTCGTGCGCGCTGTCCTTCAGCATCTCGCTGAGGTGCGTCGCCACGACCGTCGCGCAGTCCACCACCGTGTAGCCGAGCTGCTCGGCGCGATCCCGATGCTCCTCGGTGATCCAGATGGCGGGCAGGCCGAAGGCCGGCTCGGTCGTCTCGACGCCAGGCACCGTGCCGATCACCTCGCCCGGGTTCATGGCCAGGTAGCGATCGGGCAGCAGCTCGCCCGACGCGATCTCGACCCCCTTCACCAGCAGCGAGTAGCCGCCCGGTGGCAGCTGCAGGTTGTCGCGGATATGGATGGGCGGGACGATGATGCCCATCTGGCTGGCGAACTGCCGCCGGATGCTCTGGATGCGATCGAGCAGCTCCCCGTTCTGGCTGCGATCGACGAGCGGGATGAGGCCGTAGCCCACCTCGAGCTCGAGCAGATCGATGGGCAGCAGGCTCTCGATCTTCTCGGCCTCCGTGGGCGCGGGCCCCTCACCCTCCGCGCCCGCCGCGGTCGGCCGCGGCGTCCCATCGGGCCCGGTGGCCGGATCGCCCGCGTCGCCTTCGGCGGGGGCCGCGCGGGCGGCCAGGAACAGCAGCCCCGCGATCGAGAAGAAGATCAGGAAGGGCATGCCGGGCAGCAGACCGAAGCCGACGACGATGGCCGACACCATCAGCAGCACCTTGCGCGCCGCGAAGAGCTGACCGATGAGCTCGGTGCCCAGATCGCTGCTGCCCGCCGCGCGCGACACGATGATGCCCGCCGCGGTCGAGATGACCAGCGCCGGGATCTGGCTCACGAGGCCGTCGCCCACCGTCAGGATCGTGTAGGTCGCGGCCGCCTCGGCGGCGGGCAGGCCGTGCTGCGCGATGCCGATGATGAAGCCGCCGATGATGTTGATGACGGTGATGAGGATGCCGGCGATCGCGTCGCCGCGGACGAACTTCGAGGCGCCGTCCATCGCGCCGTAGAAGTCCGCCTCGGCCTCGATCTCGGCCCGCCGCGATCGGGCGACGTCCTCGCTGATCAGGCCGGCGTTCAGATCGGCGTCGATGGCCATCTGCTTGCCGGGCATGGCGTCGAGGGTGAAGCGGGCGCCCACTTCGGCGATCCGACCGGAGCCCTTGGTGATGACCACGAAGTTGATGATGACCAGGATGACGAACACGATGATGCCGACGACGTAGCTGCCGCCGACCACGAAGGTGCCGAAGGTCGAGATGATCTCGCCGGCCGCGTCGGGCCCTTCACTCCCGTTGAGCAGGATGAGCCGGGTGGACGCGATGTTGAGCGTCAGCCGGAACAGCGTCGCCACCAGCAGCAGGGCCGGGAAGGCCGAGAACTCGAGCGGGCGCTTCATGTAGAGCGACACCACCAGCACGGTCAGGCCGAGCGTGATGTTCAGCGCCAGCAGCGTGTCCAACAGGAAGGTCGGGATGGGCAGCACCATCAGCAGCAGCAGCCCCACCACCGCGGCGGTGAAGATCAGGCTGCCGTGCCGCTGGCCGAAGGTGCCGCGTCCGATCGCGGGAGTGTCCATGCTCATCGCTCCGCTCGCTCAGCGTCGTCGCCGTCCGGCGCCGCCCATGTCGACCACGTCCTCGATGGGGCGCCGCGGGGCGGCCCCGGCCTGCCCAACGGTGACCGCCCCGCGCCCCGCGGTGCTCCCCGGGGCGGCGATCCCCTGCTCGTTCCGAAGGCGGTAGACGTAGGCGAGCACCTCGGCCACCGCGCGATAGAAGTCCGAGGGCACCGGCCGTCCGACCTTGACCCAGCGCGAGTTATACAAGCCACGTGCCAGCGGGACGTTCTCGACCATCGGGACGTTGTGGGCGCGGGCGAGGCGACGAATGTGCATCGCCATCTCGTCGGCGCCCTTGGCCAGCACGATGGGCGCAGCGTCGACGCCTTGGCGATACCGCAGCGCCACCGAGAAGTGGGTCGGGTTGTTGACGACCACGTCGGCCTGGGGCACCGCCTGCGCCAGCTTGCCCTGCGCGATCTCCATCGCCCGGCGACGCTGCTGACCCTTGACGTGCGGGTTGCCCTCGTACTGCTTCGCTTCGTCCTTCACCTCCTGCTTCGTCATCTTCATCTTCTCCTCCATCACGTACTTGTTCCACGCGTAGTCCGCGATGGCGATGACGATGAGGACGAGCGTCACGTTGACGAGCACGGCGAGGCAGCGATCGATCAGGAACCGAATGCCCATCCCCAGGGGCAGCGTGGACAGCGCGTGAATGCGGTGGGAGTCCGTCTCGACCGTCAGGTACACCACCGTCCCGACCACCGCGATCTTCGCCAGGCTGCCGAACAGGTTGCCCAGCGCCTGCTTGTTGAAGAAGGTCGAGATGAAGCGGGTGAACACGTTGAGCTTGTTCAGGTCGGGCTCGAGCGGCTTGGTCGTGAACAGCAGCCCGGTCTGCGCGACGCTGCCCAGCACGCTCACGACGACGATCGCGAGCACCAGGGGCGCCAGCATCCAACCGATCTCGACCATCGAGTCGGACAGCATGTGGTGCAGTCCGCCCTGACCGAAGTCGGGCCGGTCGACGACCAGGAAGTGTCGCGCGAAGCTCGAGACGCCGCGCCAGAGGCGGTCGCCGAAGATCCAGAAGTAGCCTACGGCGGCGAACAGCACCAGCACCGACAGGATGTCCCGCGAGCGGGCGATGTCACCCTTCTCGCGAAACTCCTCGCGGCGTTTCTCGGTCGCTGGTTCTGTCTTTTCTCCGCCATCGCTCTCGGCCATCGGCCGCGCCCTCCCCTCGACCGATCCGGGCGCCCGTCATGGGCCCCGTCGGTCGGTGCGTCGCGGCGTTGCAACGCTCGGGCCACCGCGCCGCCCGGACCGTTCAGGCCCGGGGGGCGAAGCTGTACATGAGGCGCAGCGCGGACCGGATGGCCTCCTCGACCAGATCCTCGAAGAGCAGCGCCGTCGAGGGGAGCGACAGGCCCAGCACCAGCAGCCCGAGGCTGATGGTGAACAGGAAGCCGATGACGAAGATGTTCACCTGCGGCACCGTGCGCGCGATGGTCGCCAGCCCGACGTTGACCAGCAGCACCACGCAGACCGTCGGCAGCGCGATGCGCAGCCCGATGCTGAACAGCTCGCCGCCCAGCCGCACCAGCTCGCCGACGATCGGCCCGGTCTGCATCACCGCGCCGCCCAGGGGCACCAGCTCGAAGCTGTCGAACAGCGCGCGCAGCATCAGCACGTGGCCGTCGAACACGAGGAACAGCATCAACCCCAGGAGGTTGAGCACCTGCGCGACCACGCCCACCTGCTGGAAGGTGGTGGGATCGACGACGTTCGCGATGGCGAAGCCCATCTGGATGCCCACCAGCTGCCCGGTGAACGCCAGCGCGCCGAAGAGCACCATCACCGCCAGCCCCATGGTGCCGCCGACGATCGCCTCGCTCAGCACCGCGCCGGTCAGGTTGATCGGCTCCAGCGGGCCCGGCGCGGGCATCGGACCCGTCGAGACCATGACGAGCAGCGTCAGAACCCCGACGAGGCCCATCTTCGACGACATGGGGATCGAGGGCGCCGAGAAGATCGGCGCGGTGGCCACCAGGGCGGCGATGCGGACGAGGACCAGCGAGAACGCGTACACGTACGGGCCGAGCACCGCGAAGATGCTGTCCGCGTCGAGGACGGTGGGTGTCATGGCGCGGGGCTCAGCCCGGCACCGACGGCAGGTTCTCGAAGACGCGCGTGGTGTAGGTCACCAGGTGCGTCAGCATCCAGCTGCCGAACAGCATCAGCGCGCCGACGATGGCGATGATCTTCGGGATCAGGGCCAGCGTCTGCTCGTTGATCTGCGTGACCGCCTGGAACACCGAGACGGTCAGACCCACCACCAGGCCCAGCATCAGCGCGGGCAGCGACAGCATCGCCGCGGTGGTGATCGCTTCCTGGAAGAACGTGATGACGAAGCTGGAAGACATCTTAAGCGAAGCTCCTGATCAGGCTGCCGACGAGCAGGTTCCAGCCGTCGACGAGCACGAAGAGCATGATCTTGAAGGGCAGCGAGATCAGGATCGGCGGCAGCATCATCATGCCCATCGCCATCAGGATCGACGCCACCACCATGTCGAGCACCAGGAACGGGATGTAGAGCATGAAGCCCATGGTGAACGCGGTCTTCAGCTCGCTCAGCACGAAGGCCGGCACCAGCTGCCAGGTGCTGACGTCGGCGCGCGTGCGCGGCTTGTCGTTGCCGGCCGCCTCGACGAACAGCCCCAGATCCTTCTGCCGGGTGTGCGCGAACATGAAGGCCCGCACCGGCGCCACCGCGCGCTCGAGGGCCACCGTCTGACCGATGGTGCCCTCGACGTAGGGCTGCAGCGCCTCCTCGTTGACCTTGCTCCACACCGGCTGCATCACGAAGACCGTCAGGAACAGGGCCAGCGCGATCATCACCTGGTTGGGCGGCGACTGCTGGGTGCCGAGGGCCTGCCGGAGGAACGAGAAGACGATGACGATGCGCGTGAAGCTGGTCATCGTCAGCAGGATCGCCGGCGCCAGCGTCAACACCGTCAGCAGCGCGAGGATGCGCAGCACGCCGACCCAGTCGGCCTCGCCGCCGCCCACCGCCAACTCCACGCGCGGGAGTGACAGCGGGTTGACGGGCCCGGCGGGGGGCTGCAGCGGAGGCTGCCCCTGCGCCCAGGCCGCCGCGCAGATCAGGAGTGTGGCGAGCCCCACCAGGCTCGCGATGAGCGTGCGCGTGCGCATCGACGGCGTCCTCGAGCGTCGGAGTGTCGGAGCGTTCCCGGCGGGCTCGGGCCCGGCTCAGGCCCCCTGAAGCTGACGGATCCGGGCCAGCAGATCGGCGCCGTCGTCCACCGGCTGCGCGGGACGGCGGACCGGGGTGGCCGTGCGGCGCGGGGCGCGGCGCGCCACCCGGACGACCGGCTCGTCCTCGACGGCGTCGGCGAGGGCGTCGAGGGCGTCCATCTCGGCCGCCTCGCGCACCGCCTCCTGCTCGCGAGCGAAGAAGTCACGCTCGAGGTCGCTGCTCGACACGTCGTCGGTGTCCGCCTCGACCGGGCGCGCCGTCGCCGCGCGGATGCGGGCCACCGCCCGCCCGAGCTTCTCGGCGAAGGCCCCGACCGGGCTCGAGGGCGGGGTCGTGGCCAGGGCCTCGGCCGCCTCGCGGCCCGGCAGCGCGTCGGCCGGGATGGCCTGGGCGCTGGGCACCACCGCCGGCTCGAAGCTCGCCCGCGCCGCGGCGGCGTCCCCCGCCCCGTCGCGGTTGCGATCGATCTTCGTCAACATCTGGACGCCCTTGTCGCTGGTGCCGAGCAGCACCATCTCGCCGGCGACGTCGACCAGCAGCAGGCTCTGCTTGGGGCCCAGCAGGTGGCTGCCCACCGGCTTGATCAGCGGGCCCTGCCCCGCGCGGGGCGGGGCGCTGCGCAGCTTCCGCCACATGAACGCGCCGGCGCCGAGCAGCATCAGCAGGGCCATCAGCACCGGGCCCACGCCGGGGCCATCCGCGGGCGCGCCGGCCATGGCGGCGCTCAGGGGGGCCGCCTCGGCGTCGGCGGCCGTCGGCAGCGCGGTCGCCTCGGGATCGATGGGCTGGGCCTCCTCGAGCGCCGCGACCCCCTCGACGGGCGCGGCGGCGGGCTCGGGCGCGGCCTCCGCCGGCGCGGGCGCGTCCACCTCGGCCAGCGGCGCGGCCTCGGCGGCGCCCGCGACGGCCGCCTCCGCGGCCTGCTCGGCGGCCTCCTCGGCGGCGTCCTCGGGCGCGGCCGGCGCGGCGGCCACCGCCTTCGGCGCGTCACCGGCGGCCCAGTCGGCCGCGATGGCGTCGGTGCGCGGCACCTGCACCACCAGCGCGCCGCCCTCGCGACGCACCATGATGTTGCGCAGCATCGCGTCGCTCAGCGGCCGCTTCAGCCGCATCCGCACCACGGCCGCCGGCGCCTGACGCCGCGACGGGTGCAGCAGGGTCCGCTTGACCAGATCATCGGGCGTCTCGAGCCACACCCGGTCGGCCTGCGTGTTCTCGACCCGCAGCATCAGCACCGGACCCTCGGCGCGCGCCGACAGGTCGGTCTCGGTCAGCGCCGGCGCGGCGTGCAGCGAGAACTCCAGCGCGTCGTCGGTGCCCACGAAGTCGACCTTCGTCAGCGTCTTGACGACCTCCGCCTGAGCGTTGACGACGCCGGGCGCCACGCCCAGCGTCAGCAGGACGGCCCACACGGTGGTGGATCGGCCGATCAGGGTGGCTCGGAGCAGGTTTCGCGCGTGGTACGGGCGCATGGATCCCCCTTCGCAGCGCGTGCAGACGCGCGGCGTGTGTTCTCGACGGCAATCACTGTCTGGGGCCGTCAGGCTCGGGGGACTCTTTTGCAGATGCCGTGCCGACCTCGAGGTCGGCAGCGTTCGACGGTCGGTCAGTCGCGCAGGCGCTGGACGCGCTCGAGGGGCGAGACGACCTCGGTGAGGCGGACGCCGAACTTCTCGTTGACCACCACGGCCTCGCCGCGCGCGATCACCTTCTCGTTGACGACGATGTCCAGCGACTCGCCGGCGAGCTTGCTCAGCTCGACGACCGACCCGGTCGACAGCACCAGCAGATCGCGGATCAACATGCGGGTGCGACCGAGGACCACGGCAAGCTCGAGCTCGACGTCGTAGAGGAACTCGATGTTGCGGACCTCGTCGGCCATCAGCACTCTCCCTGGCGGCCCGAGGATCGATCCCCGAGCCCGACGTGGGCCACCGCTCCGGTCGGCCCGATGATCTCGGCGCGACGTCTCAGGCCGGCGACTTCGCGCCGTCGAGCACGGGCGGCCCCTTCTTCCGGGGGCGCTCCACCGGTACGTCGTTGACGACCTGGGCGGCGATGACGCCGGCGCGCTCGACCGGCGTCACGCGGAACTTCGTCGAGCCCTCGACGTACATCGGCAGGGGCTCGGTCTGGGGCTGATCCAGCGTGATGACGTCGCCCGGCGCGAGGCTCAGCAGGTCGCGCACGGTGATGCGGCTGGTGCCCAAGAGCACCTCCGCGCGCACCGGCACGTCGTGCAGGTGCTGGGCGATCTGATCCAACCAACCCGAGTCCTCGTCGGTCGTCTCGGCCTGGATGCCGCTCGACAGGTACTGCCGGATGGGCTCGATGGTGCTGTACGGGATGACCACCTGCACGGTGCCGCGCAGGTTCTCCATCTCGAGCTCGAAGCTGGTCAGCACCACCACGTCGCTCGGCGGCACCACCGCGAGGAACTGCGGGTTGATCTCCGTGCGCAGATACTCCCCCCGGATGGGGTACACCGGCTGCCACGCGCGCTCGAGATCGTCGAGCAGCAGGTTGACCACCTTCTTGATGATCATCAGCTCGATCGCGGTGAAGTCCCGCCCCTCGACCCGCTCCTGCGCGTTGGTGGCGCCGCCGAAGAAGTTGTTGAGGAAGGCGAAGATCAGCTTCGCCTCGATGGCCACGATGCACGAGCCGCGCAGCGGGTGCAGGCGCACGATGTTCAGGCAGCTCGGGATGGGGAGGTAGTTCAGGAACTCCCCGTACTTCATCAGGCTGGTGCTCTCGACCGACACCTGCAGGATCTTGCGCAGGCTGTTCGACAGCGTGATGCGGAACTGCCGCGCGAAGCGATCGTTGATGATGTCGAGCGTCGGCATCCGACCGCGGATGATGCGGTCCTGACTCAGCAGGTCGTACTTGACGGCCCCCGCGCCCGACTCGCCCGCGACGACGCTGCCGACGCCTTCGCCGGCCTCCACGTCGACCTTGCCCTCGTTGACCGCCGAGAGCAGCGCGTCGATCTCGTTCTGCGAGAGGATCTGCTCGGCCATGCGGCGTACCTTACTGCACGATCCACTCGTCCGGCCACACGCCCACCACGCGCCCCTTGGACAGCGAGGCGTTCACGCGCCGAATCATCGCCTTGCGCAGCGCCTCCATGCTCTCCGGCCCCTGAACGTCGGCGACGCGCTGACCGCTGAGCAGCATGGTGATCTGGTACCGGATCTGACTCAGACGCGACTCGACCTCGGCGCGGGTCTCCTCGCTGTCGAGCTCGAGCTGGATCTTCGTCTTCAGGTAGCGATCCCCGGTCGGTTCGCGCAGGTTCACCACCAGCGTGCCGAGCTCCATCATCGGGCCGGGCTGCCCCTCGGCGCCGCCGGGCCGATCCGCCGCGGCCTGCATCTCGGCCGCCTCCATCCCCTGCTCCGGCGACATGGGCGCGTCCCCGCCGCGCAGCACCACGAAGGCCGCGAGTCCCAGGAGGCCCAGGGTGTTGATGCCCCCGAGGATCAGGAGGATCTTGCCCGCGCCGCCGCCTTTGCTCTCTTCGGCGCCCTCTTCCTGCTCTTCGACTTCGGCCATCTCACTCCCTCGCCGTACCGGCGCGCGTCCGCGACGCGCGCACCGCCATCAGGCCAACGCCGCCCGACAAAAGCAACCTCGGCGGGCGTCCGCTCCACCCCCGCCCATCAAAGACGAACGCCCGGCGTGGGTCGCGCCGGGCGTTCGAGATGGGTCGAATACTTGCACTTCAAGGTTCTTCAACGGAACGGGGCCTGGTCAGGGCCCCCCGTGCGATTCCTCCACGGCAGGGGGTGGGTCTTCCCCCTCGAGCGCCGGGCTGGGTGACCAGGCCCTCGTCAAAGCCATGGCGCTGACCGTCGACGGCACGACGACGAACCAGCGAACCGCGTGCGCCCGACCGGGGTTCGTCCCCGCCGAGTGCGACCGGTCCATGTACGTGGGCTCACCTCCTTCGTTCCTCTGCTGTGCACCGGACGCCGTTCCTTCCCTGGAACCGTCAACCAACGGCCGCCCGACACCTGCTGCCTGGTCCGACACCCTGCCATCCGTGGCAGGTCGATCGAACCACCGGCCCTTCCGTGGACCAGCCAACAGGTGTCGGGCGGACCGCCGACCTCGATCCGCTCCCTGGTCGAGACCGCGGGCCCCTCGCCTGGCGAGGGCACGCGAGCCGACATCGCCCGATGGCGGGGCGGGGTCACCCCCACCCGTTCAACCGCTCGTGTCCCGCTGCCTGCACTACCGCAGCAGCTGGAAGACCTCCTGCAACAGACCGTCGGCGGTCTGGATGGTGCGCGAGTTCGCCTGGAACGCGCGCTGGTAGGCGATCAGGTCGATGAACTGATCGCTGATCTCGACGTTCGACAGCTCGAGGGCGCCGCTGACGACGCTGCCCCGACCGCCGGTGAGCGCGCTGCCGACCACCGCCTGGCCGCTGCTCGCCGTCTCGACGAAGTTGTTGCCCCCGACCGCGCCGAGGCTCGTGGGATCCTCGAAGCGCGCGGTCGCGACCTGCCCCAGCACCAGCGTGCGACCGTTGGTGAAGCCGCCGGTGACGGTGCCGTGCTGGTCGACGGCGATGTTGTCGAGCTCGCCGGTGCCGTAGCCGTCCTGGGTGATGAAGTTGGCGCTGCTCTCGCGCACCTGGTTCCACTGCGACGAGCCCGCGCGGCCGGTCCCCCCGTCGTTCAGCGCGTCGCCGAAGTCGAAGCTGATCTGGCCCTGCGCGGCGCCGATCCAGTCGACGACGACCGGATCCGGCACGTTCTCGGCCACGAGGAGGCCCTGCGCGTCGAAGTCCAACGTGCCCAGCGGCACCTGCACCGGCGTGCCGGCCACGCCGCCGGCGATCTCGGCGCCGTCGACCATGCCGTTGAGCTCCCAGGTGCCCTGGGCGGTGTGGGTGCCGTAGACGGTCATCTCGTGCGGGTTGCCGAGGCTGTCGTACAGCACCACCGACGAGCGGAAGCTGCTGGTGCCCTCGGGATCCGCCGGGTCGAAGGCCTGGATCGGATCGTCGGGCCGCAGGTTGGCGTGCAGCTCGACCTGCTCGGTCGCCCGCGGCTCCAGCTGGCGCCGCGTGATGCGCAGATCGTCCTGCACCGCGTTCAGCTCGCCGACCCCGTTGGCGTTGTAGCCCTGCACCCGCTGGCCGCTCTGGTTGATGAGGAAGCCGTCCTCGTTGAACCGGAACGCGCCGTTGCGGGTGTACATGTTCTCGGTGCCCTCCTGGCCCCGCACGACGAAGAAGCCGTCGCCGCTGATCGCCAGGTCGGTGGGCACGCCGGTGTTCTGGAAGCTGCCCTGGGTGAACAACTTCTCGATGCGCTCGAGGGTCACGCCTCGGCCCACCTGGTTGCTGCCCGAGCCCCCCGTGATGAACTCGCTGATCAGGTCCTCGAAGTGGGCGCGCGCCCCCTTGAAGCCCGTCGTGTTGCTGTTCGCGATGTTGTCGCCCACCACGCCCACGCCGAGCGACGCGGCGTGCAACCCCGTGTTGCCCGTGTAGAGCGATCCCAACAAGCCAGCCATACTCACACTCCTCCCGTCGCCGCCGACGTCATCGTCGCGGCGCGGATCGGTCACATCGGGTGACCTCGGTCGGTCGGTCACCCAGGGACGGGCTTCCCGGTCAGGGTCCGGCCCGCACTGTTGCGCTCTTCGTCCACCCAGTGCTCTCTCGATCCACACAGGGCGCGGCCCGCGCCGCCGACCCCCGATCCCCTCGCCTGCGCCTCAGTCCAGGAGCAGCGCGCTGTCGATCTGGGTGAACACGTTGTCCTTCAGCTCGTCCCGCGCGACCGCGGTGATGACCGTGCGGTTCGGCACGCTCACCACGAACGCGGCCCGGTCGCTCAGCAGCAGGCTCTCTTTGCCGCCCTTCTGGGCCAGCAGGTCGATCGCCTGACTGATCCGGTCGAGCTCGACCGGTCCGAGCTCGATGCCTCGGCTCTGCAGCCGCTGCTGCGCGTGGGCGCTGAGCTTGACGTTGCCCCCGAGCGTCCCGCTCAGGATCTCGTCGAAGCTCGGTCCCCCGCCCGCCGAGGCACCGCTCCGGGCCTTGTCTGCGTCCCGGATCCCATCGGCCGTCGGATCGACGATCGAGCGGGGTCCGGCGCGCGGGAGGAGCAGGTCGAGTCGCCTCAACCGTCACCTCCTCTGGACCCACCGTCGTGGGTCGGTCTGGAACACTCCTTCCTCGCCTCTCGGCGTCTGCCCGCGGCGCGTCCCCGCCGGGGATCAATCACGCACAATCACTCGTCCAACGCTCAGAGCACCTCGACCACGTCGCTCAGCCGCAGGCGCTGGTTGCCGACGAGCAGCTCCGGGAAGCCCTGGTCGAAGCGCACCCCGGTCACCTTGCCGCGCACCATCGCGTCCACCGGCTCCGGGTTGCCGTCCGCGTCCTTGGCCTGCACCGCCACCGTGTAGCGGCCCGGCTTGCGGCGCACCCCGTCGTCGCCCATCCCGTCCCAGGTGTAGCTCATGCCGCCCGGTTGAGCGGGCATGGTCTTCTCGAACGCGACCGCGCCGTCGGCGTCGTAGTAGGTGATCGTGACCGACGCGGCGTCCTCGGCCGGCGTGAACCGGGCGGTGGCCCCGTCCTCGCCGAGCTCCACCTGATCACCGCGCGCGACCACCTCTCGGCCGACGAAGCGCAGGGCCTCCTGGCTGTTGTTGCTCAGCTGACCGATCGCGAGGTTCTGCACCCCGTCGTTCAGGTTCATCAGCTGCTCGAGCGTCGAGAACTGCGTCAGCTGCTGCATGTACTGCTCGCTGTCCTGGGGGGCGAGCGGATCCTGGTTGCTGATCTGGGCGACGAGGAGCTTGAGGAAGCTCTCCTTCTCGACGGCCACGTTGTCCGGCGCCTGATAGGTGCCGGCGCCGATGCCGCCCGGACCGTTCAGCGCGGCCGCCCTGTTGGTTGCTCCCACGTCCATCGAATCGCTCCTCAGGCCTCGAGATCCACGTCGCCCTCGTGACGACGACGGTGGCTGCGCTCATGCACCCGGGACGCCGACTCGTCGACCTCGATCCCCTCGCCGGCCGCGAAGAGCAGGTCGTCGTCGTCGTCTCGAGTGCCTCGGCGTCCCCGTCGCTCGTCGTCCACCTGCTGGCGGACCTCGAGGTGACCAATCTGCACGCCTTGTGCCATCAGATCGCGGCGCAGCTGATCGAGGGATCGACCGAGCAGATCGTGGGTGGCGGCGTGCTCGGCCCGCAGAACCACGCGCATTACGCCGTTCTCGAGCTCCATGCGCACCTTCACCCGCCCCAGCTCGGCCGGGTTGAGGTTGATCTCCGTCCGCTGGCGCCCCCGCTTCAGCGCCAGGGTGTCGGAGATCTGACGCAGCACCGACTGTTCGTCGACGCCCGGCGGCAGGCGGCTGCCCAGCGTCTCACCGCGCTGCAACGCCAACGTCGGCGCGACCGGCGCGGCGGGGGCCTGGGGCGCCCCCCCCGAGAGGCGCGCCGCGCTCTCACCGGCCTCGGGCCCCAGGTCGAGCGCCGTCGCGGCGTCCAGCGTCAACGGATCGAGCGTCAGGGCATCGTCGGCCCCCGTCACGGCGTCGGCGCCCGCGCCCGAGAGCGCCACCGTGTCGGCCAGCAGCCCGGCCCCCTTGCCCTCGGCGCCCGAGGGCTTGGCCCCGGCCGCCATGGCCGCAGCCAGCCGCTCGGCGAGGGCCTCGGGCGTCGCCGCCGCCGGCAGCGCGCCGGTCAGCCCCTCGAGGTGCAAAGGCTGAGCGCCCACGAAAGCGAAGGCCTGCGCCGTCGCGCCGGGCAGGCGCCCCCCCGCGAAGAGGTTCGGGGCGACCCCCGGCGTCTGGGGCCGCAGCAAGGCGAGCCCTTGCAGCCCGGCGGCCCCGGCGAGCGAGAAGTCGAGCAGCGCGTCGATCGACGCCGCCCCGGTGGGGTCGCCAGCCTCGAGGCCGGCGGCGTCGGTGGGTGCGTCGGTGGCCGCGCCGGGGCCACTCGGCGCCTTGGTCGGCAGCCCCCACGGGACCGCGCGCGCCTCGGTGGACGGGCCGGACGCGAGCTCGGCGAACAGGTGGCCCGCGAAGCCGCCCTCGCCCTTCGCCGACTTGCCGCCGGTCCTGCCCGTCGGCGCGCGCGCCCCGTCGGTGGGCGCCGCCTTGGCCGGCGGCGCCATGAGCGTCACGTCCATGTGACCTCCTCCCGCGCTCCGTGCGCGGACTGCGATGTCCCGCGCGCCGGACGATTCCGGCGCGCGCGGCTCAGTTGGGGCGGCGACGCTTCCGCGCCCGCTCCACCTGCGCCATCTTCTCGCTCAGCCGCGCCGCGAGCGCGGGCTTCACGTTGCCGAGCACCTTGGCCGCCTGCCGCGCCTTCAGGCGCCGCAGCACCTGCACGACCAGCTTCTCGTCCATCTGCTCGATCACCTTCGCGGCCTCGGCGGGCTTCATCTTGTCGAACACCTTCGACAGCTGGCGCACCTTGTCCTCGAAGGCCTTCTCCTCGGCCTCCTTGCGCGCCGCCGCCTCGTCGGGCGGCACCCGGCTCTCCTCGTCGACGACGGCCGACAGCTCCTCCTGGAGCATGCGGAGCGTCTTGTAGCGCCCCTCGACGTCGCGCTTCACCGCCTCGAGGCGCTGCTGCTTGCGCGCGAGCGCCGCCTCGAGCGCCTCGACATCCTTCTCCCGCTTGCGCGCCTGCTTGAAGATGCGCATGCGATCCGCGAGGTCGATGGCGCTGTCGCCCTCGAGGGCGTCCATCGTCGTGTCGTCCATGCCGCGCGCCTCGGTGGCGGCGCCCTCGATCGGCGGCACGGTCACCGGCACGGCCTCGGGCGGCGTGGGCGTGGGCGGCGGATCCTGGGCGGGCGCGTGCGTCGGGACCGCGAGCGCGGCCGCCACCAGCGTCGCGAGGCTCAGCGTCGCGGGGAGCGTTCGGCGGCTCATCGCGGCCCCCCGCCGGCGCGCACGATGCCGGCCATCTGCTCCAGGCTCCGCCGGGGATCGATGTGCTCGTGCTGGGCCTGGCGCAGCAGACCGTCGATGGCGTCGATCTGCGCCACGGCCCGGTCGATGGTCGCGTTGGCGCCCCGCTGGTAGGCGCCGATGTTGATGAGATCCTCGGCCTTGCGGTAGGCGGCCAGCAGCTCGCGCAACGTACCCGCGTCGCGGCGGTGCGCGTCGCTGGTGACGTCGCCCATCACGCGGCTGGCGCTGACCAGCACGTCGATGGCCGGGTAGTGATTGCGCGACGCGAGATCGCGGCTGAGCACGACGTGGCCGTCGATGATCGAGCGCACCGAGTCGCCGATGGGATCGTTCAGATCGTCCCCCTCGACCAGCACGGTGTAGAGGCCGGTGATCGAGCCGGGCCCGTCGCACGTGCCCGCGCGCTCGAGCAGGCGCGGCAGCAGGGCGAAGACGCTCGGCGTGTAGCCGCGCGTCGTGGGCGGCTCCCCCGCGGCCAGGCCCACCTCGCGCTGCGCCATGGCGAAGCGCGTCACCGAGTCCATCATCAGCAGGACGTTCTTGCCCTCCGCGCGGAAGTACTCGGCGATCGTGGTCGCCAGGTAGGCCGCGCGGATGCGGACCAGGGGCGCGGTGTCGCTGGTCGCCGCGACGACGACCGAACGCTTCAGGCCCTCGGGCCCCAGATCGCGTTGGATGAAGCTGAGCACCTCACGGCCGCGCTCGCCGACCAACGCGATGACGTTGATGTCCGAGGTGGCGTTGCGCGCGATCATGCCCATCGTCACCGACTTGCCGACGCCGGAGCCGGCGAAGATGCCGACGCGCTGGCCGCGGCCACAGGTCAGCATGCAGTCGATGGCGCGGATGCCCAGCCACAGCGGCTGGTCGATCGGGCGCCGCTGAAGCGGGTTCATCGGCTCGGCGTACAGCGGCATGTCGCGCTGGCCCTCGGGCAGCGGCTCGCCGTCGAGGGGGCGACCGAGGCCATCGAGCACGCGGCCGAGCAGCCCCGGACCCACCGCCACGTGCGCCAGCGCCTTGCGCGGCGTGACCGGGGCGCCCATCTGCACGCCGCCGACGTCGCCGAGCGGCATCATCAACGCGGTCTTCTCGCGGAAGCCCACCACCTCGGCGGTGACCGACTCGTCGGGCCCGGTGGTGATCTCGCACAGCGATCCGACGCGCGCGCCGGGCACGAAGCCTTCGATGACCAGGCCCACCACCTGCGTCACCTTGCCGCTCTGAACGGGCCCCCCGAGGCGGCCCAGGCGACGCTCGAGCGCGCCGAGATCGACCCCGAAGGTGCGGGCGTCAAACATCGCCGCCCTCCCCCATCAGCGCCGCCTCGACGTCGGCCATGCGCGAGGCGACGAGGCCGTCGGTGGCGCCCAGCCGGGTCTCGATACGGAAGTCGCCGTACTCCAGCTGCGGATCGGCGACCACGCGCACGCGGAAGCTGGCGCCGACGCCGGCGGCGAGCGCCTCGCGTCGCTCCACCAGGAAGCCGTGATCGGGCGGGCTGCAATAGAGCGTCGCCTCGTCGACGCCCTCGAGGTGCTGCAGCGCCTCGGCCACCAGCTCGAACAGTCGGATGGGGTTGACGCTGATCTCGTGGCGCACCAGGCGCTCCGCGACCCGGCACGCCAGGTGGATGATCTGAAGCTGGTTGTGCGCCTCGAGCTCTTTGCTCAGATCCACCAGCTGATCCAGCGCGGCGGCGTAGCGGGTCTGCAGCACGGTCAGCTCGGCCAGCACCTGGTTCTTGCCGTCCTCGAGGCCCTGGCCGACGGCCTGATCGTAGAAGGCCTGCAGCAGATCGCCCGGGATGTCGAACACCGGGGCCGGAGGCGGCGCGGGCGGCGGCGCGGGCTTCATCTCGACCTTCGGCGCGGGCTCCGGCTCGCGCATCGCCGCGCCGTCCGCGTCCACGCGCTTGAAGGCCATCGGCGAGGGGGCCGCGGCGTCATCGGATCGCCCGGTGAAGGTGATCGGGGTCACGTTCGCCGCCTCGTCTCCGCGCAACACACCCATCTACAGCGTCCCCCGGCGGCGACTCACCCAGTTCATCGGACGGACGCGGTGCATCAGACGAACTCGTCTTCCGCGCCCGGCTTGGCGATGACGATCTTGCCCTCGGCCTCGAGCCGCAGCGCGAGCTGCGTGATGCTCGACTGGGCCTTCTCGACGTCGCTCAGCTTGGTCGGGCCCATGACCTCCATGTCCTCCTGCAGCATCTGTACGGCGCGCGCCGACAGGTTGCCGAAGATCTTGTTCTTCACCGTCTCGCTGGCCGTCTTCAGCGCCAGCAGCAGCGTGTTGTTGTCGATCTCCTTGAGCAGCGTCTGGATGCCCCGGTCGTCGAGGTTCACCAGGTCGTCGAAGACGAACATGTTGTTGCGGATCTCTTCGGCCAGCTCCGGGTCGATCTCCATCAGCTGCTCGAAGATGCGCTCCTCGTGCGCCTTCTCGATGCTGTTGAGGATCTCGGCCACCAGCACCACGCCCGAGGTCTCCTCGCCGCCGCTGACCACCAGCCCCTTCATCTCGCTCATCAGGGCGTTCTCGACGTCGCGCAGCGTCTGCGGGCTGACGGTGTCCAGGCTGGCCATCCGCAGACACACCTCGACCTGCGTCTCGACCGGCAGCTGCGCCAGCACCTCGGCCGCCTTGCCGGAGTCGATGTAGGCCATGATCAGGGCGATGGTCTGCGGGTGCTCCTTGCGCACCAGGTTCGACAGCGTGCGCGAGTCGACGGGCTCGAGCGCGTTGAGCCGCATCTGGTTCTCGTCGCCCAGCTCGTCGAGCAGGCGCTTGCCCTCCTCGGCACCCAGCGAGCGCTGCGCGAGGGCCTTCATGTAGTCCTCGCCGCTCTCGAGCAGCAGCGGATCGCCCCGCTGGCAGAGGTCGTAGAACTCCTTGAGGATGGCCTGCTGCTCCGGCTCGCTGATGCCCGACAGCTCGCCCATGCCGCGGTTCAGGTTGCGGATGTCCTCGTTGTTGAGGCGCTTGAACACCTCACCGGCGGTGTCTTCGCCGAGGAGCAACATGACCAACGCCGCCTTCACCTGGGAAGAGGTCGCGCCGGTCGCCGGGAGCTGATCTGCCATCGTCTCCTACCTCGCGCCATCACAGAGCGGGGCCGATCTTATCGGGCGACGCCGCCGGGCGCACGTCCCAGCGACGCGCGGCGCGCTCGCCCTCACGTCTCGGCCTGCGCGCGGGCCTTCAGCCAGTAGCGCATCACCGACGCGGCGGTCTCGGGGTTCGACTGGGCGTACTCGCGGATCTTGTCGATCATCGACGGCTCTGCCTTCTCGAGCTCGCGCAGCTGCTCCTCGCCGGGCAGCGCCAGCTGCTGCTCGCCGGGCGGCAGCTCGCCGTCGGCCAGCACCTCGGCGGTCTCGGGCTTCTCGGTCAGCGACCGCACCATCGGGCTGAACACCTTGAAGATCAGCAGCAGCGCCACCAGCAGCACCACCAGCCAGCTCAAGAGCACCTGCCAGTGCTTCTGGAACCACTGCGCCCAGGTGAGCTCGGGCACGCCCGTGCCGACCTCCTCCTGCGCGAACTGCACGTTGGCCACCTCGAGGCTGTCGCCGCGCTCGGTGTCGAGGCCGACCGCCTTCGCCACCTGCTTCTCGATGGTCTTCATCTCGGCGGCGGTGCGCGCCACATAGGCCATCTCCGGCGCCGCCGCGGCGTCGCCGTCCTCGGCGGGCGCCGCGTCCCCGGCCGCCGCGGCCTCGTACTTGCCGTCGACGACCACGGCCACCGACAGGCGCTTGAGGCGCGCGCCGGGGCCCATGACGCGCTTGACGACCTTGTCCACCTCGTAGTTGGTCACCACCTTCTCGCGGCTGGAGTTGCTGGCGTCCCCCACCCGCACGACGCCCTGCGCGACGTTGGGATCGTTGGGGTTCGCGCCCGCGGCGCCGCCCACCCGGTTCGCGCCGTTCTCGCGCACCTCGTTGAGCGTCTCTTCGCTGCGCACGACCGACTTCTCGGGATCGTACAGCTCCTCGGTGCGCTCCTCGCGGCTGAAGTCCACCTCGGCCTGCACCCGCACGATGGCCTTGCCGGGTCCGACGATCTTGGCCAGCACGTCCTGCGCCTTCTGCTCGAGGCGGCGCTCGAGCTCGTCCTCGAACTCGAGCGTGCTGCCGCCATCGACCATGTCACCGTGCTGCCGGTTGAGCACGCGGCCGCGCTGGTCGACCACCGTCACCTGATCGGGATCCAGGCGCGGCACGGCGCCGGCCACCAGGTTGACGATGCCCTGCACCTGGCGCGGCGTGAGCTGCACGGTGGGCGGCATGTCGAGGATGACCGAGGCCGTCGCGGGCTTCTGGTCCTCGACGAACAGACTCTCGGGCGGGATGGCCAGGTGGACGCGGGCCGAGTTCACCTCCTGCAGCGTCGCGACCGAGCGCGCCAGCTCCCCCTCGAGCATCCGGCGCTTGTTCACCTGGATGACGTCGTCGGGCATGCCGAACATCTCGTTCTGATCGATCAGCTCGTAGCCGACCCCGCCCGCGCCGGCGAGACCGGCCGAGGCCAGCTGCAGACGCAGCTCGTGCACCCGCTCGCCGGGCACCTCGACCGTCGAGCCGCCGCCGGTGATCTGGAAGGGCACCTTGTTCTCGGCCAGCCAGTCCCGCACCTTGCCGGCCTCTTTCACGTCGAGGCCGCTGTAGAGGGTGCGATAGTCCGGCTGGTTCGCGAACCAACCGAGCGCCACGACCGCGCCGACCAGCAGCGTGGCCAGCGCCACGATCGTCAGCTTCTGGCCGGTCGTCAGGCGCTCGTTGAGGGCCTGGAGTCGGTCGCGGATGCGCTGGAGCGTGTCGTTCATGATCCCTTGGTCTTCCCGGACGCGGTGCGCGACGGCACGGGTGTCGGCGGCGCCTTGCCCTCATCGACGGGCGCCGGCGTCGGCTCGGCGACCTCCAAAGTGCGCGCCACGGTTCCTCGGCGAACACTCCGGAGCGTTCGCCTCAGACGCTCATCCGCATGATCTCGTGATAGGCGTCGACGGCCTTGCTGCGCACCTTGGTCAGCATCCGGAACGAGACGTCCGCCTTGTCGAGCGCGATCATCATCTCGTGCAGGTTGTTGCTGCGCCCGGTGGCCACGGCGGCGACCGCCTCGTCGGCCTGTTTCTGCACCATGTTCACCTGCGACACCTGCTCGGACAGGAACGCGGCGAAGGGCTTGCTGACGCTGTGCGGCGCGTCCGCGCGACCCACGAGCCCTCCCGGGCGCATCTCGACGGTCGGGCGGACGGGCGGCAGGCCGGTGATGTTGACTGGACCAGGCATGGTCGGGCTCCTCAGCTGCCGATCTCGAGGGCGGACTGGGCCATCCCCTTGATCGCCTGGATGGCGGTGACGTTCGCTTCGTAGCTCCGCGAGGCCGTCAGCATGTCGACCATCTCGTTGATGACGTTGACGTTCGGCATCTCGACGTAGCCCTCGGCGTTGGCGTCCGGGTGCTCGGGGTCGTAGACCAGCCGGCCCTCGGCCTGATCGCTGGCGATGGTCACGACCTCGGCCCCCGCCGTCTTGTCGTGCAGGGTGTCGCCGAGCACCTCCTGGAAGGTCTCGCTCAGCGGGACCGCCGCCACGACCGCCGAGCGGCGACGGTAGGGGCCGCCCTCCTCGGTGCGCGTGGTCTCGACGTTGGCCAGGTTGCTCGAGGTGACGTTGATGCGCGTCCGCTGGACGGACAGCCCACTCGACGCGATGCGCATGGCGGTGAAGAAGTCCATCAGGCGTTCCCCTCGGCGATCGCGTACTTCATCAGCGCCGTGCGCTTGTTGTAGACCTTCGACATCGCGCGGTAGAGCAGCTGGTTCTCGGCCAGCTTGCTCATCTCGTGATCGAGGTCGACGCTGTTGCCGTCGGCGTCGGGCAGGGCGTGGAAGTCGAACTCGGCTTCGCCCCGCGGCGCCACGAGATCGGGCCCGCGGTGCGCGACTTCGGTCTTGCGCAGACCGACCGGCGTGTCGCCCTTCAGGAACTGGGCGAGCTGCTCGTCGAACTTGAGGTCGACCGGCGTGTAGCCGGGCGTGTCGACGTTCGCGACGTTCGCCGAGAGCATGTTGCTGCGCTCGAGCCTCAGATCGAGGTTGTGTTCGAGCGTGCCTTGCAGTCGGTCGAACAGGAGCTTCATCGCCATGGTGCCTCCTCGGGCTCGGCGGCGTGGACGCCATCCGCGGCCCACCCGGGGTCAAAGCGAGATGCGTGCCAGGGGGAGGAGGACCAGCCGGGCGGGCCGCGAACCCGCTCCGCGCCTGGCTTCGGTGAAGGTCTTGGGTGTGCGCTCGGCCCCGCCGCCAAGCGGTCGGCGGCCCGTCGTCAGGGCTTTGACGGCGCCGGGGGTGCGGTGGCCATGCCCGCCTGCTCGACCAAGGCGGCGGCGTCGCGCACGCGCCAGGCGTGCATCGCGCGCTCTTGATCGGCGAGCCGCCCGTACACGTCGCCCGGCGCCTCGTTCGCCACGATGTCCCACTGCCGCAGGGCCCCGCGGGCGTCGCCGAGGCTCATCAGCGACCGCCCGATGAAGAAGCGGGCCTCGAAGCGCTCCGGCGCGTCGGGGAACTCTTCGAGGAAGGTGCCCAGGGCCGCCACCGCGCCGGCGTGGCGCGCGCGCTCGAGCTCCAGCTCGGCCACCCGCCAGCGGGCGTCGCGGCGCAGGGGCGCGTGGGGGTCGTGGCCCGCCGCGTCGTGCAGCTCGACCTGCGTCTGCAGCGCGTTGATCGCGCGGTCGACCTCGCCGGTCGCGATGTAGACCTCGGCCACGCGCCCGGCGAGCTCGATGCGCTCGTCCGGCGTCACCGGGCCGTTGAGCGCGTAGACCAGCATGTCGCGGGCGAGCGCCGGCCGGCCGCTCCACAGGGCGTGGCTGCCCTTGGCCATCCAATACGCGTAGTTGTCGAAGCGGCGCGGGTGGCGGGCGTCGAGGTAGGCCAGGATCTCCCCGAGTCGGTAGGCGTCCCCCGCCTCGCGCAGCACGCCCGCCATCTCGAGGTACAAGCGGGCCGCCGCGTCCGGCTCGTCCTCCTCGGTGCGGCCGCCCAGGCCCCGCTGCATCACGCGCAGCGCCTCCTCGACCATCGCCAGGCGCCGGAAGGCGCGGCCCGCCAGCAGGTGCATCTCGCCCCGCATCGCGTGCGCCTCGTAACGCTTGCGCTGATCGAAGTAGAGCGAGACGGCCCGCAGCGGATGCTCGTTGTCGGCGTGGCGCAAGGCCACCAGATACAGGAGGCGGTCGAACAGCTTGGGCGCGCGGGTCAGGATCGGGGAGTCGGGGAAGATGGTCCAGAGCTTCTTGGCGTGGCCGAAGGCGTCCTGAAGGCGACCGTCGACGAGGGCCTCGCGGGCGGACGCGACCAGCATCTCCTGAACCACGTAGTCGGTCAGCGCGCCCCGGCGCAGGTTACGCAGGATGCGGCGCCGCTCGGTCACCTTCGGCGTCAGGCGCGCGATCCGCAGGAAGGCGAGATCCTGACCCTCGGTCTCGCGCAGCGACGAGGCCAGGTCGCGGAACACCTCGACCGCCGCGGCCGGCGTCTCGAAGGCCAGCAGCTCGCCGAGGCGCACCCGCACCACCCAGTGCGGGAGATCGTCCGGGTAGCGCTCGAGGAAGGTCTCGTACAGCGCGCGCGCCTCGGGTCGGCGGCCGTACATGAAGTAGAGCTCGGCGGCCTGGAAGAGCGCGGCGGGCTCGTCGGCCAGCAGCTCCGGCCAGGTGCCGCGCACGCGATCGAACAGGCCGGCCGCCTGCAGGAAGTCGCCCTCGACGTAGGCCAGGCCGGCCAGGCTGCGCAGCGCGAGGCCCACGACGGGGGCGTCGTCTTCGAGCGCGCGCAGCGCCTCGAGGATGGGCCGCGCCGCGCGGACATCGCTGGAGCGCATGAGCAGGCGGGCGCGGGCCGCGGCCAGATAGGCCCACCCCGGCTTGCCGACGAAGTCCTTCTCGCGCAGCTCGAGGTGAAGCTCGGCGCGGCTCTCGTAGCCGAGGCTCTCGAAGAGCTGCGCCGCCAGCAGGACATAGCGCGTCGCCCGCAGGGGATCCGTGGAGGCGGCCTCGGCGCGCTCGAGGGCGGCGGCCGCGCTGGCCAGCCGCTCGCGCCCCTGATCGACCACCAGCCGGGCCTCGACCTCGGCGATGACCTGCACCGCCCGCCGCGCCGAGATTCGATCCGGGACCGATTGGTCGACCTCGGCGCACAGCTCGAGGGCGGCCTCGAGCCGACCCCCCCGCCAGGCCTCGAAGCAGGCGTCGTAGGCCTGCGCGCCGGGCGTGTCGCCCTCGAGGGTGCTGAGGGTGGACGGGGGCAGCGGGATCTCGAACCCCGACGGGGCCAGCGGGTACGGCCGGAAGGGCAGCTCCTCCTCGATGGGACCCATCAACGCCGTCGGCGTGCCGATCTCGATGACCCACCGGGGCGGCGCGGGCAGCACCGCGTCCTGCAGGGTCAGGCCCTCGCGCCGAAGGATGAACCGGACGAAGGGCGACTGCCGGTCGGCGCCGAACTCGACGCCGGCGGCTTCGCTGGTCGCGAGCCGCTCGATCAGCACGCGAATGCTCGGCGGAATGGCCGACACCCGACAGAAGGACTCGGCGCCACGACGCTCGCACGCGGCGGAGAAGTCGGGAGGGACGGTCAGCTCGATGCGGCGATACGCTTGGAGGGAGTCGGGCAACTCGGGCGGATCGGCGGCGACCGCTGCCCACGGGCCGGCCAGCAGCAGCGCACCGATCAGCGCCCCCGCCCGCGGCGCGCGCGGCCGTTCGCTCACGGCAGCCGGTCTTCGGCCACCGCCTGATTGCGACCGCTCTGTTTCGCGACGTAGACGCATTGATCCGCGCGCTCGAAGACCTGAGCGAAGGGCTCGTGCCCCCGCACCAGGGCCACCCCGATGCTGGTGCTCACCGCGATGTCGTGGCCATCATGGTGGACCGGCTTCGCGGCCAGCAGGCGGCAGATGCGGTCGGCGACGGCGCCGCCGATACGCAGATCGCAGTCCGGCAGGACGATCACGAACTCTTCGCCCCCGTAGCGGGCCAGGAAGTCGATCTCCCGAATGCCCAGCTTGAGTCGGCGCGCGGCCTCGGCCAGAACGCGGTCGCCGCCGAGGTGGCCGTAGGTGTCGTTGACGCGCTTGAAGTGATCGAGATCGAGCACGAGCACGCAGTACGCCCGCTCCAGGCGACCGTCTCCATCGTAGAGCGTCGACGACACCCACTGATCGAGGGCCCGGCGGTTGGGCACGCGCGTGAGGGGATCGAGGTTCATCGCCGCGCGCGTCTCGCTCAGCTTCCGCTCGAGCTGCTCGATCTGGTTCTGCGAGGTCTGCACCTTCTGGCTCAGATCGGTCAGGTGCGACTTCATCGTGGCCGCGCTGCGCGCCGCCTCGGCCGTCTCGGCGACCAGGGCCTTCTGCAGCGTGCGCAGCTCGCCGAGGTCGTTGCACGCCTCGAGCCGCGCGCGGATGGCGGAGGCACGATCGACGAACTCGTCCGAGCCCGCCGAGGCCGCGCTCAGCTGCTCGGCCAGCGCACGCAGGACGTCCTTGATGACGGTCTTCTGCTCGTGGACCGGCAGCCCGGTTTGCTCGAAGCGCGCCAGGTGCCCGCTGAGCTCGACGCGCAGGTTCTGAATCGTCGCCGCGTCGCTGTCCTTCAGCTGGCCCCGAATGGTCGAGAAGGTCTGCCCCACCTCGGGCAGATCGACGAAGGCGCGCCCGATGAAGTCCACGCAGCTGGCGGCCAGACCCTCGAGCTGCTCGGCGCGCCGGCGGCACTCACGGAGCGTCCGCACCTCATCGCTCGCCGACGCCCGCCGACGGGCGGCGAAGCCCTCGATCACCTCCAGATGGGGCAAGGCCTCCGCCAGCAGCGCCGACTGGCTCAGACCGCGCAGGGCCGGCACCACCTCGTCCCGGTGGACGCCCGCCGGATCCGCCGCCGGCACCAGCTGGCAGACCACCGTGCCGAGGCGCTCGACGATCTCCGACTCGCGCTCGCCCTGTCCGCTCGCCGCCCGCCCCGTCATGACCTGAAGATCATCGACGATGCGCCGCATCTCGTCGCGCGGCAGACCCCCTTCGGCCGGCACCGCGCGGAGGCGAGCCAACGCCGACCCGAGATCCGGCCGCGCTGCCCCCGCGACCCGCGCCAATGCGGCGACGAGGACCCCGACCTCGTCGTCGATTCGAACCCGCCCTGCGTCCGCCACCGTCGCCTCCTGCCCCTGACTTACTCGTCGGGATTGAGCATCCCGCGCTTCTTCAGCTTCTCGACCAAGGTCGTGCGGTTCATTTGCAAGAGCGCGGCCGCCTGGTTCTTGTTCCAGTTCGTCCGCTCCAGAGCCTGACGGATGAGCTTCTCCTCGAGCGACGACAGCAGCTGCCGCAGATCGAGGCCCTCGTCCGGGAGGTCAACCGGTACTTCGTCGTTTGCGCCGCCGCGCTTGAGAATCTTGGGCGGAAGATCCTCAGCGTCGACGATCTCATCGCAGCAGAAGACCGACAGCCGCTCGACCACGTTCTCGAGCTCGCGCACGTTGCCGGGCCACGGATAGGCGATCAGGCAGGTCATCGCCTGGTCCGTGAAGCCGCGGACCGAGCGACGCCGCGTCCGTGCCAGCCGCTCGTTGAAGAAGTCCATCAGCCGCGGGATGTCGCTGCGCCGCGCCCGCAGCGGCGGCAGCTGAATCTCGACCACGTTGAGTCGGTAGTAGAGATCCTCCCGGAACCGCCCCTCGGCCACCTCGGCCTCGAGATCGCGGTTGGTGGCCGCCACCACGCGCACGTCGACGTGCACGGTGCGCGTGCCCCCCACCGGCTCGAAGCAGCGTTCCTGCAGCACCCGCAGCAGCTTGACCTGCAGGGTCGGGCTCATCTCCCCGATCTCGTCGAGGAAGATGGTGCCGCCGTCCGCCAGCTCGAAGCGGCCCTGTCGGCCCGCGCTGGCCCCGGTGAACGCGCCCTTGACGTGTCCGAACAGCTCGCTCTCGAGCAGGTTCTCCGGAATGGCCCCACAGTTGATGGGCACCATCGGGCGGTCGCGTCGGTCGCCCCGCTCGTGGATGGCGCGGGCGACCAGCTCCTTGCCCGTCCCGCTCTCGCCGAGGATGAGGCAGGAGCTGTCGGTCGGCGCGACCTTGTCGACGACGCGCAGCACCCGCTTCATCGACGGATCCTCGCCCACCAGCGGTCGGGACAGGTTCTCGTGGGTCACTGGGGCGACTCCGAAAGGGGTGGCGCGTGCGGGCCGATTCTCGGACGCCCGCCGGCGCCCTGTCAAATCTCCGTCGGTCTCGCAATCGGGGCGGCCGCGGACTATCGTCCGGTGGAACCGGCGGGGCCCCGTTGCGGACGTCGACGCCCGCGCTGCCCTGCCCTGCCCACCCGGCGCCACCGCGGGCGGAGAACCTCCCATGCGCTTCGTGAAGCTCGAAGGGCTCGGAAACGACTTCATCCTGGTCGACGCGACGCGCGGCCCAGCGCCGCTCGACGAGCGCCGGGTGCGCGCGCTGTGCGACCGGCGCCGCGGCGTCGGCGCCGACGGGGTGCTGCGTATCGAAGCCAGCAGCGTGGCCCGCTGCCGGATGACGATCTTCAACGCCGACGGCAGCCGCCCCGAGATGTGCGGCAACGGCCTGCGCTGCGTGGTCCGCTACCTGCGCGACGCCGATCCGGACACCCCGCGACGATTCGCCGTGGAGACCGACGCGGGGCTGAGGCAGGTGGTCGATCACGGCGACGCCGTCGAGATCGACATGGGCGCGCTGACCGATCACGGCGCCCGCAGCCTGCCGGCCCTCGATCTCACCGGTCAGCTCGTCGACGTCGGCAACCCCCACTTCGTGACCTTCGGCACCTTCGACGCCGCGGCCGCGCGGACGCTGGGGCCTGCCGTCGCGACGGACGCCCAGTTCGCGCAGGGCGTCAACGCGAACTTCGCCACGCGCCTCGAGGACGCGCGGGTTCAGCTGTTCGTCTGGGAGCGCGGGTGCGGCCTGACCGAGGCCTGCGGCACGGGGGCCTGCGCCACCGTGGCGGCCGGCTGGCAGAGCGGACGCCTGCCGATGGGCCGCGCCGTCGAGGTGGCGCTGCCGGGCGGCGTCCTGACCATCAGCGGAACGCCGGCGAGCATCACGATGCGGGGTCCCGCGCGCTGGGTCTTCGACGGGATCTGGCGAGGCGAGGACGCGCCGCGCTGAGCCGGGTTGATCGGCTCCGCGCGGGCGGGAGAGGACGGCGAGCGCCGAGGGCGGCCGTCCGGGGCCCGAGGCTCAGCTGCGGTGCTTGACCGCCTGCTTGACCATCAGCAGGCCACCGTTCGCGCCGGGCAGGCCGCCGCGCAGCAGGACCATCTTCTCCTCGGCCATCACCGCGACGACCTCGATGTTCTGGACGGTCGTGCGCTTGTTGCCGTGCTGACCGGGCATCTTGCGGTTCTTGAACACGCGCGCGGGCGAGGTGTTCGAGCCGATCGAGCCGCCGTGCCGGAAGTACTCGTGCACACCGTGGCTGGCCTTGGTGCCCTTGAAGTTGTGACGCTTCATGACGCCGGTGAAGCCACGCCCCTTGCTCGTGCCGACCACGTCGACGCGGTCGCCGGCCTTGAAGAGGCTGTCGAGCGCGATCTCGGCGCCGACCTCGTACTCGGCGACCTGCTCCGCGGGCAGCCGCAGCTCCCGCAGGTGGCGCTTCACGAGGCGCTTGCCGTCACGCTCCGCGACCACGCCCTGCTTCTCGAAGAAGCCCTCGAGGGGCTTGCCGACGCGCTTCGCGTTCTGCTCGCCGAAGCCCAGGATCAGCGCGCTGTAGCCGTCGCGCTCCTCGGTCCGCTTGCCGACCACCAGCGTGCCGCCGGTGCGCACCACCGTGACCGGGATCTGCCCGCCGTCCTCGCGGAACACCGCGGTCATGCCGACCTTCTCGCCCAGGATACCCTTCATCTCGAACCTCCACGGTTGCTGTTCGGCGCCCGTCCATTCGAGCGGTCCGCGCTGCGGACGTCGAGGGCACCGGGGCCGGGAGGATGCCTGCACGGGGGGAGAGAGTCAAGCCGTTCGCGGCGCTGGGGCCCGGCTCGCCAGCCTGGGGGGTCAGCTCAGCCCCGCGAGCGGCGGTCGGCTGTCGGTGGGAATCCGGAAGCCCTGCGGGTGCCGCGCGGCGCGGGGGCCCCGGCGTCGCGGCCGAGGTGGCCGGGGGCGGGCGAGGATCCGGACGCCGTGGTGGGGGCGGTGGGCCAACGGGTCCGCATCACGGCTGCGACGCAGGGTGAACCGAACGCGCGAGGTGCCGGTGCTGGGCCTTGGCGCCGACCACCGCCGCTGCGGATCAGAGGGCGAAGGGCATGTTGATGCGCATCGCGTCCCCGCGGAACTGCGGGAACCGGAAGGCACGGACCTTCCCTTCGACGCAGCGACCGACCGGAGTGCCCTTGAACTTGGACGTGGTCACGTCGGCCGAGCTGACGCGGCCGCTGCCCGCGATGACCATGGCGACCATCACCGTGCCGCTCGTGCTGCCGTCCTTGCAGGACTGGATCGATCCCGCGTTGGTCTTCACCACGCGCAGGATCTGCTGCTTCGACAAGCTGTCCGGCAGCATCGGATCGGCCGCCGGCGCCGCGGGACGGGCCGCCGGCGCCGCGGCGCGCTTGGCCCCACCACCCTTCGGGCCATCGAGCGCCCCGAGCAGGTCGTCCACCTCGTCGGTGTCCTTCTTGGCCGAGCGCGCAGGCGCGCGCCGGGCCGGCGGCGGCGTGGGCGCGCGCCGCGCGGGGGCCGGGGCCGCGGCGGGCGGCGGCGCGTCCTCCGGGTTCGAGCGCGCGGCGCGCGCCGGGGACGGACTGCGGCGGGTGCGTCGCTTGGCGGCCCGCCGCGCCGCGCGATCACCGCCCTTGGCCTCGTCGCCCTTGGCCTCGTCGTCCTTGGCCTCGTCGTCCTTGGCCTCGTCGCCCTTGGCCTCGTCGCCCTTGGCCTCGTCGCCCTTGGCTTCGTCGCCCTTGGCCTCGTCGCCCTTGGCCTCGTCCCCCTTGGCCTCGTCGCCCTTGGCCTCGTCGCCCTTGGCCTCGTCGCCCTTGGCCTGATCCCCCGCCGCCGGCTTGGCCGCCGCCCCACCGACGTTGACCGTCGCGGGCGCCGCGGCCGGCTGGCCCGCCGCCGGCTGCGCCGCGATCGGCTGCTCCCCCTTCTCACCCTTGACGAGGAAGAGCGTCAGGCCCACCGCTCCGCCGACGAGCAGCAAGCCGCCCATCACCATCGCAGCGACCTTGCCGGTGCTCGAGCGCCGCTTGTTGACCAGGGCCGGCATCGCGCCCGGCCCCACCGCCGCGGGCGCGGCCGGCGCGAAGGCCGGGCTGGCGCCGAACGCGTCCTCCGCCGCGGACGGCGCCGAGGGCCCCACCAGCGCCGAGATGTCGATCAGGCCCGACCCCTCGCTGCCGCCGGTGCTGCGCACCTGCGGCCCCGGCTCGGCCTCGTCGGCGAGGCTGTCGAGGCTGAACAGCACCGAGTTCTCGTTGCGCTGACCACGCAGCGAGGACTGCTGCACCCGGGGGCTGTGGAAGTCCTCGTCCTGACCGCCGAACAGGCTCTCGGAGCTGCCGCTCGCGGCGGCCGCGCCGGGCGCGTTGTTCGACATCATCAGATCGTCGTCGTCGCGGCCGTCGTCCACCGCGGCGAAGAGCGACGCGCCCTGCGACGCCCCGGGACCCTCGTGGTGGTGATCGTCGTCGTCGTCGAGCGCGCCGAACCCGGCCGCCGGCGCCGCCGCCGCCGCCGCAGGGGCCGCGGCCCGAGGCGCGACCGCCGCGGGTGCCGGCGCGGGCTCGGGCTCGGGCTCGGGCAGCAAGCTGCTGAACTCCGGCACCGCGGCCAGCCGCATCCAGTCGGCCATGCCCTCGGACCAGATGAAGCTGTCGCCGTTGACCTCACCCGCGTCGAACGCCTGCCGCACCTGGGCGCGGGTGAGCGGACCCACCTGCTCCCGGTTGATGACCACGTGCCAGATCGCGTCGGACGGTGGCGCCTCCACCGAGGCCTGCGGATCGTACCCGCTGGTCACGCGGGTCGACTCGTCAGGCGCGCTCGCTTCGGCCGAGGCCTCCGCCGCGTCGGGCTCCCCACCTCGGACCACGATCACGTGCGCGCAACGCTTGCAGCGGATCTTGAAGACCTTGTTGCGGACCTTGTCGTCGTTGATCTGGTACTTCGCGCTGCAGTTGTCGCAGACGATCCTCATCAAGCGCTCTCCCAGCAGGCAGGGGAGCACCGCGCTCTTCGGCGCGAGTGCCCGCGCGATTATAGGAGCGGCTTTCGCGCGCCCGCAAGAACCCCCTCGGTTCACGCCACGCGCCACCGAGGCCAGCCGCGGCAGGAGTCCCTGCCCGCGACGCCCTCACTACGCGCGGCGGGCGACCGAGTGTCCGCGCTCGAGCGAGAAACCCGACCGGACCCCCGGAAGAGGCCAACGCGGCGATGAGCAAGAGGAGTCGGCCGCCCGATTGCCCTGCGCCCACGGGCGCAGCATCGACGACGGGCCCGAGGTCGACGATCCATCCCAGCCGATCAGCAGCGCCTCGCCGCCGCGGGTGGAACGGGCCGCTCGGAGGGTCAGCGCAGCGTCGCGTCCTTGGCGGTCGCCTTGAGCTTGGGCAGGAAGTCCTTCTTCAGCTTCAGCAGCCGCTCGAACTTCACCTTCTGCCGAGCGTCGGTGTAGAGCACCTGCGGCTTCTTGTACTGACCGTCGATGAGGAGGTCGTCGAAGTTGTAGAACTTCGTCTTCGAGTCGCCATCGTCCTGCGCGACCGCGGTGACGGGCGCGCCCATCAGCAGTCCACCCACCAGCAGCAGCTTGATCCACTTCATCTGAGACCTCCTCCGCGTCGCGTCCGGCACGCGCCGAGTATGATGGCCGGCGCCCGGCCTGTCGAGGCGTGTACCCGGGCCGCGCCCGCGTCATCGCCGGGTTCGTCGGACCCCCGGTGGGTGTCAGCTGGCGCCGTCACCCTCGGCGGGCTTCTCGGCACCCTCGGCGGGCTTCTCGGCACCCTCGGCGGGCTTCTCGGCACCCTCGCCGGGCTTCTCGGCACCCTCGCCGGGCGCCGCAGCCCCCGCGGCGTCGGCGGCCGGCTCCCCGGCACCCTCGGCGCCCTCGGCCGGCGGCGCCGCACCCTCGCCCGGCGCCTCGTCGGCGCCATCACCCTCGCCACCGCCGGTCTCGCCACCGCCCGCCTCACCGCCGTCACCCGGGGGCGGCGCGGTCGCCGCCTGCTCGAGGAACTTCACGGTCGCGCGCAGCTGGTGGTCCGCGGGCAGCTTCTCGAGATCGATGTACCGCTTGTAGAAGGCGACGGCCTTCTTGGGCTGGCCCATCTGCTCCTCGTAGATCTTGCCCACCCGGATGAGCACCTCGGCGTGATCACCGCCGACGTCGAGGCTCTCTTCGTACAGCTTGGCCGCCCCCTCGTAGTCACCCGTTCCGTAGAGCGCGTTGGCCTCGCCCACCATCGCCTGGTAGTGCTTCGGGAAGCGCGCCCGCACCGCGCGGAACTGCTCGAGGGCCGCCGGATAGTCGAGGTAGTCGAGGTAGATCGACGCGAGGTTCAGGCGCGCGTCGTCCATGGTCGGGTCGAAGTTGATCGCCTTCTCGAAGGACAGCACCGCCGACGGCACCTGCTCCATCTTGTAGAACGTCAGCCCGAGGTTGTTGTGCGCGCGGGCGTTCTTCTCCTCGAAGCCGATGGCCTTGTTGAACATCAGCAGCGCCAGGGGCAGCTTGTCCTGCGCCAGGTAGATGAGGCCCAGGTTGATGATCGCCGGCACGTTCTTCGGCTGCACGGCCAGCACCTCCTTGACGTAGCGGAGCGACGTCTTGAGGTCCTTCTTGGCCAGATAGGCCGCAGCCAGGTTGTTGCGCGCCTGGAGGTCGTCGGGCTTGTCCCGCAGCACCGACTCGAACTCGGTGATGGCCTGCTCGGCCTCGCCCGACAGCAGCAGCGCGCGGCCGAGCGCGAGCGTCACGCCCTTGTCAGTGACGCTCTGCTCGATGAGCTTGCGATAGGCCGCGGCGGCCTCCTTGTAGCGCCCGAGGCGCTCGTAGCTGTACGCCAGGTTCAGCCACGCCACCGTGTACTTCGGGTGGGCGGCCGTCGCCTTCTCGAAGGCCTCGGCGGCCTCGACGTAGGCCGGCGGCGTCTTCTGGAGGGACTCGACCCCACTCGTGAAGGCGGTCACCGCGGACTCGGGGATACCGTCGACCTTCTTCTCGGCCTTGGGCGGCGGCTTCTTGTCGATGGGATCCTTCTTGGGGGGCGTGCCCCCGCAGCCCACGAGGACCGCGAGACCCATCCAGACGAACAGACGGTCGAGCCGCATCACTTCGACTCCTTCTTCTCGGTCGGCGCGGCCTTGTCGCCGCCCTTCGCGGGCTCGGCGCCCTTCGCGGGCTCGGCGCCCTTCGCGGGCTCGGCGCCCTTCACCGGCTGCGCACCCTCGGCGGGCGCTGCGCCCTCACCGGGCTTGCCCCCCGCGGCCGGGGCCGCCTCGGGCGCCGGGGCCATCATCTGCTCCAGCTTGCCGGCCGGATCGGCGATGAAGGTCGTCGAGAAGGTCGCCGGCACCGGGTGGTCGCTGTCGTTGACGCTGTCCTCGAGCACCGGGAAGGCCTCGGGGCTCAGCTTCACCAGCAGCGCCGCGGACTTGCGCGACCACTCGTTGTACACGTGGTTCTCGTGGGCCAGCTTCAGCGCCCGCCCGACGGCCTCGATGGCCTTCTCCTGCAGCGGCGCGGCCCGGTCGTCGAGCTCCGCCCGGTACACGAACTGCTCGTCCTCGCTCAGTTCGGCGGGGATCGGCAGGTCGAACAGGCTCTTCGCGAACAGGTAGTAGCTCTCGCCGATACGGTACAGGGCGCCCGCGTTGACCGAGTGCGACTTGTACTCGAGCACGTCGAACATGACCTTCGTGGCCTTCTCGAGCAGCTCCGCCTTCTTGACCAGGGTGCGGCGCAGCACGTGGTCGGGGAAGCTGACCTTCACCTCCTCGAAGTCCTGGTAGATGTACTCGCCCTGGAGGAAGCGGGCCATGCCGGCGGCCCGACGCACCTCAGGCTTGGCCTTCGCCTCGTCCGACAGGCGCTTGTACGCCCGCAGCGCCGAGTCCAGCTCCTTGCTGGCGTCGCGCCGCGCATGCTTCGCGCCCTCCTGCTGGTAGTTGCGCGCGGTGCGCAGGTAGACGTCGATCGTCGTCTCGGGGCGCGTCTTGCCGAACTTCTTCAGGTAGTCGGCGTAGGTGCCGCGCGCGTCCTTCCAGTTGCCCTGCTTCTCCTGGAAGTCGGCCACCCGCAGAAAGATGTCCGGCGTGTCCTTCCCGTCGGGGAACTTCTTCACGTACGTCTGGAAGATGGCCTCGGCCTTGGCGTACTGCTCGAGCGCCGCCCGGATGGAGCCGGCGTTGTACAACGCGTCGGCCATCTGCGGCACGTCGGGGAAGGTCGCCATCTTCTCGAAGTAGTCCGCGGCCCGCTCGAAGTCGGTCTGGCTCTCGTAGAGCGCCCCGAGCACGAAGTGCGCCTCGGTGGCCTGCGAGCTCTTCGGGTAGCGCTTGATCAGGCTCTCGTACAGGTCGATCGCCTGCTCGGTCTTCTCGGCCTGCTCGGTGATCGCCGCCGCGTTGAACAGCGCGATGGGCGCCTTGTCGTGCTTGGGGAACTCCTTGACGAAGCGCAGCATCTCTTCGGCCGCCTTCGCCTTCTCGCCCTTCTTCGACAGCTCGGTCGCGTACTCGTTGATCGAGATGGCGATGACCTCGAGCAGCTGCTTCTTGCTCAGCACCTTGTAGTTCTTGGTGTTGAGCATGTACCGCCCCCAGCGCTCCATCTGATCCCAGCGACGCAGGCGGTAGTTGGCGTCGAACAGGGTGGCCGCCGCGAAGCCCGCGAAGCGGTGCTTCGGGTGGTGCTCCATGATGACCTCGAGGCGCTTGACGCCCTCGGCGTAGTGCCCCTTCTTGATGAAGATCTCGGCCGCGCGGAACGCGACCGCCGGCACCTCGTTGTCGTCCGGGTACAGGTCGAGGTAGTCCGAGCAGGCCTTCAGGAAGGCGTTCTCCGTCGCGTGCAGGTCCTGCTTCTCGACGGGCTTGAAGTCCTTGTCGTCTTCCTTCTTGTCGACGAACTGGACGTCGGCTTCCTTGGCCTTGCCCCGCTTGCCCTTCTTGACCTCCTGCTCGGGCCGCTCGATCAGCCCGGCGTCGGCCATCTTCTGCTCCTTGCAGAGGATGACCGCGTAGGCCGACTCCTTCGAGTACTTACCCTTCGGATCCCGGTCGACGACCCCGCGGTAGTGCTTGGCGGCCTCGTCCCACTGCTTGGTCTGGAAGAAGTAGATCTCGGCGAGGAAGAACTGCTTCTCGTAGGCGTCCTTCGCCTCGTTGAACCACTCGAGGTACTTCTCGTAGTACTTCGCGGCCTTGGCGTAGAACCGGTCGGCGCGCTCCTGATCCTTGAGCTTCTCGACCTCTTGCGCCTTGGTGTGGAACTGCCCGATCAGCCAGTCGACCTCCTCCTCGCGATACTGCTTCGCGCGGATCATCGGGGTCTCGATGTCCTTGTTCGCGACGTGCCAGCTGCCCTTCGGGTCGAAGTAGTCCAGGAAGCGACCGATGACCTCCTCGGTCTTCTCGATGTCCTCCTGCTTCTTCCAGGCCTTCGTCACGTAGTCCGCGTACTCGGGGATCTTCTCGCCCTGCTTGTTGGCGGCGATCAGGTACTCGTAGACCTCGATCTCGAGGTCCGTCTTGTCCTGCTTGTTGTAGATGCGGGCGATCTTCTCGAGCTGCTCGGTGGCGAGCTGATCGCTGCCCACCTTGCGGAAGTAGTCGCGGGCCTTCTTCCACCCGTCGTCGACCTCGGCGTAGGCCAGGGCCAGCGCCGAGTAGGCCTGGTTGGTGAAGTAGACCTTGCGCTTGTCCTCACCCTTCGAGAGCTCGACGACCTTCTGGAAGGAGCCGATCGAGTCGTCGTACTCCTTCAGGTTGTAGTAGACGTAGCCCAGCTTGTAGAGCGCGTAGGGATACTGGCTGCTGGACTCGTCCTTGAGCACCTCGAGGTAGTTCGTCTTGGCGGCGAAGAGCAGGTCGTTGTCGAAGTAGTACTCGGCCACCGCCAGGAAGGCGCGGGTCTTGTACTTGCTCTTCGGGTACTCCTTCGTCAGGCGCAGCATGTAGCTGGCGCCTTCCTTCTTCTTGCCCGCCGTGATCAGGCCGCGGCCGAGGTAGAACATGACCTCGTCGATGCGCGCGTAGTTCGGGAACTCCTTGAGCAGCTTCTTGTACTCGACGAGCGCCTTGCCATAGTCGGCGTTCGGCTCGTCGGGCTTCTTCTTCAGCGTGCCGTTCAGGTACGCCTCGTACTGCTTGTCGTAGTCCTTGCGCTGCAGGAAGTACCGGTACTTGGCCTCGTCCCACTCCTTCTCCGCGATGCGGAACAGGAGGTCGGCCTTCTTCTTGTACAGCGGGTTCTTCTGCAGAATGCTGCGCATCTGCTCGATCTGGCGCTGGCGCACCTTGGAGAGCTTGGCCTCCTTCTCGGCGATCACCGTGTCGTCGGGATCGATGGGCGGCAGCTCGTCCCCGGCCTCGGGCTTGAAGACGCCCTGAGCCGCTTTCTCGTCCGTGGCCAGCTCGTCCTTGCCTCCGCCCGTCTTCTGGGCGAAGGCCGGCGGCGCCAGCAGCGCGCCGATCATGATCAGGGCGGGCAGAATCTTCATTACTTGCACACTTCCTGGAGATCGCTGCGGTAGGCGTTGATCTCGTCGGCCCAGAACTCGCCCTCGAAGGGCCAGGTGACGTACTTGTCGCCGACGAACACCAGCGCCGCGGCCTGGGACTCGACCGCCTGCGCCTCCTCGCTGTCGCCGCGATACTCTTCCTCGATCTGCTTCTCGAGCTCGGTGGCCGCGGCCTCGTCGATCTCGATGCGAATCTCGGTGACCTGCTCCTCGAGCTCGGTCAGCTCGTCGTCGAGGCCCTGCAGCAGCTGGTTGATCTTGATGCCGAGGGCCAGCGTCCCGTCTTGCTGACGGCTCTGCACCGTCTCGAGCAGCCGCCGGGTCAGGTCGTCACCGAAGCGCGCCCTGCCCTTCTCGATGGCCGCCACCTCGCGCCGCAGCTGGGTGACCGAGGTGTACAGGTCGTAGAACTCGGCGTTCGAGATGACCGCCATGCGGAGCAGGTGCGGCAGCTCGATGCCCTTGCGGCTCTGCTGCAGCACGAACGCCCGGTAGAGCGCCTCCGGCGACGCGTACTCGGCCATGAAGTTCTGCAGGGGCGCCTTGAGCGAGAGGTAGTTCTTCTCGATGCGCTGCAGGGCGTCGTGGGCGAAGTCGAAGTGACAGTTGTTCATGAACACCGTCGCCTCGAGCAGGTGGGTGTCCGGGAGGAAGTACTCCTCCCAGTCGGGCCCATCGAGGGTGTGGAAGATGCCCATGCCCCGCTTGACGTCACCCTTCAGGAAGTACGACCAGCCGGACTCGTGCAGCGCGTTGACGTAGCTCGTCGAGTCGCTCGGCACCTTGCGGTAGTAGAAGATCGCGACGTCGAAGAGGCCCACGGAGTAGGCGATCCGCGCCAGGGCCAGGTAGGCCAGGTGCGCGACGCGGGGCTCGTCATTGGCCTCGCCGGCGGCGACCGCGCGCTCGAAGAACTGGCTGGCGCCGATCAGGTTGCGGCCGAAGTCTTCGGAGTCCTGATCCTCACCGGCGTTCTCGACGGTGACCAGGCCCAGCAGGTACTGCGCGTCCGCGTAGTCGTCACCGGCGTCCGACACCTCGCCGAGGTACTTCTGCGCCTCGTCGTAGCGGTTGTAGTCGAAGAAGAACTTGCCCAGGAAGTAGTTGTAGCTGTCCTGGAACGCCTGCGACTGGCCGCCCACGAAGTAGTTGGTCAGCGCCTCGAGCGTGACCGGGTTGTAGGCCACGCGCTTGGAGCTGCGGCGCAGGCCCTCGAAGGCCGGGGCGAACACGTCGGACTCGCCGCCGAGGTTCACCAGCTCGTGGTACATCTCCGCCGCGTTGCCGTACAGGCCCAGGCAGTACAAGGCGTCCGCGAGGCCGAGCTTGCCCGAGGCGGTGCTGGGCTTGTTCGGCGCGGCGCTCTGCAGGAACTGATCGAAGAGCTTGGCCGCGGTGTGGCAGTCGCGATCATCGAGGGCTTCGCGCGCGCCTGCGAGCGCGCCGGCCACCCGCCGCTGCTCCTCGGCGGCCATCTTGGCCCGCTCGGCGTCCGCGGCGCGCTTGGCGGCCTCGCGGATGCGGGCCTCCTCTTCGATGCGCGCCTTCTCGGTCTCCTCCTGATCGCGGAGCCGCTCGAGATCGTCCTCGGGCGCGGGCTCCGGCGCGGGCTCCGGCGCGGGCGCAGGCGCCCCACCGCCGCCGGCGGCCATCATCGCCTCGATGACGTCCTTCGGCACGCCGGCGTCCTCGAGCTTCTTCAGCTCGGCCACGGTCAGGTTGAAGGTCGAGCCGGTGGACTGGATCGTCTGCACGATCACCTGGGCGGGCAGCCCCGACTTGTGCATCTGGATCACGTTGTCGGTCGTGATCGCCCACGCCGGCGTCGCCAGCGCCGCGACGAGCGCGACGGCCACGAACACCCGACGGAGGGATTTGCGAAACGTCATCACGACCACCTCAGATGATGATGCCGAGTCCCAGCGACAGCTCCACCGGGATGGAGACGCCGCCCTGGAACTTCTGGAAGAAGAACTGGCGGTACTCGGTGCGAATGTTGAAGTTGTCGTTGATGAACCAGCGGAAGCCGAGGACGGTATTCCCGCTGGGCTTGACCACCTCGTTGCCGTCCGGGTTCGAGGCCGGGAACTCGGTGTTGTGGAAGATGCCGAAGCCGAGACCGACGTAGGTCTCGAAGTGGGTCAGCTTCAGGCCCAGCAGGCTGATCTTGCCGTAGATGGGGGCCCAGAGCAGGTCGATGTTGTAGTAGAAGTTGATCTTCTCCTGGATGTCGGCCCGCTTGAGGCCGATGCCCTCGCCCTCGAGGAAGCCGGCGAGATCGCTCTCGACCTGGATGGCGTACGAGAAGGACGCCTCGACCATGAAGGCCTCGGAGAAGTGGTACCCGACGCGCCCGCCGATCGGGTAGTACACGACGAAGTCGTCGTTGGGCACGATCGACAGCGTCGGCACCGACAGCTCGATGCGACCGTCCTTCTCGTACAGCCGCTTCTGGACGACCTTCACCTCGCGGCGCTTGCCCCAGAAGAGATCGAGATCCTCCTCGAGCGCTCTCTCGGCCTCGGTGGCCGTGTCGTCGCTCACGTCACCCGTGGGCGCGGCTGCGCCCTCGTCGTCGGCCGGCGCACCCTCGGGAGCTTCCTGCGCAAAGGCCGGCCCGGACAGGGCCAGCACCGCCAGGGCGGCAACCAGCAACAGCACCTTGTTCATCGAGGTCTCGCTCCCTTTGCTCACTGCTTGTTGAACCACAGCCGGGTGTCGTCGAAGTCGCGACCGCTGCTGCCACGCGACAGCGCCTGCGACCGCGACCGGCCGCCCAGAGTCACCGTCAGCTCGGTCGACAGGAAGTAGTTGTCGGGCGGGAAGGCTGCCCGGTTCATCGTGGTCTCGGTCCGCAGGCGCCAGGTCCCGACGATGCGGTTGCGCACGATCGACTGCAGGTTCTGGCTCTCGGTGAACTCGGCGGGCGCCTCGATGAAGAGGTACTCGCCCCCGGTCCGGCAGGCCAGGTTCACCAGGTCGGGGTTCCGCCCGCGGGTGAAGCCGGGGCTACCGTCGGTGGGGATCGGCGGCTGCAACTGCATGACGATGACCGGCACCGGGCCGCCCGCGCGGCTGGCGTAGCGCTCGGTGACGGCCTGCAGGTTGGTGGCCGAGGTGTCGCCGCTCTCGACGCCGTCGGTGAAGAGGATCACCACCGGGTTGAGGTCGCGGTTGCCCTCGCTGTCGATGATGCGGGTCAGCGACTGGTCGAGGGCGTCGGCGAGGGGCGTCAGGCCGCCCTCGTCGAACTGCAGCTCCCCGATGCCGTCGGCGATGTTCTCGCGGTTCGGCTGGGGCGTCGAGAACTGCTCGGTGATGTTGACGAACGAGCCCTTGAAGGAGACCAGGGAGACCAGGTACTCGCGGGGCAGGTTGTTCACCAGCTGCTGGAAGAAGGCGATGCGCTGGTCCTCGCGGTCCGTCGCGTTCGCCGTGTTGATCATCTGCGTGAAGGGATCCTCGCCGATGAGGCTGCCCGAGTGATCCATCAGCAGCACGACCAGGCGCCGATCCTGCTGGCGCTCCTCGCCGCCCGAGTACTCGAACTGCAGGCTCAGCGTGCGCAGATCCACGCCCTGCTGCATGCCGCTGTTCTCGCCGAGGGCGATGCCGACCTCGGGCACGTCGAGCGTGCTGTCGGCGGTGCGGGCGAAGGCGAAGTCTTCGTGGGACAGGAGCTCCGAGACGGGCTGGAACTCGCGCTGCAGCCGATCATCGGGGAGAAGCGCCGTGGTGCCGTCGAGCATCATGACCGAGATGTCGATCATCTGCAGATCATCGGACACCTCGCAGGCGCCCGGCACCAACAGCCGGGTGAAGGTCGGCCGCGTGGGGTCGAGCCCGACGGTCGAGTCGCACCCCGCCAGGCCACCCGCGGCGACCGCCGCGGCGGCCAGAATCCGGTTCATTCTGCGCATCAAGGTCCTTTCCTCGGGGCCCGGCACCTCGCGGATCCGCCCCACCCTCCGCTTCGCGAACGCGACTTGCTAGCACGACCCCCAAGTGGTGTCAACGGCGCCCCCCGAGGGCCCTCGGAGCCGCTTCGCAGGCCGTTTTCCGACCATTTGACACCATCTGGGCCGGCGCCTAGTCTTGCAGTGCGCGCAGCCGGGCGATTAAAGCGATCCGCGGTGGTCCGGCCCGAGTGAAAAAAGTTGCACTGGGCCGGCGCACCTCCGTACGGGACTCCTCTTCGCTGCGTCGAGGAGCCTGGGGCGGACCCGCTCGGCACAACGGTACGGCCCGCGCTCGCGGGCTGCTGGAGACAACGGATGATGCACGCCGCGGCCCTTCCGCGCACCTTTCGCTGGTTCGCCTTCGCCGCCCTCGGCGGCCTCGTGATGGCCGGCTGTGACGACGAGGGCCTCGACGTCACGCGCACCGGCAGCATCGAGATCACACCGCCCCAGTACACCTTCCCCAAGATCTCGCCGGGCAGCCGCGGCGACCGCGAGGTGTTCATCGAGAACACCGGCTCGGGCGCCGTGCTCATCCGCAAGATCCGCCTCGACCTGGGTGACCGCGGCGACTTCCAGCTGTTCTGGAAGACCTCGTCCGAGGGCGAGGAGTACCAAGGGCTGACCCGCGCCGGGGAGGACCGCTTCGACTATCCGGTGCGCATCGATCCGGACGAGCGGCTGTACCTGGTCCTGGAGTACGCGCCCGAAGACACCTCCTTCGAGCAGGGGCGCGTCCTGCTCGACACGAACCTGCCCGAGGGCGAGGTCGCGATCCCGGTGGTGGCGTCGGAGGCCGGCGCCGAGATCAACGTCGCGCCGCGCACCGTCGACTTCGATCGCGTGCCGGCCCGGGACGAGGCGACCCGCGACGTCGTGGTCACGAACGTCGGCCAGGCGACGCTGAACGTCACGCAGATCCTCCTCAACGGCTCCCAGGACTTCACGCCGCTGGTCAACGGGAAGGATCCCCGTCGCGGCCAGCGGGAGGTGCTGCTCGACGCGGACGGCGACGGCATCGCTGGCCTGGCGCCGAACCAGCAGTTCACGATCTCGGTGCGCTACGCGCCCCAGATCGAGGGCCCGGACACCGGCGAGCTGAGCATCTTCAGCGACGATCCCAACCAGCCCGAGGTGAAGGTGGAGCTGCGCGCGAACGGCGCCACGCCCTGCCTGGACGTGAACCCGCCCGCGCTGGAGTTCCCCACGAGCCTCGTCAACCGCATCGACTCGCGGCCGCTCTCGATCGAGAGCTGCGGGGGCCAGCAGCTGCAGATCGACAACATCCGCCTGAGCGACGACAGCGATCCCGCCTTCGCGCTCGACGAGGAGAGCCTGCCGGAGACGCCGGCGCTGCTGCCCGCCTACCTGCCGGGCGACATCCCGCCGAGCCGATCGATCCGCGTGTCGTTCACGCCGCGGGAGCAGCGCATCCACAACGGCACGCTGATCATCGAGAGCTCGGATCCCGTGACGCCGAGCCGCGAGGTCAGCTTGCTGGGCCGCGGCGTGCTGAACGCCTGCCCCCAGGCCCGCGCGGTGCAGGACGCCTTCGACGTGCTGCCCCTCGACGTGGTGGTGCTCGACGGCGCGCCGTCGATCGACCAGGACGGCCCGGGCAACCGGCCCGTCGAGTACGAGTGGGTCATCACCAGCCGCCCCGAGGGCTCGGTCTCGCAGCCGGTCGAGGGCTTCCTCGACGCCGCGAACCCGGCCGCCGGCGGCGTCGACGACGTGCTCGAGACGCCCATCGCGCTGTTCTGGGTCGATCTGGCCGGCACCTACACCGCCGAGCTGCGCGTGAAGGACAACCTGGGCCTGGACTCGGTGGCCTGCGACAACGCCGCGGTGGTGACCATCATCGCCAAGCCCGACGAGGCCATCCACGTTCAGCTGGTGTGGGAGACGCCGGGAGACGCGGATCTGACCGACGCCGAGGGCGCCGACCTGGATCTACACCTGCTGCACCCGAGCGCGCCCAACTGGTTCGCCGCGCCCTACGACTGCCACTTCCTGAACCCCGTGCCGGACTGGGGGCAGCCCGACAACCCGGCGGACGATCCCTCGCTCGACATCGACGACATCGCGGGGGGCGGGCCGGAGAACATCAACCTGGACAACCCGGAGAACACCGGCGTGCTGGGCGCCCCGTACGCGGTGGGCGTGCACTACTACAGCAGCCGCGGCCGCATCAGCGGGCAGGAGTTCGGCCCCAGCTTCGCGCGGGTGCGCATCTTCCTGAAGGGCGAGCTGAGCTACGACTCGACCGAGGATCGGGGCGAGGACGGGGCGCGCGAGCTCGAGGCCGAAGATCACTTCTGGGACGTCGCGCGCATCCACTGGCCCGAGATGCGCGTCGAAGCACGGGATCAGTACTTCACGCAGCGCCCCGACGCCGAGTGACGACCCGCGCGCCCGGCTGAGGTCAGCCGACGACCCCGGCCGCGCGGCGGCGCGGGGTCGTTTCGTTTCCGGAGACCGTTCGTGGAGAACCGCATGTCGCCTCGTCCCTGCCGCAGTCTCCTCGGCTGCCTCGCGCTGCTCGCCGTCGCCGGATGCGGCGAGGAGCGCTCGACGAAGACGCCCCTGTTCGAAGCCCAGCCGAGCGCCTTCACCTTCGCCAAGCTGGAGATCGGGCAGTCCGAGGTCCGACGGGTGCAGGTGCTGAATCGGGGGAGCGGCGCCCTGGTGATTCAGAACCCCAGCCTCGAGGACGGCTCGACGACCGGCAGCGAGTTCTCGCTCTTCATCGAGCAGGACGGCGAGCTGCAGCCGGCGCCGGCCCGCCTGGAGCTGCCCGGCAACAGCGACGACACCATCACGCTGGCCGTGCGCTACGTGCCCGCCGACGAGGACGCGACCATCGACAGCGGCGCGGTGCTGCTGCAGACCAACGATCCGGACGCGCGGGACGTGCGCATCCCCATCGGCTCCGGCGGCCAGGGGGCCGAGATTCGGGTGTCCCCGCGCACGCTCGACTTCGGCGAGGTCGAGGCCGGCGCCGTCGGCAAGCGTGATCTGGTCATCACCAACATCGGGCTGGTCGAGCTGGTCATCACCCGCTTCGCGGTGAGCGGCAGCCAGGACTTCGGGGCGACGCAGGACGACCGAGCCCTCTTGGGGGATCTGGCCGAGCCGATCATCGTGCCGCCCGGCGAGACGACGACCATCCAAGCGACCTACTCGCCCCCCACGCTGGGCCCGGACAGCGGGGAGCTGCAGATCTTCTCGAACGACGTGGCGTCGCCGGTCACCACGGTGGAGCTGAACGCCAACGGCGCCGCGCCCTGCCTCAACGTGATCCCCGAGAGCCTCGACTTCGGCGCCGGGCTGCTGGTCGAGAGCGTGAACGCCGAGACGCCGAACAAGCTGCCCCTCACGCTCGAGAGCTGTGGCACCACCCCGCTGCGCATCGATCGGCTCGAGCTCGTGGGCGGTGACGGGGTGTTCCGCCCGCTGGAGCTGCCCGAGGTGGCCGAGGGCGATCCCCTGTTCCTGCTGCCCGCGGCCAGCGAAGACACCTTCCCCACGCAGCAAGTGCAGGTGGGCTTCTGGCCCACCGAGCTGCGGGCCTACGGCGGTCAGCTGCTGGTGCACAGCAACGCCTCGCGGGAGCCCTTCCCCGTCGATCTGTTCGGGCGCGGCGTGGACAACGCCTGCCCGGTGCCCGCGGTCACGACGGATCGCTACGACGTGCAGCCGCTCGACATCGTGACGCTGGACGGCACGCCGTCGGCGGATCCCGGCGGGCGCGTGGAAGACTACATCTGGACGGTGGTGTCTCGCCCGGATGGCAGCGTGAGCCAGCCCGTCGAGCGCTTCGGGGATCCGCGGCGACCGGCGGACGGCGGCGATCCGGACGACGAGACCACGCCGCAGGCCTTCTTCTTCGTGGATCTGGCCGGGCTGTACGAGCTCGAGCTGCAGGTGCGCGACAACCTGGGCCAGCTGAGCTGCGATCCCAACGCGGTGGCGCGGGTGGTCATCGAGGCGGTGCCGGACAAGGATCTCCACATCCAGCTGGTGTGGTCGACCCCCTCGGATCCGGACGAGACCGACATGATCGGCACCGACGTCGACCTGCACCTGCGGCACGAGCGCGGACGCGATGGCTGGGGCAACGACGCCGGGGTGTGGGATTGCTACTTCCGACAGAAGTCGCCCGACTGGGGCATCGAGGGCGAGGTGGCGGACAACCCCACCCTGGACATCGACGACACCAACGGCGCCGGCCCGGAGAACATCAACCTGTCGGATCCCGAGGTGGGCGTGACCTACGACGTCGGTGCGGTGTACTTCCGGGCCGAGAGCACCTTCGGGCTGCCGGACGCCGACCGCCGGATGGAGCACGCGAGCTACGTGACCACGCGCATCTTCGTGCGCGGCGAGCTGCTGTACGAAGCGGTCGACCGCGAGCTGACCACCGTGCAGCAGCTCTGGTGGGTCGCCAGCGTGGAGTGGTGTGAGGACTTCGCGCGCTGCCCCGTGGTCGAGCCCGTGGATCGCGTGCTGAGCGAGGCCGACTGGGCCATGCCCTGACCGTCCCTCCGCCTCGCCGTCGGCGGCGCGGCGCGCCGCGTCGTCCGCGCCCTCCCCTTCCGTCGAGTCCATTGCCCGCGAACCCACCGCGCTTCGCCTTTCGCAGAGCGGGTTTGCGCCCAGGTTTGGCCGCTGCCCCGCTTGTCGAGGCGCGCCGGCCGCTGCTAAGGTGGCGCACCGGTCGCGCAGGAGCTTCAGATGGTCCATGTGTTGCGTTTCGGCGCTTTCGTCACCCTTGCGGCGAGCCTCGCCGCGGTCGTCGGCTGCAGCGACGAAGACAGCGGTGGCAGTGGCATCCGCCGGCAGGCCTTCCCGCGCATCGAGGCCGAGCCTGGGCAGATCGTCCTGAGCGCCGTGCCCGTGGGCGAGAGCACCTTCAAGGTGGTCAAGCTGCGCAACATCGGCGGCAGCAAGCTGCGCATCTCGGGCATCGAGTTCTCGAACGCCATCGACACGCGCGAGTTCGAGAAGTCGCACCCGGCCCTGCCCCTGATCCTCGAGGCCGGTGAAGAGGCCGACCTGCGGGTCGACTACTCGCCGCGCAACGAGGGCACCGACGCCGGCTGGATCACGATCCAGAGCAACGACGTCGGCGGTGAGGATCTGCGCATCCCGATCAGCACCACCCAGTCGACGACCGACCTTCAGGTGATGCCCGACCGGCTGGTGTTCGTCAGCCCCAACGGCGTCCCGCTCGAGAAGACGGTGACGCTGACCAACTACGGCAACATCCCGGTCAGCATCGTCGACATCAAGCTGAGCGACGACACGTCGAGCGACTTCACGCTGTCGACCAACCGGGACGCTCGGCCCGAGCTGGCGCGCGACGACACCCTCGAGATCGGGGTGACCTACACCCCCAGCGGGCAGGACTCCGACGAGGGCACGCTGGTCATCGAGGTGGACGACGCGGCCATCGGCTTCATCCAGGTACCGCTCGTCGGTGACGAGCCGGCGCCGGAGATCGACGTGAACCCAGGGTCGGTCATCTTCGGCGCGGTCGACCTGAACACCGAGACCGACGTCGAAGGCATCGTGATCCAGAACCGTGGCACCGCGCCGCTGAACATCTCGCGGATCGCCTTCGCGGTCGCGCCGGGCGGCGTCAACGAGCAGTTCACCCTGCACGACGTGCCCGACGGCCTGAGCTCGGACAACCCGCTGGTCATCGAGGCCGAGGACTTCGTGCGCATCGGCGTGTCCTACCACCCGTCGGTGGACGGGGCCCACGGCACGGCCATCGCGATCAGCAGCAACGACTCGGACGAGTCGCTGGTGACCGTGCCGATCAGCGGTCGCGTGCGGAAGCCCTGCATCTCGGTGCAGCCGGAGCGCGTGTCCTTCGGGCGGGTGGCGCTGGGCCAGGAGAGCGCGCGCACGGCGGTGCAGGTGGTCAACTGCGGCGACCTGCCGCTGACGCTGGATCCGGTGGAGGTCGAAGGCGACGGCTTCGCCTGGGCGCGCACGGACGGCATGCCGGCGGGGCCGATCGAGATCCAGCCCCTCGGCGCGCTGAGCCTGGACGTCTGGTACACCAACCGCGATCTGGCCGAGGGCGCGCTGGCCGAGGGTACGCTGCACATCAACAACAACACGCCGGATCAGCCGGTGGTGGACGTGCCCCTGCAGGTGGTGGGCGGCGGGGCGCCGACCTGCGACCTGCTGATCATCCCCGACCGAGTCAACTTCGGCTTGGTCAGCCGCGGGCAGGACCGGACGCGGGAGCTGCAGCTGGTGAACCGCGGGACGGGCGCCTGCGAGCTGCGCAGCCAGGAGATCATGCCCCTCATCGTGATCCCGATCCCCGGCTTCGATCAGGTGAAGTTCTTCCTCACGCGGCCGGTGGCCGCGCTGCAGGTGCCGCCGGGCGCGTTCCTGCCCTTCGAGATCACCTACCGCCCGGACGTCTTCAGCGCCGACTCGGCGCGCTTCACCGCGACCTTCTGGGATCCCTTCCAGATGGAGGAGCGCAGCACCTTCGCGGATCTGCAGGGCGTTGCGGGTGAGAGCAACATCGAGGTCATCCCCGGGCGCCTCGACTTCGGCCAGGTGACCGCCGGCGAGTGCGCCTCGCGCGAGGAGCGCGTCACCGTCTACAACACGGGCGTCGTGGATCTGTGCATCACCGGCGTGCAGCTCGAGGGCCCGGACTGCGACGAGTTCCTGGTGGTCGATCGGCCGGTGGCCGACGCCGACGGCTGCATCGTGGTGACGCGTAACAGCCCGGCCGACGTGCGGCTGGTGTACGAGCCGGGCAACCTGGGCGGCGACGGCTGCGATCTGGTGTTCGAGAGCGACGCCAGCGACAACCCGACCCTGCGCGTGCCGCTCGAGGGCGAGGGCATCCGCGACCGGCGCCAGACCGACATCTTCGAGCAGACCAGCGGGCGGCAGGTGGACGTGCTGTTCGTCGTCGACAACTCGGGCTCGATGAGCGAGGAGCAGGACAACCTGCGCGACAACTTCGGCGACTTCATCACCGGCGCGCAGCAGTTCCAGAACGACTACCAGCTGGGCATCGTGACCACCGACATGGACAACCCGAACCAGTCGGGGCGCCTGCTGGGTGATCCGCCCATCCTGCGCCGGGCGCCGGGCGTCGAGAACACCTTCCGCGACCGCATCCGCGTGGGCACCAACGGCGCCGGCGAGGAGCACGGGCTCGAGGCGGCGCAGGCCGCGCTGAGCGATCCCCTGGCCTTCGACACGGGCGTCGCCTGCGCGGGCGACGGCGACTGCGTGGAGCCGGACCGCTGCGTCGAGGGCTTCTGCGGCGGACCGAACCGCGGCTTCGTGCGGGAGGGCGGCGCGCTCGAGGTGGTGTTCGTCAGCGATGAGGACGACTTCAGCCCCGGCGCGCTCAACTTCTATGTCGACTTCCTGAAGAACATCAAGGGCTTCCGAAACGAGTCGCTGTTCCACGCCCACGCGATCGTCGGCGCGCTCGACGGCCGCGCGCGGCAGTGCGAGAGCGGCAACGGGGCGGCGAGCGCGGGCTCGCGCTACGTCGAGGTGGCCGATCGCACGAACGGTCAGGTGTTCAGCATCTGCGACGCCGACTTCGGCCGACCGCTGCAGGAGATCGGCAACCAGGCCTTCGGCCTGCCGGTGCAGTTCTTCCTGTCCCGGCCCGCCCTCGGCGCGACCATCACGGTGACCGTGGACGGCCAGCCGACGCCGGACGGCTGGGAGTACGACGAGGACTCCAACTCGGTGGTCTTCGAGGAGGCCACCGTGCCGCAGGCCGGCCAGACGATTCAGGTGGATTACGAGGCGCAGTGCTTCGCGCGCCGCGGCTGAGCGCCGCCTCGCGCGGTGCGCCCGCACCCACCCGCCCGCTTTTGACCTTCCGAGAGAGGTTCGACCGATGAAGCGCACCCCGCGCCCCCTGTCCGTCGGCGCCGCCCTGCTGGTGGCCCTCGCCGTCCTCGCGGGCTGCGACGACGGCATCGAACGCAACGAGTCCAACGACATCCTGACCGAGCCCGAGTACAACGAGGTGGCGGACGGCGTGTACATGGCCGAGCTGCGCTACAACCCCAAGCGGCCAGGCCAGTCCGAGTCGAAGCCCCTGCGCGTGCGCCACGGCGGCATCACGCCCCTGCGCATCCGCGACCTGTACCTCGAGATGCAGGAGACGCCCGGCGCGAACGAGCCCTGGACCCGCATGGACCAGTGCAGCCGCGTGACCCAGGGGCTGGCGCCGGGTCAGCCCTTCCCGCCCCCCGCCGACACCGCCTGCTGGTTCGCGATCGACCAGGGACCCGAGCTGCCGCTGGTGCTCGAGGACGACGCCTTCGAGGACTACTCGATCGTGTTCAGCCCGCCCGAGGACGGGGAGCCCAAGCCCTGGCGCGTGGTCATCGAGACCAACGTCATCGAGAAGCCCGTGCTCTACGTGACGCTCGGCGTCGTGGCGACCGCGCCGCGCATCGACGTCAACCCGCGCACCGTCGCCTTCGAGAGCCCCTCGCAGATGGCCAGCGCCCCCCTCCAGGTGTTCAACCGCGGCACGGGCGTGCTGGTGGTCAGCCGCTTCGAGCTGCTGCTGCAGACGCCGCCCTACATCGATCCGGCGACGCAGCAGCCGGTGCCGGAGATCAAGGTGGAGCCGCGCGGCGAGTGGTCGGAGGTGCAGGCGAACCGCTCGCAGGAGTACCTGATCACCTACGATCCGCAGGATCAGGAGGCCGATCACGCCACCCTGCGCATCATCAGCAACGATCCGAACACGCCGTCCTTCGACGTGACGATCACCAGCGAGCCGGTGTCGAGCAACCTGGTGGTGCAGCCCAACCCGGTGCAGTTCCCCGAGGTGAACCCGGGCGGTCAGGCGCAGCAGTCGCTCAGCCTGACCAACTCGGGGCTGAAGGATCTCGACATCATCGACATGCGGCTCGAGCAGCCCGGCGAGGAGTACAGCCTCGGCGACCAGCAGCGCAGCTTCCAGCTGCGGGGCGGGGCCAGCCGCGAGATCATGGTCACCTACCAGCCGCGCAGCGCCGAGGGCAGCAACGCCGAGCTCGTCATCCAGACGCAGAACGCCGACAACGTGCCCAGCAACGAGCTGCGGGTGCAGCTGGTGTCGAGCGGGACGCAGGTGGCCGCGCTGCAGCTCGATCGCCTGCAGATCGACTTCAGCGCCGTCGGCTTCGACGACATGGCGACCGAGCAGATCACCTTGACCAACCCCGGCACCGCGCCGCTCGAGGTCACCCGCCTCGAGATGAGCACCGACGCGGACGTGGCCAACGGCATCCTGCCCAGCGATCCCGAGTTCACGCTCAGCGCCGGGGGCGGCGCGACGACCATCGAACCGGGCGCCTCGCACACGGTGATGGTGACCTTCGCGCGTGGCGCCGATGATCGCGCGCGCCACATCGGCGCGGTGGTGATCGAGAGCAACGCCAACAGCAGCCCCGACTCGATCAACCTGGTCGCGAACCCGCCCGCCGAGTGACGATGCCCGGTCGCGCGGAGCTGTCGGCCCTGCACGCCAAGGTCGCCGCCTTCGAGGGCGTGGTCGAGGCCGGGCAGTCGACCTTCCTGCAGTGCCGGCGGGGCTGTGACGGCTGCTGCCGCACCGCCCGGTCGGCCTGGGCCGTCGAGATCGATCACCTGCGCACCTACCTGGACACGCTGCCGCCCGACCGCCTGGCTGCCCTGCGCGCGCGCCGCGGCACGCCCGCCGTGGTGGCGGGCGAGCGCTGCGTCTTCCTCGACGACGACGGCGGCTGCGCCGCGTACGCCGCGCGCCCGATCATCTGCCGCACCCACGGGCCCGCGGTGCGCACCCCCGACGACACCCTGAGCTGGTGCGGCCTGAACTTCGTCGGGCTGGGGCCCGAGGCGGTGGCCGCGGCGGTGCCGGCCGCGTCGATCATCAACCTCGCGCTGCTCGACTCGATGCTGGCCTTGATCAACGCGCGCTACGTCGCGCACGCCGGGGGCGAGGCGCGCGCGCCGCTGACCGCCGCGCTGCAGGGCTGACGTGCCGCAGGTCTTTCAGGGCCGCCTGCAGCGCCAACCGCCGCGCGATCCGGCGCGGTTGGTGCGGGCCACCGAGGCGCTGTTCGAGCCGATCACGCACCGACGTCGCCTGGACGCCTGGATCACCTGGGACGGCCCCGCAGCCCTGCGCCGCGCGGCGGCGCTGCTGCCCGAGGGCTTCGACGGCTTCTTCGTCGACCTCACCGCCCGCGCGGATCCGGCCTTGCTGCCGACCTACCTGGGCTGGCTCGAGGCGCTGCGCGGTGGCCGCCTCGCGCTGCAATGCCTGGAGCCGGGGCGGTCGAACGAGGTCGCGTTGGATCTGCGCGGCCGGCCGCCCCTGCGGCTGGACGATCCGCGGCTCCGGGTGCTCGATCCGCGCCCCGGACGCCAGCTGCGCTACACCGAGCTGAGCGACGGCGCCGCCGCGCCCCGCGCCCGCCGGACCCTGGCCGCCGCCCGGGTGGCCGCGGCCTACGCGTCGCTGGGACTGCCGGCGGCCTTCGACGACTGGGCGCACGAGGTGGCGGGGGCGGCCCTCGAGGACGCGCCGCTCCCCCCCCCGGCCCAGCTCGCGCCCGCCCCCTGGGGGGGTCCCGCGCCCGCCGGACCCCCGGACGCGGCGGTGGGGCTGCGCCTCGAGGACGGGACGCCCTTCGCGCTGCAGCTGACCGCCGCCTCGCCCGCGAAGGCGCTCGCGTCGGTCTTCGCGCACTGGCTGGGCTGGCTGGAGCAGCTGGACGTCGTGCGGGTGCGCTGCACGGGCGCGCTGCCCGAGCTCGAGGCGCTGCTCGACATCCTGGACGTGGAGGATCACCCCGATCGGCCCCGCGACGCCTTCGGGGTGGCGACCGCCGGGCTCGACGAGGGGCTGCCGGCCTCGACGGCGATCAGCCTGCTGAGCGACGGCACGCTGGCGGATCAACTGCAGGACTGGAGCTTGCGCTGGTCCGACCTGCGCTTCCGCCTGCAGGGCGCCCTCGACGCGCCCGACGCGCCGAGCGAGAGCGCCTACGTGGTGCGCAGCGAGCGCGGTCAGGTGTTCGACACGCTGACGGTCAGCCTGCCCATCGACGATCCGGACGACGGCGCGCTGCGCAACGCGCGCCGTCAGCTGGCGGTGACGCTGGGTTCGGAGATCGGCCAGGCCTCGCTCTGGCAGCTCGAGGGTCAGCCCCTCGACACGCCGGCCGGGCGCGCCTGCGCCGAGCTGTGCGCGCGGCTCGAGGCGGCCAAGGACACGGCGCGGGCCGAGGGCGGCGCGGTCGGATCCCCTCCCCGCCGCGCCCCCGCGGCCCTGCGCTGGCTGCGCGGCGTCTTCCGCGGGCGCAACGCGCGCCCGGGCGTCGATCTGGTCGCCCTGATGCAGGCGGCGATGAGCGGGGTGCTGGCGGGCTTCCGCCACGACCGCGCGGCGCACGTGACCGATCGGTACTTCATCGAGTTCGTCCGCCGCACGCCGCATGGCTTCCACTCGATTCAGCTTCAACGCCTGCACGCGCCGCCCGGGCACACGGTGAACGTCGGGGTGAGCCGGGTGCGCGCGCTCATGGGCGATCTGCAGCCGGCCGTGGGCCGCGCGGTGCCCGGGTTGGCCTTCCCGCTGGGCGCGCTGGTGCCGGAGCGGGCCGAGCTGGCCTGGCGGTACGGCAGCCCGGCCGAGGCCCGCGCGGCGGTGGCCGACACGGTGGCGGTGCTGGCCGCCCGGGCGGCGCCCTTCTTCGAGCGGGCCGAGCGGGTGCTGGCAGAGACGAAGGACGAACCGCGGGGGGCGGCATGACGAGGATGACGGGCCGAGCGCTGGCCTGGGCGGCGATGATCGTGACGCTCGCGGCGTGCGACGACGGCGGCGACGCGACCGACAGCGACGCGGGCGCGGGCGCGACCGATGGCGCGATGGTGGCGCCCGACGGGGGCGCCCCGGTCGACGCGGGGCCGCTGGGCGACGGCGGCGCGCCGCCCCCCCTCACGCTGACCGCCGTGGCCGGCGATCTGACCTTCTCCGACCTGCGCACGGACGGGAACGGCCACCTGTACAGCGCGCTGGCCGACGGCTCGCAGCCGCGGCGCATCACCGGGCAGCCGGGGTACTGGACGCATCACGCCGTGGGGCCGGATCCGCGGTATGTCGTGGCGGTGCGCAACGTCGACGCGGACGGCGACGGGCGCTCGGATCCCGACGGGCCGGGCGAGGTGTGGATCCTCGACGTGAAGGAGCGTCGGGAGTACCCCATCTCGCCGGAGGGCTGTGACGCGGGCATCGGCGGCGTGGGCTGGCAGACGGCGCTGACGGTGCTGTTCGCGATGGACTGCGGCGACGGTCCGGCGGCGGCCTATCTGGCGGGGCGCGACGAGCGCAGCCGCGATCGCGCGCAGCTGCTGAAGGTGTCGAACCACGCCGCGCCCGTGCGCGACGTGTTCCCGGCGGTGGGCACGCCGCTGTTCACCTATGTGGTGGACGTCGAGGCCTGCGCCGGCGCGCGCTGCGTGGTCAAACCCCAGGTGTGGGTCGGCGACACCGAGGCGGGCCTCGCCTGCCAGGTGACCGACGGCGATCTCGACTTCACGGACGTGACGACGATCACCGGCGGCGGGCGGCGCGTGGGCGATCACACCCCCTCCTTCACCGGGGATCTGTCCGCGGTGGTGTTCAGCCGCAACGTGGGTGACAAGCCGGCCGGTCCGACGGGCCACCACGACCTGTTCAGCATCCAGATCGACCAGCGGGCCTTGTTCCGCGGCGACTCGACGTGCGCCGTGGCCGGATCGCTGACGGATCGCACGGCGAGCCTCAGCGGCGAGCGCTACCCGACGGCCGACGGCGGTGAGGCGGTGGGCGACGAGCGCTTCCCGCAGGGCAACGCGGGCCGCGCGCCCGCGACGGCGCAGCTGTTCACCGCGCAGACGCACGCGGGCGAAGGCACCAGCGCGGTGTATTGGGAGGACGCCGCGGGCAACCGCGTGGCGGTCACCTCGCCCACCGGGCGCGCGGGGTACGGCCGGTGGATCGTCACCGAGTACGTGCTGGGTGGGGAGCGCTGACGGTCGGGCGACCAAGCTTCAGAGCGACGCCGGGCGCTCCATCGCGCGGAAGAACAGGTGGACGCGCTCGAGGTGGTAGTCCCCGGCGCTGCCGGCCGCGTCGTTGTTGTAGATGAACAGCCGGAGGGTGCGCACCTCGCCCGCCTCGGTAGGCGGCGGCAGCAGAGGCGTCAGGTTCCAGCTCTCGCGGCGCCTGCCGCCGTCGTCGCCGCGCGGCGGGGCGTAGCGGCCGGCGAGCGGGGTGTCGCCGACGACCATCGTGATGAAGCAGGCCCCGCCGCCCGCCCCCGGCCCGTGGGTGACCTCGAGCTCGGCCTCGCGCGCGGTGGGCGGCAGGGTGAACACGACCTCGAGGCCTGCGCCCGGCGGGAACGCGAAGGCGCCCTCGATGGGCCGCGCTTCGCCCTGGATGCGCGTCTGCGCCGCCTCGGACGCGCGCACGCGGCCGGCGTCGAGCTCGACGAGCAGGGCCTGGTGCTCACCGATGCGCAGGGGCGGCGCCTCGAGCACGACGCCCTCACCGCCCTGCCGCGTCTGACAGCGGCGCGCGTCCTGGTCACAGCGGTCGAGGCACTGGCGGGCGTCGGCGAGCTGCTCGCAGCGCTCGCGGCAGCGCGCGCGCTCGGTCTCGCAGGCGCCGGTGTAGAAGCCCAGGCCCGGTGAGCCAGCGCAGCCCGCGATCC
>JAUHXL010000768.1 GCA_030426945.1 bacterium
GCAGGCTGGCCCCGGTGAGCGATCCGTTGCCGCCGATCACCACCAGGCCGTCGATGCGCGCGTCGGCCAGCCGGCGGCGGGCCGTGTCCCGCCCCGCGCGCGTGGTGAACTCGGGGCACCGCGCCGTACCGAGCATCGTGCCGCCGTCGCGCAGCACGTCGTCGACGTCGGCGGGCGCGAGGGGGCGGAACTCGCCCTCCATGAGGCCGCGGTAGCCCTGCTCGACGCCCAGCACCGTGCAGCCCTGGTCGAGCGCGACCAGCGTGGCGGCGCGGATGGCGGCGTTCATGCCCGGGGCGTCACCGCCGCTGGTGAGGATGCTGATGCGTCGCTTTGCCATGTCGCGAAGGTAGCGCAGCGCGCGGCAAACGCCCACCACCGTCGCCGCGCCCTCGCTTGACAGGCCGGGCGGGGCTCCCGAAAGTTGTGCGCCTTTGGGCCCGCGGAGGTCGCCATGCCGATCCTGTCCGACGCCGAGAAGCTGCGCCGCAAGCTGAAGCGCCGCGTGCTGCGCACGCTGCAGCACTATGACCTGGTGGCGCCGGGCGACCGCATCATGGTGTGTCTGTCGGGCGGTAAGGACAGCTACACCCTGTTCGACCTGCTGCACGACGTGCGGCGCACCTCGCCCTTCCCGTTCGAGCTGGTGGGCGTGCACCTCGATCAGCAGCAGCCGGGCTACGACGGCCGCCCGCTGGTGGGGTGGCTCGAGGCCTACGGGCAGCCCTTCGAGATCCTCAGCCGCGACACCTACTCGGTCGTGCTCGAGCTGACCAAGCCGGGCGGCACCTACTGCGCCCCCTGCTCGCGGCTGCGGCGAGGCGTGCTGTACGACGCGGCCGAGCGATTGGGGTGCAACAAGCTGGCGCTGGGTCATCACCGGGACGACGCGCTCGAGACCACGCTGATGAACATGTTCTTCGCCGGCAAGCTGCAGGCCATGCCGGCGACGTACCGCACCGACTGCGGTCGCTTCGAGGTGATCCGCCCGCTCGTCGAGATCGCCGAGGCCGACATCGTCGCCCACGCCGAGCACGTCGGCTATCCGATCCTGCCCTGCAACCTGTGCGGCTCGCAGAGCGGGCTGCAGCGCAACGCGATGGCCGATCTGCTGGCGACCCTCGAGCGGGACATCCCCAACGTCCGCGAGGTGATGCTGGCGGCCCTGAAGAACGTGCGCGCCAGCCATCTGCTGGACCGGGGCCTCGCGGATCGCTTGGGCGAGGCTGCGGTGGACGCCCCGCCGGACGTCGGCTGCGGCGGCGCCGCGCCCGTCGGTGAGGCGCTGGTCACCATCACCGGCTGATCCGCGATCAGCGAACGGTCGCGCCCGCGCGCGCCTTGCGTTGCGGACCCGCCCGCGGCGCGGCTAATGTGGCGCGGTGAGGCATGTACCCACCCGCATCGTTCGGGGCGGGCCCGACGGGCGCGCCGACGGCGACGAGCCGCACGAGTTCCTCGTGACGCTGCACGGCAGCCGCATCGGGCACAAGATCGACCTCGACCGGCAGCGGCCCCTCGTCGTCGGGCGGGAGCTGAGCGCCGACATCCCCGTCGACGACGACAGCGTCAGCCGGCAGCACTGCCGCCTCGCCTGGCGCGACGGGGCCTGGGACGTCGAGGATCTGCAGAGCACCAACGGCACCTACGTCGACGACACCCCCGTGAAGCGCGCCCGCCTGCGGGACGGCGATCTCCTGAAGGTGGGCAGCACCCTCTTCAAGTTCCTCTCCACCCACCACGTCGAGGCCGCCTACCACGAGGAGATCTACCGGATGGCCATCTTCGATGGCCTCACCCAGATCCACAACCGGCGCTACCTCGAGGAGTTCGTCGAGCGCGAGATCAGCCGCTGCCGCCGCCACGAGCGCGCCCTGTCGCTGCTGCTCTTCGACGTGGACCACTTCAAGCGGGTCAACGACACCTATGGGCACCTGTCGGGCGACTACGTCTTGCGCACGATGGCGTCGACCATCGGGCCCCGCATCCGGCGCGAGGAGCTGTTCGCGCGCTACGCGGGCGACGAGTTCGTGGTGGTGCTGCCCGAGACGGACGGCGTCGTCGCGGCCAAGCTGGGCGAGCT
>JAUHXL010000233.1 GCA_030426945.1 bacterium
CCTCGTGCACCAGGGTGGCGGTGACCGGATAGGCGACGGCGCCGTCGCCGTCGGGCGCGGTGGGATCAGGCCGCGCGCTGACGTCCGCGAGGAACGCGGCGTAGCCGGCGCCGCGCCGCCCGATGGCGGGGCAGCCGCGGGCCTCTGCCTCGGCCGGATCCGCCACGCCCCGGAAGCCGACCAGCCGCGTGCCGGGGAAGTCGAAGCCACACAGGGCGGTGATCTCCACGAAGACGCCGTCGATCCCGTCGCAGTTGGTGTCCTCGCCGTCGCCGAGCGGATCGGCCGCGCCGGGGTGGACGTCGGGCGCGGCGTCGTCGCAGTCCTGGCCGCGGCAGCTGCGCCCCGCGAAGCCGTCGCCGTCGCGGTCGCAGGGATCCGGCGCGGCGGCGTCCGGCGCGGCGGCGTCCGGCGCGGCGGCGTCCGGCGCGGCGTCCATGCTGGGGGGCGGCGCGGCGTCCGCCGGGGTGCCGACGTCGAGGGCCGGCGCGGCGTCCGCCGGGGTGCCGACGTCGAGGGCCGGCGCGGCGTCCGCCGGGGTGCCGACGTCGCGGGCGGGCGCGGCGTCCGCCGGGGTGCCGACGTCGCGGGCGGGCGCGGCGTCCGCCGGGGTGCCGACGTCACGGGCGGGCGCGGCGTCCGCTGGGGTGCCGACGTCGCGGGCGGGCGCGGCGTCCGCCGGGGTGCCGACGTCGCGGGCGGGCGCGGCGTCCGCCGGGGTGCCCGCGTCGACGGGGCCCGCGGCGTCCGGCGGCGGGGCTGCGTCGACCGGGCGCGCGGCGTCGACGGGAGACTCGGCGTCCGCTGAGTGCGCGGCGTCGAGCCGAAGCGCAGCGTCCGCCGAGCCTGCGGCGTCCGCGCCGTCTATCGGCAGCGACGCGTCGGCGCGCCGCGTCGCGTCGTCGCGCGCGCCCCGGTCGGGCGCCGCGTCCAGCGCTTCGGCCCACACAGCGTCCGCGCCGACTGCGCCTGACGCGCCCGCGTCCAGCGACGACTCCGCGTCGACGATGCACGCCTGCAAGCACAGGCCCATCACGCCGCACATCACGTACTTCATCGTGCCCCCTCATCGCGCCCGCGTGGCCCAGGGGCCGACCGCCCCCGAGGCTCTCCTTGGAGCCCGACGGAGTCGTCGATGTCCCATCGATGAGGGTGGGGCGCCGCCGAGGCGCGCCGCGACGGGGGCCTCAGGCGGCCTCGACCGCCCTTCGCCGGCGGAAGAAGCCGTCGGCCAGGTTGAGGCCGGTGACGACCACGGCGCCGGCGACCGCGACGCCGACCACCAGGCCCCACGAGGTGCCGGTGCCCGTGGCCTCGAGGACGACGCCGGCGGGCTGGCGCAGGGCGCCCAGCATCAGGCCGGCGAGGGCGGCCATCGTCACGTCGTGGGCGCGCTCGAACAGCCAGCTGACCACGCGGCTGAAGAGGACGAGGCCGAGCAGCACGCCGCAGCCGAAGACGCCGACGAACAGGAGGTCGGTGACGTAGCCGTGGGCGGTGAGGGCCGAGACGGGATCGAGGGGGCGGCCGAGCAGGTGCAGCGTGCCGCCGATGGTCTGGTGCAGGGCGCTGAAGACCGCGTGGTACTGGCCGAGGAACAGCAGCAGGAAGCTGCCGCTGAGGCCGGGGAGGACCATCGCCGAGATGGCGAGCAGGCCGCAGAAGAACAGCCAGGGCAGCGGCGCGCGCTGCTCCTCGAGCACCACGAGCGCGGGCTTCGTCTCGAGCCAGTCGTACATCGCCTGCTTGTCGGTGTGCACGGTGACGGTGGGGCCGGGGGTGACGCCGGCCTTGGCCAGCGTGCCCTTGGGGTCGAACACGACGACGGCCTGCCCCTCGGCCGCGAAGTCCTGCACCTTGGCCAGATCGCTGGGCGAGCGCAGCTTGCCTCCGTAGAAGACGGCCGTGGCGCCCTCGTCGGTGTGCGCCGACTGGAAGGCGATGCCATCGCTCTGCAGGCCGACGAACGCGAAGGCGCCCACCGCGGCGGCCAACGCCACCCCGACGTGCATCGGCTTCTTCTGCCGCATGTGCTGCAGCGGCACCCAGATGGACGCCAGGATGAGGCCGAAGAAGAAGGCGTAGGTCGGCCCGGGGCTGTCGACCATGAGGCCGGTGATGAGCTTGCTCATCGTCAGCACCGCGGCGGCGACGCCCGCGCCCACGGGCAAGAGGACGGCCCAGTGGATCTGCATCAGCTTCGCCCACGCCCCGCGGACGTCGCCCTTCAACAGGGGGCCGAGGAAGGCGGGCGACAGCGAGCGCAGGGCCTGGATGAAGCGCTCGTAGATGCCGCTGATGAACGCGATCGTGCCGCCGCTGACGCCTGGCACGACGTCGGCGGCGCCCATGGCGATGCCGCGCAGGAACAGGCCGATCTGGTCGACGAGGCTGAAGGCGGGCGGCGGGATGTCGAGACGAGGGCGATCGTCCACGGGGTCCTCCCGAGGGTGGGCGCGAGTCGGCGCAGCATACCGACAACCGGGTGCAGGTCAATCGACGCCCGGCGGCGCGCCAACCTCTTGGCCCGGCCGGCCCTTCTTGCATAGGGTGTCGGGCCGGGGAGGAGGCCTGTATGTCGCGTGCCACGCTCGTCTGTTCACTCGCCCTCGCGCTCGTCGCCTGTCAGCCCAGCGGGGGCGGCGGGGGGGGCGTGGGCGGCGCGGACGCGGCGCCGGGCGATCAGCTCGACGGCGCGGCGCCGGGCGCGGGCGGCACGCCGGGCGCGGGCGGGGTGCCGGGCGCGGGCGGTGTGCCCGGCGCGGGCGGCACGCCGGGAGCCGGCGGCGAGCCCGGGCGCGACGGCGGGCCGCCCCCCCGCGACGGCGGCCCGCCGCCGGTCGACATGCGCGTCGGCCCCCCCGGCGACCGCGACGACGACGGCGTGCCCGACGGGGAGGACAACTGCCCCGACGACGCCAACAACAGCCAGGACGACGGGGACGCCGACGGCGCCGGCAACGTCTGCGACAACTGCCCCGACGTCGCCAACCCCGATCAAGCCGACGCCGACGGCAACGGCCGGGGCGACGCCTGTGACGTGACCGACCGCGACGGCGACGGCCACCCGGATCAGGCGGACAACTGCCCCCTCGACGCCAACCCCACCCAAGCCGACGCCGACGACGACGGCGTGGGCGACGCCTGCGACAACTGCCCCGGCACGCCCAACTTCAGCCAGGCCGACGCCGACGGCGACGGCATCGGCGACGCCTGCGAGCGGCCGGACGACGGCGACGGCGACGGCGTCGTCGACGAAGAGGACAACTGCGTCGACGCGCCCAACGCGAACCAGGCCGACGCGGACGACGACGGGCGCGGCGACGCCTGCGACAACTGCCCCGCGGAGCCCAACTTCAGCCAGGCCGACGCCGACGGCGACGGCGTGGGCGACGCCTGCGAGGCCGCCGACAGCGACGGCGACAACGTGCCCGACGGCGAGGACAACTGCCCCGACACGCCCAACGTGCGGCAGGCGGATCAGGACGGCGACGGCGTCGGCGACGCCTGCGACAACTGCCCCTCGGACGCCAACGTCGATCAGGCCGACCGTGATCGGGACGGCACGGGCGACGCGTGCGAGGGCGCCCCGCCCCCGGTGGACGCCGACGGCGACGGCGTGGCCGACGAGCGTGACAACTGTCCACGGGACGCCAACGCCGATCAGCTCGACAGCGACGGCGACGGGCGCGGCGACGCCTGCGATCCCCCGGATCAGGTGACCGAGGTGCGCATCACCGCCAGCTGGAACGGCGCCAACACCAACGTCGACGCGCACCTGCTGCACCCGAAGGGCCGCTGGTACGACGCCACCTGGGATCTGTTCTCGCTGAACCCGGCCCCCAACTGGGCCTCGCCGGGCGTCTGGCAGCCCAGCAGCCGCCCCGGCACCGACGAGGTGCTGCTGGCCGAGACGCTGGCGCCGGGCATCTATCAGGTGGGCGTCGGCTTCGGCCTGGACGACCCCAACGTCGCCTTCGAGCCGGCCTCGGTGCGCATCACCATCGAGTGCGGCGGGCAGACGCGCCGCTTCGGTCCCCAGCAGCTCGCGCGACCGGTGGCCGATCTCGAGGCCGCCGACTTCTGGCAGGTGGCGCGGGTGACGCTGCCCGAGTGCACCATCGAGGCCTTCCCCGCCAACCAGACGATCGCCAGCACCACCTGCCTGCTGGGCTTCTGCTTCGGCTGCCAGGGCTGCTCGCCGGGCATCTGCGCCGGCGTCGAGTGCCCCTTCAGCGAGTGCGATCTGCGCGAGGGTGAGTGCATCGATCCGTGCGCCGACGTGCGCTGCGCCGGGGGTCAGGTGTGCAACCCGGCCGACCGCCGCTGCTACGCGACCGGCCAAGGCTACTGTGAGCCCTGTGAGGTCAACGCCCAGTGCACCGCCGACGGCACCAGCGGCTGCCTCACCCTGCCCAACCAGGAGCGCTTCTGCAGCCTGCGCTGCGCCCGCGACGCCGACTGCCCGGCCGAGGGCGAGTGCCTCGGCCTGCAGGACAACCCCGACGTGATGTACTGCGCGCCGCGCCTGCGCACGTGCATCGATCGCTGCAGCGGCGTGCGCTGCCCGGCCGGCCAGCAATGCGATCCGCCCACCGGCATGTGCGTGCGGCCGCCCTGTGCGTCGAGCGACGACTGTGATCCCGGCGAGTACTGCGGCGTGAACGACAACCGGTGCACGCCCACCGGCAGCGGGGCGGTGGCGGCGGGCGGCAACTGCGCCAGCGATCAGGAGTGTCAGCGCGGGCTGGTGTGCGTTATCGGCTTCTGCGCGGGCGTCTGCGACGGGCAGGCCGACTGCCGCGATCCGCTGCTGTGCCTGCCGGACCTGTTCAACAACAACCGCAATGTCTGCGTGAACCTGCCGAACTGAGCGGCGGCGCGCGGAGGCGGGCGAGGGGCGCAGCGCGGCGGCCCGGGCGGGCCGCCGCGGGCTGGACTACTTGCCGAATTCCTCGAAGCACTGGGCGACGACGTCCTGACCACACTGGCAGGCGGCGGGGTTCGTCACGCAGGCCGAGGCGCACTCTTGCTGGCAACCCTCGTCGTCACCGCAGGTCTGGCCGCAGTTGAGGACGCTGCAGAAGACCTCGGGATCACAGCTGCCCGGCGGGATGCCGCCAGGACCACCGCCGGGCCCGCCGCCCGGGCCCATGGGACCGTCGTCCTCGAAGAACTGCGCGCAGGACTGCTCGAGCGCGCCGCAGGACTGGGCGGCGTTGTTGACGACGCACTGGATGGCCTGGGCCGGGATGAAGCCCGCCCCGCAGGCCTCCTGGCACTCGCCGAGGGGAGCCGGCTCGCAGTCGGCGATCTCGGTGCAGCACTGGGTGAACTTGCCGCAGAAGGTGGCGCACTGCCCACCCGCGGGGGGGCCGCCGCCGGGGCCACCACCCGGGCCGCCGCCGGGCGGGGGCTCGGGATCGGTGAAGTCGTCCTCGCTGAAGTCCGAGCACAGGTCGTCGGCCTCGGCGAACTCGCGGAAGCCCGCGCAGTTGTCCGCGGTCAGCTGGGGCACCTGCGCGATCTCCTGGGGCGTGGCCTCCTGCTGGCAGGCCGAGACGCACTCGCTGCTGGCTTCGGCGAGGTCGCTCGCGCCGACCGCCAGATCGCAGACGCCGGTGAAGCAGGCGAGGATGGCGGTACACGCGGTGAGGCAGCTGGCCTGATCCACGCTGCCGCCGCCACCACCGCCGGGCACCTCGCCGCCGCCGGGCTCGCCGCCGCCGGGCACCTCGCCGCCGGGGCCGCCCCCAGCCGGGGCCCCGCCCATCCCGCCACCGCTGTTGCTGCCGCCGCCGAACAGCCGACCGGCCAGCTTGCTGCCGCCTCCGCTGCTGTTGCCGCCGTTGCCCGCGCCCGCGTCGCTGCCGCCGCTGCCACCGCCACCGTTGCAGCCGGTGAGACCAAAGCCCGCCACGGCGGCCACGAGACCGGCCGCGCGCGCGAGCTGAACCACGTTCTTCATGAACCCTCCCCTGTGCAAATGGGACCAGAAAGCCCCGGCAGGATGCGCCCGACGGCGCGGGGAGGTCAAACGTTCAGGGTAAAGATTGCAGTCCCGACGCGCAGTTAGGCCGGGCTGGGGGCGAACCGAGCGAGGGCCTGCCGAAGCCGCTCGTACGCGCGGTGGGCCCGGATGCGCGCCGCGCCCTCCTTGATCTCGAGGGCGTCGGCCACCTCGCGGAAGGGCCGCCCCTCGAGCTTGTGCAGCCGCACCACCTCGCGCTGCCCCGGCGGCAGCGCCTCGACGGCCTCGCGCACCGACTCGATGACGTCGCGCTGCTCGGCCGGCGCCGGCGTGACGGCCTCCGGCTCCGGCAGCAGCCCCTCGCGGGTCAGGTTCTCGCGGCTGCGCCCCAGCCGGCGCAGCTCGTCGTAGGCCAGGTTGCGGGCGATGGCCAGCACCCAGGGGCCCACCGGGCTGCCGCGCGTGTAGCGGTCGCGGGCGCGGTGCACGCGCAGGAAGGTCTGCTGCGTGAGGTCGTCGGCGCGGTCGGCACCGACCCAGCGGCCGTGAGCGCGCAGGATCATCGGCGACAGCGCCCCATAGACCGCCTCGAAGGCCTTCGCGTCGCCGTCGACGTAGCGGCCCATGGCCTCGGTGACCTGATCCCAGTGCTCGGCGCGAGCGGTGGCGTTCATGGCAATCACTCCGGGGGCAGGTCGCCGGCCCGCGGGAAGTCGAGCGGGGTCTCGGCGACGTGCGTGAGGTAGTTCGTGAAGGTGTAGTAGGCGGTCAGGGCGACGAGCTCGGTGATGCCGGCGTCGTCGAAGCCGACCTCGCGCAGGCGCTCGAGCTCGCGATCGTCCACCTTGCCGCGGTTGCGCACCAGGCTGCGCACGAAGGTGAGCGCCGCGCCCGTGCGCCCGTCGGGGGCGGTGCAGCGGCGGCTGTCGCTCAGCTCCTCGTCGGTGAGGCCCACCGCGCGACCCATGGCCATGTGGGCGGCCAGGCAGTAGCAGCAGGCGTTCTCCTGGGCGACCGCGAGGGCGATGCGCTCGCGCAGCATGTCGTCGACGGCGCCGCGGCGCAGGGCGCGGTCGAGCTGGACGACGCCGGCGAGGGCCTTGGGCGAGTGCGCCAGGGTGCGCGCCACGTTGGGCACGAAGCCCAGCTCCGCCTCGATGCCCGCCAGCAGATCGCGGGCCTCGGGCGAGGCGCGGTCGGGGTCGATGGGGCGAATGCGGGCCATGCTGCGCTGCTCCGGTGAGCCGCTCTTGCGGCGATGCCGGCCCGTTCTGCACTGTGCGTGCCACGCGCGGATCCCCGATGAAACGGCCGTTCGAACGATACGAGATTTCGTGAATGACGACTTTTCGTTGCCTTGTGACGATAAATCGTCATAGTCACCCCCCGTGAGCCAGATCTCGGACGACTTCGAGGCGCTGCGGCGGCTGCTGCTCGACATGGCGCGCGAGCGCGACCTGGACGCGCTGCTGACGCTCATCGTCAACCGGGCCGCCGAGCGGGACGGGGTGGCGCTCGCGCGGGTGTGGCTGGTGCGGCCGGGCGGCCCCTGCGCGGCTTGCCCCCTGCGCGCCGACTGCGCCGACGACACCACCTGCCTGCACCTGGTCGCCAGCGACGGCGTGTCGCTCGACGGCGAGGAGCGCTTCGACCGCCTGGACGGACCCCACCACCGCGTCCCCCTGAGCAGCGGCATCATCGGCCGCGTCGCGGCGACCGGCGCGGGGCTGAACGTGGCCGACATCCGCATCGGCGACGAGGCCTCGGTGCTGCCCGAGTGGGCCTTGCGGCAGGGCATCGTCAGCGCCTCGGTGCAGCCCCTGGCCTTCCGCGACGAGGTGCTGGGGGTGGTCGCGGTGTCCAGCCGGCGCGTGGCCACCCAGGCCGACTTCGACACCGTGCGCATCATCGCCGATCACGCCGCGGCGGCCATCGCGCACGCGCGCGCCTTCGATCAGATCCAGGCCCTGCGCGCGCGCCTGGAGATGGAGAACACCTACCTGAAGGAAGAGGTCGAGCGCGGCTTCGGCGATCTGGTCGGCCGCAGCCCGGCGCTGCGGCAGGTGCTCGACCAGATCGATCTGGTCGCGCCCACCGACGCCACGGTGCTGGTGCACGGCGAGTCGGGCACCGGCAAGGAGCTCGTCGCCCGCGAGATCCACCGCCGCAGCGCGCGCGCGGATCGCCCGATGATCAAGGTGAACTGCGCCTCCATCCCGCACGAGCTGTTCGAAGCGGAGTTCTTCGGCCACGGCCGCGGCGCGTTCACCGGGGCCACCGGCGAGCGCATCGGGCGCTTCGCGGCCGCGGACGGGGGCACGCTGATGCTGGACGAGGTGGGTGAGATCCCCCTGTCGCTGCAGCCGAAGCTGCTGCGCGTGCTGCAGGAGGGGCAGTACGAGCGGGTGGGCGAGGACCGGACGCGGTCGGTGGACGTGCGGGTGGTGGCCGCCACCAACCGCGACCTTCGCGCCGAGGTCGACGCGGGCCGCTTCCGGCAGGATCTCTACTACCGCCTGAACGTCTTCCCCATCGAGGTGGCCCCGCTCCGCGCGCGCAAGACCGACATCCCGCTGCTGGCGCGGCACTTCGTCGACGAGGCCGCGGCGCGCTTCCGTCGCGAGACGCCCGCGCTGACCCAGGCCCACGTGATGCAGCTGCAGGCCTACGACTGGCCGGGCAACGTGCGGGAGCTGCAGAACGTGGTGGAGCGCGCGGTGATCACGGCCGCCGAGGGGCGGCTGCGCTTCGACCTGCCGACCACGGCCGCGGCGCCGGCCCCGCCCCCGCGGGCCGCGGACGACGAGGACGCGGTGCTGACCGAGGACGAGCTGCGGGCGCGCGAGCGGCGCAACCTGGTGCGGGCGCTGTCGCGCTGCGACTGGCGCGTCTCGGGGCCGGACGGGGCCGCCGCGTTGCTGGGGATCAAGCCCACCACCCTGAACTCGAGGATCAAAGCGTGGAAGATTCACCGACCCGCCGGCTGAGCGGTGGAGAGCGCGCGACGGTCGCGCTGATCGTCGCCGAGGGGGCGGCCCTCGCGTGGCTCGGCTTCGGGTGGTCGGCGCGCTTCATCGAGCTCTACGGCGCGCTGCGACCGACGCTTCCCATGCTGACGCAGTGGGTGCTGCGTCCGGCCTGGCCCATCGGTCAGCTGGTCGTGCTGGCGGTCGCGCTCGGCTTCGCGCTGCGCGCCCCATCCCACCGCCGCGGCTTCGTGCTCGGGGGCGTCGCGGCGCTCGCGCTGCTGCTGCTGATGGTGTCGGTCATCGGGCTGTACCTGCCGATCAAACCCATCCGATGAGCCCGCCACGGCCTCGCTTTTTGTGATCGCGGGGCTTTCGCACCGCCCTTCGAATGGTCTATGCGTTCCGGTCCGGAGATGGAGGAGAGACGATGACGCTGCACCCGATGGCCGCCGATCTGATGACGACGATCGAGGACGCCAACCCCCACGTGGCGGCGATGCTGTCCGCGCGCGGGCGCGCGATCTACTTCCCCTTCGGCGGCATCCTGGGGCAGGCGGCCGAGGCCAAGGGGAAGCGCATCAACGCCACCATCGGCATCGCCCTCGAGGACGACGGGCGACCCCTGGTGCTGCAGGCCCTGCAGTCGATGATCGAGCTCGATGGGCGGGACGCCTTCACCTACGCGCCCAGCTTCGGCAAGCCCAAGCTGCGCGAGATGTGGCGGCAGATGCTGCGCGAGAAGAACCCCGGCCTGCACGACACGGCGATGAGCCTGCCGGTGGTCACCGTGGCGCTGACCCACGCGCTGAGCATGGCCGGCTATCTCTTCCTCGATCCCGGCGACGAGCTGCTGTGCAGCGATCTGTTCTGGGGCAACTATCGCCTGCTGTTCGAGCACCAGCACGGCGTGACCCTGCGCACCTTCCCCACCTTCGCCGGCGACGGGCTGGATCTGGCCGCGCTGAAGCAGGCGGTGACCGAGGGCGCGCCGCGCAAGCGCGTGCTGCTGCTGAACTTCCCGAACAACCCGACGGGCTACACGCCCACCGAAGCCGAGGCCGACGCCATCGTCGAGACGCTGACCGCGGCGGCCGAGGCCGGCAACGACCTGGTCGTCCTGATCGACGACGCCTACTTCGGGCTGGTGTACGAGGACGGCGTCCTGAGCGAGTCGATCTTCGCGCGGCTGGCCAGCGCCCACCCGCGGCTGCTGGCGGTGAAGATCGACGGGGCCACCAAGGAGGATTACGTCTGGGGCTTCCGCGTGGGCTTCATCACCTACGGGGTGAAGGGCGCGACGCCGAAGCTCTTCGGGGCCCTCGAGGCGAAGACCGCCGGGGCCATCCGCGGCAACGTGTCGAACGCGCCGAACCTGAGCCAGTCGCTGCTGGCGAAGGCCTTCCAGTCGGCGGACTACCCGCGGCAGAAGAGGGAGAAGTTCGCGACGCTGCAGGCGCGCTTCCACGAGGTGCGGCGCATCCTCGCCGAGCACCCCGAGTACGCCGAGCGCTTCGTGCCGCTGCCCTTCAACTCGGGCTACTTCATGTGCGTGCGGCCGCTGAAGGCCAACGCCGACGCCGTGCGCACGCGCCTGCTGGACGCCTACGACACCGGCGTCATCGCCACGTCGGGGC
>JAUHXL010000234.1 GCA_030426945.1 bacterium
GAGCGCCTCGCCCGGCTGCGCGCGCGGGTCGCCCGGGAAGAAGACTGAGCGGCGCCGCCGTTTCCAGGTCCCACCGACGACGAGGAGCCCCATGCGCATCGTGATCGCGACCGCCCTGGCCGTGCTGGCCCTGACGGCGTGCAAGAAGGACGAGGCCCCCAGCGGCGACGTCATCGCCGTGGCCAAGAAGGGCCCGTCCCCGGCGCCGACGCGGCCGGTGCCGGTGACCGGCGTGAAGGGCGCGCCCCCCGGCAGCCAGCCCGCCAGCCAGCCCGCCGGCGCCATGCCCCCCGGTCATCCGCCCGTGCCGGGCGCGGCCGCCGCGCCGACGCCCGCCGCGCCGGCCGCCCCGCTGGCCCCGGCGGCGCCGGCCGGCGCCGGCGGCGTCGTGAAGGGCACCATCACCCTGGCCGACGCGGTCAAGGGTGACGTCAAGGCCGGCTCGGTGCTGTTCATCATCGTGCGCAAGGACGCCGGCGAGGGGCAGCGCGGCATGCTGATCGCGGCCAAGCGGATCAACGTCACCGGCCCCGACCAGTTCCCGATCACCTACGAGGTTTCGTCCGCGGACGTGATGATGCAGGGCACCGCCCTCGAGGGCGCCGTGCGCGTCGAGGCGCGCGTCGACCAGGACGGCGACGCCCTGTCGAAGACGCCGGGCGACGTGACCGGCGAGGGGCCCGCCACCACCGTGGGCGGCGGCGCCGCGGACTTCACGCTGGACACGCGCATCTGATCGTGCCGCCGACCGCGTCGTAACGCCGATCAGGCGGCGCTGGCACCTCTCCTAAACGCTCCTGACGGCGCTTCGGGCTTCCCGAGTTGGCGCGCCCCTTGCCTTGTCAGGCGGGTGGCCACCGACCTCGAAAGGAGGCCACCATGCGCACCTCGACTTTGCTGTCGATCCTCACCTGCGCTGGCGTCTTCGCTGCCGGCTGCGGCGAGCCCCTCGAGGTCGATGGCCGGGCCCAAGGCCTCGAGGTTCCGGCCCCCCGGCCCTTCACCCTGCCTGATCTGATCCCGGACGACTCGGCGCCCGTCGTGAACACGGTCGTCGCGCACGACGCCGCGTGGTGCCGCGAGCAGGTCATGGACTCGAAGGGCGTCTGCGCGCGCTGCGACGATCTCGCCGCGAGCTGCCTGGACGCCTGCGCGATCACCCGCACCGGGCCCAAGCCGCCCGTCGGCATGGCCCCCCACGACACGCTGCCCGACGACCTCTGTGTCCGGGCGCAGTCGGGCGCCTGCTACGAGGCGAAGCTGCTCTGCGCGCAGTGCACCTCCTGCCAGACCGTCGTACGGACGCCGGTCGAGAAGGACTGCGCCGAGCTCCGGGCCCGGTGCTTCATCGAATGCGACGGCCTGGGACCCAACGGGTGCCGGCTGTGCGAGGCGCGCGTCGACGCCGAGTGCGGACCGCGCTGAGAGGACTCCACGGGGCGCCCCCCTGACCCGGTCTCCTCCCCCGAGCCGGGTGCCCGCGGCACGAGGCCCGAGAGGGCCCCTCCTTCCGCCGCGGTGGGTGCTCCGTACCGCTCCGCCCGCTCAATCGGGCGGAGCGGCCCCCATCTTGGCCTGATCGGCCGGCGTGTTCAGGTTGAAGAACGCGTCGGCCGGCAGCCCCTCGACCACCTCCACCCGCAGCGCGTCCACGATGCGCCCGAAGCCTGGGTTCTGCGGCAACAGCGCCCCGATCACCGGCGCGGCGCGGGTATGCCACAGGCCGGCCGTGGGCTGCAGGCGACCCTCGACGCGGGCCAGCACCGCGTCCTGCGCGTCGGCGCGCGCCCGCAGGGCGTCCAGGGTGACCCGGTCGAATCGCGGCAGATCGCAGGCCAGCACGCACACCCAGCCCGGCGCCGCGGCGCTCAGGGCGGCGTGCACCCCACCGGGCGCGCCCTTGCCGGGGATCCGATCAGCCAGGACGGGCACGCCCAGCTGCGCGTAGGGGCCCGCGGGATCACCCACCACGAAGACCTCGTCGCACACGGCGCGCAGCAGCCGAACGAGGCGCGCGGCGATGGCCTCCCCGTCGACCTCGAAGAGCCCCTTCGGCGCGCCGCCCAGGCGCCGCGCTCGCCCCCCGGCCAGCAGCGCCCCGGTCAAACGCCCAGGCCCAGCCAGTGGCGCGCGAAGTTGCGCAGCAGGATCGCGCCGGTGTCGCACTCGACCACCGCGGCCAGCAGGCGCTCGGCGGCCCCGGGCCCCGACTCCGCGTCGATCAGGTGGGCGCGGGCGGCGATCACCGTGCGGATGGCGTCGGCGTCGAACTCGGGGTGAAACTGCACCGTGCGGGTGTTGGGCCCGATCGCCATCGCCTGCACCGGCGTCAGCGGCGTCCGGGCCAACACCGTGGCGCCGGGCGGCAGATCCAGCACCGCGTCCATGTGCGTCTCGATCGCGGGGAACAGCGGGCCCAGCCCCTCGAACAGCGGATCGTCGGCGATCACCTCGATGTCGCACACCCCGATCTCGCGACCGTGCGGGTTGGGCCCGGAGGCTCCGCCCAGGGTGTCCGCCAGCAGCTGGTGCCCGTAGCACACGCCGAGGATCGGCACGCCGGCCTCGTGCGCACAGGCCAGCCACGCCCCGGTGCGCACCGACCAGGGCTCTTGGTGATGGACGGACGACGAGCTCCCGGTGACGAAGACGCCGTCCACGCCGTCGGGCGCCGGCAGCGGCGCGTCGACGTCCGTGGCGTCGATCACCTCGAGCCGGTCGACCGGCCAGCCGAGGCGCCGGGCGAACCAGGCCTCGTACTCGCCGTGGCTGACCAGAAGATCGGAGACGGGGCGGCCGGTGCGCAGCAGGATGGGCTTCATGGCGCCCAAGGTAGGGCCGCCCCCCGTCGCCCGCAAGGCTGGCGCGGCGCGCTGGCCCGACGTAGCGTTGCCCCCTCGCGACTGTCGCCCGGAGGACCCATGGCCAGCCCCCTCGCCGGTCCCGCCGCCTACGCCCGCGCCATCGGCCTGCTGGCGCGCAACCCGTCGCTCGTGGTGTGGGGCCTGGTGCCGGCCGCCGTCACCTTCGTCCTCTCGGTGGTGGCCATCTGGGCCGCCATCAGCTACGGCGACGACCTGCTCGCCCGGCTGTGGACCGAACCCGAGGCCGGCTGGCTGCACTGGATCTGGGTCGCGGGACGCTGGCTGCTGTCGGTGGCCTCGGCCCTTCTGTCGCTGTTCGTCACGCCCTGGCTGGTGATGCTGGTCGGGCTGCCCCTGTGCGAGCCCCTCGCCGAGCGCGCCGACGCCCTGCTCGGCGGCCCGCCCCCGTCCGGCGGCCTCGTCTCGGGCATCGTCGACTCGCTGGTCAGCTCGTTGGGCATCCTGGCCCTGGGCCTCGCCGGCGCGATCGGCTTCTTCGTGCTGGGCCTGATCCCCGGCGTCGCGCTGATCACCACGCCCTTCGTCGCCTTCGTCTGGACGCCGATGTTCCTCGCCTTCGACCTCTACGACGGCAACCTCGCGCGCCGGCAGATCCCCTTCCGCCGCAAGCTGGCCCTCACCTTCGGCCACCCGGTGCACAGCGTCGGCCTCGGCCTCATCGGCGGCCTGCTGATCTCCATCCCGGTGGTGAACCTGTTCGGCCTGCCCATCGCCGTGGTCGCCGGCGTCGCGGCCGTGCGCGACCTCGAGACGCGCGGCGCCCTGCGCAGCTGATCGCTCAACCGAGCAGCGCCCACAGCGCCGCGCCCGCCCCCACCGCGGCCGCCGCCAGCGCCGCCACCTCCAACGGCGCCCACCCCGGCGGCGCGCTCACCGGCGGCGGCGCCTCGACGAGGCGTACACCCTGCGCCGCGGCCAGCTCGCGCACGATGCTCTCGGTGTCGCGGCTGTTCGTGGTCAGCCCCGCCTCGCCGTCCACGAACACCTCGACCACGAAGGGCCCGATGCGCAGCACCTCGCCATCGCCGAGGGGCACCGCCGTGCCGGCCGGCAGCCGCTCCCCGGCCCGCCAGGTGCCGTGCGTGCTGCCCGCGTCGACCATCACCCAGCCCGCGTCGCGGCGCAGCAGCCGCAAGTGCTCGGCGCTGACCGACTCGTCGGCCAGCCGCAGCGCGCAGTGCGCCGCCCGCCCGAGCAGGATCTCGGGCCCGCTCACCCGGCGCACGTCGGCCACGCCGGGTGGCCGCCGCACGCTGATCACCAGGTCGGACGCCGCCACGCCGCGCATCATGGCACGCCCTCATCGCCCGCGCATCGGGGCGGCGCCAGCGTCCGCGTCCCCCGCCGCGCCGCCCGCACCGTCGCCGCGTCGTCGAAGACCAGCCGAATCAGGCCGTCGCGATCCGTCCGCCAGCCGGTCACCCCCCGCCGGCGATAGCGCCGCACCACGTCCGGGTGCGGGAAGCCGTAGCGGTTGTCGCGGCCCACGTTGAAGACCACGCCCCGCGGACAGAGCGCGTCCAGCAGCGCCGGCCCGCTGCTGGTGCGGCTGCCGTGGTGGGGCGCCTTCAGCAGCGACACCGGCCGGGGGCCCGCGGCCAAGAGCCGCGCCTCGCCGGCCGACTCGAGGTCACCGGTGAGCAACACCGACGCGCCCGGACCGTCGACGCGCACCACCAGCGAGGCGTCGTTCTCGGCCAGCGCCGCGGGCGGCGCGGCCAGCCGGGTCTGCCAGCGCAGCGCGCCCAGCCGACCGGCGGGCTCGCCCACCCGGAACGGCACCCCGCGCCGCGCCCCCACCGCCCGGGCCGCGCGCCAGGGGGGCGACGGCGAGCGACGCCCGTTCCACCACACCGCGCCCACGGGCAGCGCCTCGAGCAGCGCCGCGAGGCCGCCGGTGTGATCCGGGTGCAGGTGGGAGATCACGACGTGATCCAGGCGCCCGACGCCCAGATGCCGCAGGTGCGCCCCCAGCCGCCGCGCTTCGACATCGGGCCCAGCGTCCACCAGCAGCGTCGCCCCGCCGCCCCGCACGAGGATCGCGTCCCCCTGCCCCACCGGCACCACGTCCAGCGCGTGGGTCGGGGGACGCAGCGCCAGCGTGGCCCCGACGGCGACCAGCGCCGCCACGACCGCGGGCCGGCGGCGTCCGGTCGCCACCGCCACCAGCCCCACGAGCGGTAGCGCCAGCAGCGGCGCGCTGTGCGCCCCCACTACGCGCGCCCCGCCGGTCAGCGCCGCCAGCGCCTCGGCCAGCGCGACCAGCACCTCGGCGCCCCAGGCGGCCGCCTGCAGCAGCGCGGGCGTCCAGGTCGCCACCGCCATCCCCAAGGCCCCCAGCGGCACCAGCACGGTCGCGGCGATCGGCGTCAGCAGCACGTTGGCGAGCGGCGCGGCCGGCGCCACCGTGCCGAAGTGCCAGGCCTGAATGGGCGCGGTCGCCGCCGACGCGACCACCGCGGCCAGCACCGCCGCGCGCAGGCCACGGGCCTTGGGCGCGAGGCTCAGCAGGGCCGCCACCGCCCCGAAAGACAGCTGAAAGCCCGGCTCGGCCGCCGCGCCCGGCACCGCGGCCATCACCGCCAGCGCAGCGAGGCCCAGCAGATCCAGCGTGTCCGAGGGGCGCCCGAGCAGGCGCCCGACCACGACCAGCCCCACCATCAGCCCGGCCCGGCAGGCGCTCAACGGGAACTGCGCCAGGGCCACGTAGGCCAGCGCCGCGGGCAGCGCCGCCGCGGCGCCCCAGCGCCCCGGATCCACCGCTCCCGCGCGCCGGGCCAGCCCGGTGACCAGCAGCGCCACCACCCAGGCGAGGCCCCCGACGTGCAGCCCGCTCACCGCCAGCAGGTGACCGGTGCCCGTGTCCTCGAGCGCGCGCCGCGCGACCACCGGCACCGCCGCGCGATCCCCCAGCAGCAGGCCCGTCAGCAGCCCCGCGCCGACGCGCCGATCCAACGCGGCCAGCTGCGCGCGCGCCGCCGAGCGCGTCGCCACCAGCGTCTCGGCCCACGCCCCCGCCGATCGCGTCAAGATCAGCGGCCCCCGCGCCCGCCCCACCACGTCGCGCCGCTGCCCGCGCGCGGCCGGATCGTAGTCTCCCGGCCCCAGCGCCTCGCGCAGGGGCCGCGCCGCCCGCACCACCCGCACCCGGGCCCCCGGCGCCAGGCCCTTCGGCCGCGCCTCCAGCCACACCTCGACGCCCGCATCGGGCGCACGGTCCGGCCGCGCGACGATCTGCCAGCGATCCCCCCGCGCCGTCACCGACGCCACCTCTGCCTCGAAGGGCGCCCCCGGCGGTGACTCGACGACCTGCGACCCCGCCGCCATCGCCCCCGCGGCCCCCGCCGCGAGCAGCACGCCGCGCCCCCGCCGCAGCGCCAGCACCAACAACGCGGCCAGCGGCAACGCCCACGCCGCGACGGGCGCCGCCTGCCCCACCGCGCCGCCCGCGCCGAACCCCATCGCCACCCTCAGCCAAGGTCGCTCCACGGCCCCTCCGTCCGATCGGACGGCCCCCTATCGGACAACCGAGGCGCGTGTTGCGCGCGGCCCTCACTTTCGCCGAACTTTCTCGCCGCGCCCCCCGGCCGGCCCCCCCTCGGGGGTTTTGCTTGGTTCAGCCGCCCGGCCCGTGCTAGCAGGTCGGCCCATGCGCCTGCCCGTCATGCTGTTCTTCGTCGGCGCGGCGGTGTTCGCCGCCTTCGCCGGCGGCCGCCTGAAGATCCACAGCGACGACAACCACTTCGTCTACCTCGCCGACGCCTTCCTGCAGGGCAAGGTCGAGCTGACGCGCCAGCCGCACCACCAGAACGACTGGGCCAGCTACGACGTGCTCACGCTGAAGGGCGCGTCCGCCGAGCAGCACGGCGAGCAGATCAAGGGCTTCTTCACCCACCGGTCGGGCAAGCCCAACCAGTTCCGCACCCTGGCCGGCGAGGAGATCGACATCCCGCGCCGCGACCGGGGCGCCAGCGAGCGGCGCTACTTCGTCTCGTTCCCGCCCCTGCCGGCGGTGTTGATGATGCCCTTCGTGGCGGCGGTGGGCTACGGCGCCAACGACGTCCTCTTCACCATCCTCTTCGCCGGTCTCAACGTGATGCTGGTGTTCCTCTGGCTCGAGCGCCTGCGCGATCTGGGACACAGCCAGCGCAGCACCCGCGAGAACCTCTGGCTCACCGTCTTCTTCGCCTTCGGCAGCGCCCACCTGTGGTGCGCCGTGCTGGGCCAGGTCTGGTTCACCGCGCTCATCGTCGGGGTCACCTTCAACCTGCTCTACCTCTACTTCGCCGTGGACGCCCGTCGGCCTCTCCTGGCCGGCCTGTGCCTGGCGGCCGCCTTCTCCACGCGGGCCACGCTCGTCTTCGCGGCGGTGTTCTTCTACCTGCAGCTCTTCTTCCCGAACGACGGCGAGCGCCGCTCGAGCCGCGACCTGATCAACCGCTTCGTGGCGTTCAGCACCCCGTGCATCCTGGTCGGCGTGGCGCTGCTGCTCTACAACCACGCGCGCTTCGACCGCTTCACCGAGTTCGGCCACCTCTACCTGGCCAACGGCACCCTGCCCCGCATCCGCGACTTCGGCCTCTTCCACCCGAACTTCCTGGCGCGCAACCTGACGGCGGCCTTCACGCTCACGCCGCGCCTCGGCGCCACCGCGCCCTACGTCGAGATCAGCCGCCACGGCATGAGCCTGCTGCTGACGTCGCCCGCCCTCGCCCTCGTCCTGTGGCCGGTGCGCCGCGTGCCCCTCGCGCGCGCCCTCGCCCTCAGCGCCCTGGTCATCGCGGTGCCGATCTTCTTCTATCAGAACACCGGCTGGGAGCAGTTCGGGTTCCGCTTCTCCCTCGACTTCCTGCCCTACCTCACCGGCTGCCTCGCCCTCGGCGGCCGCCCCCTCACCCGCTGGGTGCAGGCGGCGATCATCGCCGGCGTCCTCGTCAACGCGTTCGGCGCCGTCACCTTCAAGCGCGGCGGCATGGGCAAGCTGTACGGCAACTTCATGACCGAAGAGCCCACCCGCTGAGCGGTGCGCGCGCGGGGCAGCGTCCCTTTTGGCCGCCCGCCGACCCGGTGCTATAACATCGGGCAGCGTCCGGCGACCCCCGCGCACGGCCGGGCCCCGGACCCCCCGTTCCCCGGACCACGCCGGGGCGAGAGGCGGTGCATGGCGTCGGCACACGTCCTGGTCATCGAGGACAACCCCCGCATCGGCGGCAAGCTGGTCGAGGTGCTGCAGGCCCGTGGCTTCGGCGCCACCCTCGCCACCGACGCCGCCAACGGCCTCGCCCTGTTCCGCGCGATGCGCCCGGACGTCGTCCTGCTCGAGCTGCTCGTGCCGGGCGAGTCGGGCGATCTGGTCGCCGCATTGCGCGCCCTCGACGACGAGGTGCCCCTGCTCGTCATGTCCACCTCGCCGGCGGCCGGCCGCCAGCTCGCCGAGCGCGACGCGGGCCGGGTTCAGGGCTTCCTGCTCAAGCCCTTCCGCGTGCCCGCGCTGCTCGACGCCCTCGGCCGCGCCCTCGATCTCGGCGGCTCGGCCCAGGCCCCCCGGGTGCCGGCCCAGCGCACCGGCGCCCTCGACGACGATCACCCCTTCGCCGCGGTCCTGCTCGACGTCGTCGTGGCCGGCGCGACCGGCGTGCTGCGCATGGAGAAGGACGGCGTCCGCCGCGCGGTGTACCTCGTCAACGGCCTGCCCGTCTTCGCCGAGAGCAACCTGCTCGGCGAGACCTTCGGCCGCTACCTGCTGCACCGCGGCGTCATCGACCGCGCGCAGTACGCCCGCGTCCAGGCCCACATGCGCGCCGCCGGCGTCCGCCAGGGCGAGGCCCTCGTCGCCCTCGGCATCCTCGAGGATCACGAGGTCTACGGCCTCCTGCGCGGGCAGGTGCGCGAGCGCGTCGTCCGCTGCTTCGACTGGCCGGGCGCCGCCTTCGCGTTCCACGCCGACGACACCTTCGTCGACGAGAAGCTGCTCTTCCCGATGAACCCCATGCACCTGCTGGTCGAGGGCACCGCGCGCCGCCTCAGCCCCCGTCTGCTGCAGGCCTGGTTCGACACCCACCGCGACCAGCGCGTCGCCCTGACGCCGCGCGCCGAGCCGCTGGCCCCCTACCTGGCCCGCCTCCAGCGCGATCCGCCCCTCGCCGGCGTCCTCGCCGACCGCCCGACCGTCGACGCGGTCGCCCGCGCGCTGCGCCTGGTCGAGACCCGCGCCGCGGCCATCCTCCGCGCCCTCTCGGATCTCGACGTCGTCGAGGTCGGCGCCCCGGCCCTCGGCGCCGACGACACCGTGGCGATCCTGGCCGACGAGCCGACCTCGCCCGACGAGGCCCACGGCGCCGTCGCGTTCGACGATCCGCGCGACGTGGAGCACGCGACGCCCTCGCCCCCGGACCCCGTCGCCCGCCGGGTCTTCGCGCGCTACCTGGCCACCCGCGGCGGCGACCACTTCTCGGTTCTGGGCCTGCCGCACGACGCCGACGGCGCCGCCGTCGAGGCCGCGTGGCTCGCCTTCAGCCGCGACTTCCACCCGGACAGCTTCGCGGCCCATCCGGATCCCGAGGTCCGCGCCCGGGCCAAGGAGATCTTCGTCCGGGGCAGCGTCGCCTTCGGCGTCCTGGCCGACGAGGCTGGTCGCGCCGCCTATCGCGCCAGCCTGCGCCCCGCCCGCCCGGACTCCACCCTGCGCAGCATGGACGCCGAGGCCCATTACCTCGAGGGCGAGCGCCTGTTGACGGCCGGCGACGCCGTCGGCGCCCGCGAGGCCTTCGCCCGCGCCCGCGCCGGCGATCCCGACGAGCCGCTCTACGAGATGTACCTCGGCTGGGCCGCCTGGCGCGCCGCGCCCGACGCCCCCACCCGCGACGACGCCGAGGCCCTGCTGCGCCGCGCCGTCGACCGCGATCCCGCCAACGCCCTCGGGCACGCCCTGCTGGCCCGCCTCTGCGCCGCCGAGGGCCGCGCGCCCGAGGCCGCCGAGCACGAGGCGCGGGCCGAGCGCCTCGGCGCGCGTCCGTCCGCGATCAGGTGAGCGGCCGCCGCCCCGACGACGCCGACCTCGAGCTGGTCGAGCGCACCGGCGCCCACGCCCCAGCGGACGAAGGCGGCGCGTTCGATACCCGCGGCGAGGTCGTGATCGACGGCGCCCCCGACGACCTCGAGGACGCCTCGGCCATCCTCGATCCCATCGAGCTCGCCCTGCTGCACGATCCCGGCGAGCTGCCCGCCGAGGCGCCCAACGACCGCACGGTGGCCCACGATCCGGAGCTCTTCGCCGCGGTGCCCGATCCCGAGGATCTGCCGGAGCCGCAGGCCATGCTGGTCGATCCGGCCCACGTCGCGCTCAGCCAGGCCCCGACCGGCTTCCTCCCGGCCCGCAAGATCGTGCTGCCGCCCCCCGACGCGCGGCCGCCCCCCCCCGTGGCCGCCGATCCGGATCCGGTCTTCGAGGTCGGCGATCTCACCGGCCTCGAGGAGCTGCCCGACGTCGACGACATCCCGGATCCGGAGGATCACCCGCGCCCGGTGCCGCGCCCGGTCGAGCCGGCCCCGCGCCCGCAGCAGGCCGCCGCCCGCGCACCGGCCAGCCCCCGCAAGAAGCGCAAGAAGGCCCCCGCCGCCGAGCCCGTCCGGCGGCGTCACCGCCCGATCCCGGTCCCCGAGCCGCGACCGGCGCCGGCGGCCGAGCC
>JAUHXL010000235.1 GCA_030426945.1 bacterium
GGGCGCCACCTCTCGGGGGTCGTCGCCGTGCGCGAGGGCGTCGGCGCTGAGCTTCAGCGACGCCAGCGGCGTGCGCACGTCGTGGGCGAGATCGGCGAACAGATCGTGCAGCACCGCGCGCTGCTCGATCTCGGCGTCGAGCTGGGCGCGCGCGTGGCCCGCGGCGTCGTTGATGACCGCGCCGATGGTGCCCAGCTCGTCGACGCCCTCGTCCACCCGGCCCGCGAAGCCGGCCTGGGCCAGCGCGCGCGTCTGCTGGGCGAGGCGCTGGATGCGTCGCGTCAGCGGACGCACGACCAGCAGCACGATGCCCAACGCGATGGCGCCCGCCAGCACGGCGCGGGCGCCCATCGCGCGCAGCAGCGGGACGCCGGACGACGGCACCGGCGGCGTCAGGTAGAACAGCTGGCAGGGACCGTCACGGTCGACCCGCACCACCGCCGGCCAGGCCAGCCAGCGAGAGCCGACGCGCACGACCTCGCCGGGCCGCGCGCCGCGGGCCTCGGCGGTGAGATCGCCGACCGCCTCGCCCGACGCCCAAGGCGCGCCGTCCGGGCGCAGCGGCACCAGGCGCCCGAGCCCCCGGTCCGGCATCGTGAAGCCCGCGGGATCGGCGTCGCACCGCGCCAGGGCGCCGCTGTCTTCGAGCAGCGTGATCTGCCGTCGGTACCCCAACGTCAGCACCTCGGAGCGCACGCTGTTGATGCCGAACGCGAACACCGCGAACTCGACGACCAGCACGACGATCACCACCAGCGAGACGCGCAGCCAGAGCTGCCGCCGCGTCTTCACCGCCGGCTGCGTCATGACGCCGCCCCGCTGACGAACCGGTAGCCCACGCCCCACACCGTCTCGATGCGCGCGCCGGCGGCGCCCAGCTTCTTGCGCAGGCGCGACACGTGGATGCGCAGGGCGTCGGGGCCCGCGTCGTCGCTGGCCAGCACCCGATCGCTCAGCCGCTCGAGCGACAGCGCCTCGTCGGGGTGGCGCACCAGGTACGCCAGCAGGTCGAACTCGCTGGGCGTGAGCTGCCCCGGCGCCGCGCCCACCACTGCCGTCATGGCGGTGAGATCGACCACGACGTCGTCGAAGCGGTACATCACGCCCGGCCCCGGTACGGCCTGATGCCGCCGCACCACGGCGCCCATGCGCGCCAGCACCTCGTCGGTCCAGAAGGGCTTGGTCACGTAATCGTCGGCGCCCAGCTCGAGCGCCCGCACCTTGTCGGCCCCGTCCACCCGCGCGCTGAGCACGATGATCGGCACGTCCGACTCGCGCCGCGCGCGCTCGATGAAACCGAAGCCGGTGCCGTCGGGCAGGCCGAGGTCGAGCAGCACGAGCTCGGGGCGCGCCTGCCGCAAGGCGATCAGGCCCGCCTGCACGGTGTCGCGCCAGGTGGTGCGGTGGTCGACGCGCTGCAGCTCGCGCGCGAGCTTCGACGCGACCGCCTCGTCGTCTTCGATCAGCAGGACGTGCACAGAGCGGCATGCTAGCGGCAAGCGTGCCGGCGAACGAGGGCCGTGTTCGCGGCGGCGTCGGCCGGGCCGCCCGCGATCAGCGCCGTTGACAGCGCCCACGCCCAGGGCGAGCGTGCTCCCGAGGAGGACGCACCATGTCGCATCGCTCGCGCCGCGAGTTCCTGGCGCTCACCGCCGGCGGTCTGCTGGCCGCGCCCCTGCTCGCGCGGGGTCAGGACGATCTCGACGCCCCCGAGGCGGACGACGCGCCCGCCGAGCCCGCGGGCTTCGAGCAGGCGATCATCGTCGACCACAGCGGCGGCGTGCTGCACGCCGGGCTGGCCGGGGCCGACGCGCCGAGCGTCGTCTTCCCCTCCATCGTGGGCCGGCCGCGGCACCAGGGTGTCATGGTGGGCATGGGTCAGAAGGACGCCTATGTGGGCGACGAGGCCCAGTCGAAGCGCGGCATCCTGACGCTGAAGTATCCCGTGGAGCGCGGCGTGGTGGTCCGCTGGGACGACATGGAGAAGGTTTGGCACCACGCGTTCTTCGGCGAGCTTCGCATGGCGCCCGAAGAGCACCCGGTGCTGCTCAGCGAGGCGCCCATCGCGTCGAAGCAGAGCCGCGAGACGACCGCGAAGATCATGTTCGAGGTGTTCAACGTCCCCGGCCTGTACATCGCGCCCGACGGCGTGCTGGCGCTGTACGCGTCGGGGGCGACCACCGGCGTCGTGCTGATGATGCGGGACGGTCTGGGGTGGGTGGAGCCCATCTACGAGGGCACGCTGCTGCGCCACGCCGTGGTGCCCGTGGCCGTCTCGCCACGGGACGTGACCGACTACCTGGCGAAGCTGCTCGCCGCGGGCGGCCAGCCCTTCCCGACGGTCCCCGAGCGCGATCTCGTCCGCGCGCTGAAAGCGAAGCACGGCTTCGTCGCGCCGGACTTCGCGAAGGCGATGGCCGAGGCCGAGGGCGCCCCCCGAGTCACCGAGACGCTGCCGAACGGGCGGACGGTGACGCTGGGCAGCGAGCGCTTCCAGGCGCCCGAGTTGCTGTTCCAGCCGAAGCTGGCCGGCCTGGCCGGGCTCGGCCTCCACCAGGCGATCCACCAGGCCGTCCAGAAGTGCGATCCCGAGATCCGCGCCGATCTGTACGGCAACGTCGTCCTCGCCGGCGGCGGCACGCTGTTCGACGGCCTCGACGCGCGGCTGACCCGCGAGCTGCGCGCCCTGGCCCCGCCGGGCGCGCCGGTGAAGGTGGTCGCGCCCCCGGGCCGCGCGCACTCGGTGTGGACCGGCGCGTCGGTGATCGCGTCGTTGGACGCGTTTCAGCAGGCATGGCTGACCCGCGCACAGTACGCGGCGGGCGGCGCGGCCGCGGTTCACCAGCGGTTCCTCTGATCCGACGCGCGCCGTGACCGGAGCGTGTCGGCGAGTTACCGCTCGCCGACGGCGCCGGCGCGTCCGGGGCACGCGCGCGGGACGCCGCGTCGGGTCCGGGCCTTGCTTGGTTCACGGGCGGTTCGCTCACCGACCTGCCGCCCCGCGTGGGCGGGGGGTACGCCATGCTGGTCACCCAGCGCGATGCCCGCTCCGCCGCTGCGCACCGCGGCCGCCTGATCGCCATCCGCGGCAGCATCGTCGACGTCGCCTTCGCCGACGCGCTGCCCCCCATCCACACCATCCTGCGCACCGGCCCCGACGAGCGCGTCGTGCTCGAGGTGTTCGCTCAGCTGGATCCTCAGCGGGTGCGTACCGTCGCGCTGACGTCCACCCAGGGGCTGGCCCGCGGCATGCCCGTGCGCGACACCGGGGCGCCGCTTTGTGCGCCCGTCGGTCCGGCGACGCTGGGCCGCATGTTCGACGTCTTCGGCCGCGCCATCGACCGCAAGCCCGCGCCCGAGGGGGTCGAGTGGCGCAGCGTCCACCGGCTGCCGCCGCGGCTCGACCAGCTCTCGGGCGAGTCCGCGGTCTTCCACACCGGCATCAAGGTGATCGACGTGCTCGTGCCCCTCGAGCGGGGCGGCAAGGCGGGCCTGTTCGGCGGCGCCGGCGTCGGCAAGACGGTGCTGCTGACCGAGATGATCCACAACATGGTCACCGGCCCCAGCGGGGACGGCGCCGACGGGGGCGTCAGCATCTTCTGCGGCATCGGCGAGCGTTGCCGCGAGGGCGAGGAGCTGTACCGCGAGATGACCGCCGCGGGCGTGCTCGACTCGATGGTGATGGTCTTCGGGCAGATGGACGAGCCGCCGGGCAGCCGCTTCCGCGTGGGCCACGCGGCGCTGACCATGGCCGAGGCCTTCCGCGACGACGCGCAGCGCGACGTGCTGCTGCTGATCGACAACATCTTCCGCTTCATCCAGGCCGGCGCCGAGGTCTCGGGGCTGCTGGGGCAGATGCCGTCGCGCATGGGCTACCAGCCGACCATGGGCACCGAGCTGTCGCGCCTCGAGGAGCGCATCGCCAGCACGCGCAGCGGCGCCATCACGTCGATCCAGGCGGTGTACGTGCCCGCGGACGACTTCACCGATCCCGCGGCGGTCCACACGTTCTCGCACCTGTCGGCGTCGATCGTGCTGTCGCGCCGGCTGGCCAGCGAGGGTCTGTACCCGGCCATCGACCCCCTGCAGTCCGGCTCGAAGCTGTCCACCGCGGCGGCGCTGGGCGCGCGCCACGACGGCGTGGCCCGGCAGGTGCGCCGGACGCTGGCGCAGTACGCCGAGCTGAAGGACATCATCGCGATGCTGGGCATCGAGCAGCTGTCGCCCGAGGACCGCCGCGTCGTCGGGCGCGCGCGCCGCCTGGAGCGTTTCCTGACGCAGCCCTTCTTCACGACGGAGCGCTTCAGCGGCAAGCCGGGGGTGCGGGTGCCGGTCGAGCGAGCCATCGACGACTGCGAGCGCATCCTGCGGGACGAGCTGAGCGCGGTGCCCGAGGACGCCCTCTACATGATCGGCAGCCTCGACGAGGTGCGGCGATGAGCGACGGCGGCCCCCCGATGACGCTGTCGATCCTCGAGCCCGCGGCCGTGTATCTGCCGCCGACGCCGGTGCGGCGGGTCGTCGTCGAGACGCCGCGGGGCAGCCACGGGTTGTTGCCCCGCCGCCTGGACTGCGTGGCGGCCGTGCCGCCCGGCATCCTCACCTACGAGACGGTGGACGGTGAGGTGGTCGACGTCGCGGTCGACCTGGGCGTGATGGTCAAGGCGGGCCCATCGGTGACGGTGGCGGTGCGCCACGCCATCGCCGGCACCGATCTGTCGACGCTGCAGGCGACGGTGGCGCGCACGTTCGACGACCTGGACGTGCAGGCGCAGGCCACCCGCGCGGTGCTGACGCACCTGGAGTCGGGCTTCGTGCGCCGCCTGTTGGAGTGGGAGCGTGCCTGATCCCGATCCCCGCGCCGACCGGCCCCGCGGCCCCCGGCGCCTGACGCGCGCGCTCGAGGCGAAGGCGCCGCGCAAGCTGGCGGCGCGGCGCGGCGGTCCGCCGCCGGTGCTCGCGGGGCTGGGCGTGTTCGGGCTCATCGGCTGGTCGGTGGCGGTGCCCACGGTGCTCGGCGCCCTGCTGGGCGCCTGGCTGGACGCCCGCGGCGGCGCGCAACGCTCCTGGACGCTGGCGTTGCTGGTGGCGGGGCTGACGCTGGGCTGCCTGAACGCGCTCGCCTGGATCGGCCGGGAGCATCGCGCCATGCAGTCCCGGCCGCCCACCGACGACGAGGAGGGCGACGATGACTGATCCCTGGACGAGCGCGGCGCCGACGCTGCCCCTCGCGTTCGTGGCCGGCGTGCTGCTGGGCGCCTTCTTCTTCGGCGGCCTCTGGTGGACCGTCTCGCGCGGCCTGCGCAGCGCCCACCCGGCGCCGCTGTTCCTCGGCAGCCTGTTGGTGCGCAGCGCCGTGGTGGTGGGCGGCTTCCTGCTGGTGAGCGATGGCCTCTGGCCTCGCCTGCTGGCCTGCGGCGTCGGCTTCCTCGTCGCGCGCGTCGCCGTGACGCGCCTCACCCGGCCGCGGGAGGTGTCCCGTGCACCTTAGCCAGGACGAGCTGATCCTGTGGCAGCTCGGGTGGTTGAAGATCAATGGCACGCTGGTGGCCACCTGGCTGGTGATGCTGGTGCTCACGGTGGGCAGCCACCTGGTGACGCGCCGCCTGACCACCCGCCCCACCCGCACGCGCTGGCAGACCGCCCTCGAGGTGGTCGTCACCACGCTCGAGGGCCAGATCGCCGGCGTCGGTCTGCGCCAGCCGCGTCGCTACCTGCCCTTCATCGGCGCGCTGTTCCTGTTCATCGCCACGTCGACGCTGCTGAGCGTGCTGCCCGGCTACGAGCCCCCCACGGGATCGCTGTCGACCACCGCCGCCCTCGCGCTGTGCGTCTTCGTGGCGGTGCCCATCTACGGCGTCGCGGCCATCGGCGTGCGCGGCTACCTGCGCACCTGGCTCGAACCCAGCCCCCTGCTGCTGCCGATCAACATCGTCAGCGAGGTCTCGCGCACGCTCGCGCTGGCGGTCCGCCTCTTCGGCAACATGATGAGCGGCGCGATGATCCTGGCCATCCTGTTGAGCCTCACGCCGCTCTTCTTCCCCATCGTGATGAGCGCGCTCGGCCTCGTGACCGGGCTGGTGCAAGCCTACATCTTCGCCATCCTCGCGACGGTCTACATCGCCGCGGCGACCGAGGTGCACCCGCACGGCGCCCAGCCGAACAGCGCCCCCCCGAACAGCCCGAGGAGCTCCTGATGGACACCACCACCCTCGTCGCCGTCGTCTCGATCGTCACCGCCGGGCTGACCACCGCCCTCGGCTGCATGCTGCCGGCGCTGGCCGAGGGGCGCGCCGTCTCGGCCGCGATGACCAGCATCGCGCAGCAGCCCGACGCCGCCTCGACCATCACGCGCACCCTGTTCGTGGGCATCGCGATGATCGAGTCGGTGGCGATCTACTGCTTCGTCGTCTCGATGATCCTCATCTTCGCCAACCCCTTCTGGAGCCAGGTCGTCGAGAAGGCGGCCGGCCAATGAGCGGGTCCGGACGAACGCGCGGGTGACGCCATGCTGATCGACTGGTTCACCGTCGCCGCCCAGGTGATCAACTTCCTGGTCCTGGCCTGGCTGCTGCGCCGCTTCCTGTTCGGCCCGATCGTGCGCGCCATCGACGCGCGCGAGGCGCACCTGGCCGACACCGTCGCCTCGGCCGAGCAGCGCGAAGCGGCCGCTGCCGAGGCCGAAGCGACGTTCACCGCGCAGCGGCAGGCCCTCGAGGCGGAGCGCGCCGAGCGGCTGCGCGCGGCCGAGGTCGAGGCGGCCGCCGAGCGCGCGCGGCTGATCGAGGAGGCGCGCGCGGACGCGCAGAAGGTGCGCGCGGCGGGCCGGGCGGCCATGCAGGAGGAGCTGGCCGCGGTGGAGCGTTCGCTGGGCGCGCTGGCCCGCGACGAGGTGGTGGCGATCGCCGAGCGCGCGCTCGCGGATCTCGCCGGCGTGCGGCTCGACGATCGCATGCTCGAGGCGCTGATCGAGCGCCTGCCGACCCTGGATCCCCAGACCCGCGACCCCTGGGTCGCCGCGCTGCGCGCGAGCGGCGCGGACGTGCGGACCGCCCACCCGCTGACCGACGCACAACGGGCGAGCCTCGCCGAGGCGCTCGGCGGCGTGGCCGGCGCGCCCGTCGCGGTGCGCGAGACGCTCGCCCCGTCGCTGGTGGGCGGCGTCGAGATCGAGGCCGACGGCTACGCGGTCGCCTGGAGCGTCGAACGCTGGCTGGGCGATCTGCGCGCGCGCGCCGAGACGCTCGCGCGCGCCGCCGCGGCGCCCGCGGAGGCCACCGATGACCTCTGAGTCACCGTTGAGCGGGGCCCTGACGCGCGCGTTCGACGCCCTGGGCGCGGCGCGCCGCGCGGACGCGCCGACGCTCGCGCCGCGCGAGGTGGGGCACGTGGTGACCGTGTCCACCGGCGTCGCCAAGGTCTCCGGCCTGCCCGGCGCGGGCTTCGACGAGCTGCTGCGCTTCCCCAACGATCTCATGGGCATCGCCTTCAACCTCGACGAGGACGCCATCGGCGTCGTCCTGCTCGGCTCGTTCTGGGATCTGCACGCCGGTGATCCGGTCCAGCGCACCGGGCGCGTGATGGACGTGCCCGTCGGCGCGGGGCTCATCGGGCGGGTGGTGGATCCGCTCGGCCGCCCCCTCGACGGTCGGGGACCCATCGTCGGCAGCGGCCGGCTGCCCATCGAGCGCGAGGCGACGCCCATCATGGACCGCGCGCCGGTGTCCGTGCCGCTGCAGACCGGCACGAAGGTGGTGGACGCGCTCGTGCCGGTGGGGCGCGGCCAGCGCGAGCTGATCCTGGGCGACCGGCAGACCGGCAAGACCACCCTGGCGTTGGACGCGATCCTCGCGCAGCGCGACGACGACGTCCTGTGTGTCTACTGCGCCATCGGCCAGCGCGCGGCGGCCGTCGCGCGCGTGGTCGCCGCGCTGCGGGATCACGACGCGCTGCGCCGCACCATCGTCGTGGTGACCGAAGGCAACGAGGCGCCCGGGCTGCAGTACATCGCGCCCTTCGCGGCCACCAGCATGGCCGAGCACTTCGTCGAGCAGGGCCGCGACGTGCTGATCGTCTACGACGACCTGACCCACCACGCGCGGGCCTATCGCGAGTTGTCTCTGCTGCTGCGCCGGCCACCCGGCCGCGAGGCTTTCCCGGGCGACATCTTCTACCTGCACGCCCGGCTGCTCGAACGCTCGACGCACCTGTCGGCGGCCCGGGGCGGCGGCTCGCTGACCGCGCTGCCCATCATCGAGACCGAGGCCCAGGACATCGCCGCGTACGTGCCGACCAACCTCATCTCGATCACCGACGGGCAGATCTACCTGTCCCCCACCCTGTTCGCGCTCGGCGTGCTGCCCGCGGTGGACGTCGGGCGGTCGGTGTCGCGCGTGGGCGGCGCCGCGCAGCGGCCGGCCTACCGGGCCGCGGTGGGTGATCTGAAGCTGGCCTACGCGCAGTTCGAGGAGCTCGAGAGCTTCGCGCGCTTCGGCACGCGCCTCGACGCGCGCACGCAGGGCATCATCGAGCACGGCCGCCGCATCCGCGCGTGCCTGCAGCAGATGGAGCTGGCCCCCATCGATCTGCCCGAGCAGCTCGCGGTGCTCGAGGCGCTCGCGGCGGGGCTGTTCGACGCCGTGCCCCTCGACGCGCTGCCCGCCGCCGAGGCGGCCGTGCGCGCCGCGGCGGCCGGCCTCGCGCCGCACCGCCGCGCGCGGCTGGCCTCGGCCGCGCCGTCCCGCGCGGAGGACCGCGCCGCCTTGCAGACCTTGGCGCGCGAAGCGTTGGCGAAGCTGGGTGCCCCGTGAGCGAGGCCGCCTCACTGCTGCGCCGGCGCACGCGCGCCGCCCACGATCTGCGCGCCGTGGTGCACGGCGCGAAGGCCCTGGCCGCCTCGGGCGTGCGCTCCTGCGAGCAGGCGGCGCGCGCGGCGGAGGCCTACGCGCAGACCGTGCGCCTGGGCCTCGTCGCCTGCCTGGGCGACGACGACGCCCCGCGTCCGGCGCCGCGCCCCACACCGGACGCGCCGGTCGACGTGCTGGTGTTCGGCTCGGACCAAGGGCTCGTGGGGCAGTTCAACGAGGCCGTGGCCGCGGCCGTGGTCGACGCGATCGGCGGCTGGTCGCGCCCGGCGCGCCTGTGGGTGGTGGGCCGGCGTGTCCACCAGCGCCTCGTGGACGCCGGGCTGTCGCCGGCCGATCCGCTGCCGACCCCGGTGATGGTGTCGGCGATCACGCCGCTCATCGGGCAGGCGCTGGCGGCGCTCGACGCGCCCGAGACGCAGCCCCCGCTGAGCGCGCTGCACGTCTTCCACCACCGCCCCGGCCCCGGCGCGCTGCCGGCCCCGGTCGAGCGCCGCGTGCTGCCCCTCGATGGCGCGTGGCGCGCGGCCGTGCGCGCTACGCCCTGGCCCACCCGCGCGGCGCCCGAGACGCTGGGTGATCGATCAGCGACCCTGCAGGCGCTCGCCGCGGAGTACCTGTTCGTCACCCTGTTCGCGGCCTGCGCGGACTCACTCGCGTCCGAAAACGCGAGTCGTCTCGCGGCGATGCAGCGCGCCGAGCGGAACATCGACGAGCGCCTCGAGCGGCTCGAGCGCGCCGCCCGAAGGCTGCGGCAGTCCACGGTCGACGCCGAGCTGTTCGACCTGCTGGCCGGGTTCGAGGCGGCCACCGACGACCCGCGCGGCGGCCCCAACCGGACCGATCCCGCGCCCGCCGGGGGCGCCCTCGGAGGGTCGCCGGACGATCCGGACGCCGCGCGGGCCGGGCGCGCCCGCGAACCGCCGCCCGGCCCGCGCGCGGCCGTCGCATCCGCCCGTTGAATTGCGTACGCTGCGACGTCCGGATCGGAGGATCACCATGACCGATGCAGCCGCCCGCGAGGGCCACCCCATCGTCTTCCACACCGTCCACGCCGACGCGCTGGCCGAGCAGGCCGACGCCATCGAGGCCATCCACGCCGGGGAACGCACCGGCGTCATCGTGCGCGGCGCCTTCCCCGAGGGCCTGCGCGCGCCCGCGGTCGCGCGCCTGCAGAGCGACGCGCTGGCCGACGCGTGGGATGAGCCCAACGCCGGCATGACCGGGGGCGAGATCCGCACCATCGGCGACGCCGCCACGCCGACGTTCACGCACCTGCGCGGCCCCTCGATCGACTTCTACGACGCCTCGGCCGCGGCCTTCGCCGAGAACACCCGGCGCATCTTCGGCGACGCCGATCCGGTCGAGCGCGCGAGCCAGCTGTTGAGCGGACTGTTCGGCGGCCGCCCGGCCGGCCCGCCGGCCTTCGACGACGAGAAGACGTGGTCGCCGTGCAACTACCGCGCGCTGGATCCCGGCGAGCAGATCTACAGCCACCACGACAACCACTTCGGCCTCGAGGTCTACCAGCGCATGCCCGCCGACCTCGACCGCACGACGGCGTTGAGCTGGTTCGTGACGCTGCAGGCCCCCGACGCCGGCGGCGAGCTGGTGGTCTACGGCCTGTGGGGCAGCGATCCGAACCCGCCGATGCTGCCCACGCGCTTCCTCGACACCGCCGCCCTC
>JAUHXL010000236.1 GCA_030426945.1 bacterium
CCCGCCGACGTGGCCGTCGTGATGCGCTTCCTCGACGAGAAGCAGATCGCGCGCGTCTTCGAGCTGATGCCCGACGACGACGCCCGGGCGGAGCTGGTCGCCGAGCTGGATCCCCACCTGCGCGTCGAGCTGCTGCGCGCGCGCCCGGTCCCGGCCATCGCGCGCCTCGTGCACCGCATGAGCAGCGACGACCTGGCCGATCTGCTGGCCGAGCTGCCCGACGACCTGCGCCAGTCCCTGATCGACGCGCTGAAGCCCGACGACGCCGAGGAGGTCGAGGACCTCCTGCACTACGATCCCGAGACGGCCGGCGGCATCATGTCGCCCGACGTCTTCGCGCTGCCCGAAGAGACGACGGCGGCCGAGGCCATCAAGGCGCTGCAGAAGGCCGGCGCGGACATCGAGATGGCCTTCTACATCTACGTGGTCAACGCGCCCGGGCACCTCGTCGGCGTGCTCTCCCTGCGCGAGCTGGTGATCAACCCGCCCGAGACGCCCCTGCGCGATCTGATGGAGACCGACGTCATCTCGGTCACCGCGGACACCGATCAGGAGGAGGTGGCGCGCCTGGCCGCGCGCTACAACCTGCTCGCGGTGCCGGTCACCGACGCCAGCAACCACCTCGTCGGCATCGTCACCATCGACGACGTCATCGACGTCATCCGCGAAGAGGCCACCGAGGACATCCTGAAGATGGCCGGCGCCGACGAGTCGGCCTACGCCGGCTACTCGGTGATGAAGAACTTCAAGACGCGCGCCCCCTGGCTGTTCGCCACCTGGCTCGGCGGCCTGGCTGCCAGCGTGCTGATCGGCGCGTTCGAGCATCAGCTCGAGGCGCAGGTGGCGCTGGCCGCCTTCATCCCCATCGTGCTGGGCATGGGCGGCAACGTCGGCACCCAGACGGCGACGATCATCGTGCGCGGCCTGGCGACCGGCCGCGTGTCGGGCGGGGTCGGCCTGCGCTACCTGGCCCGCGAGACCGGCGTGGGGGTCATGCTGGGCCTCCTCTACGGCGTGCTGCTGGGCGCCTACGCGATGGTGCGGTACGGCGGCGGCGTGGACATCTTCCACCTGGCCATCACGGTGGCGGTCAGCATCCTGGCCAGCATGACCGCCGCGGCGGCGGTCGGCGCCATGACGCCCCTGGTGTTCGAGCGGCTGGGCATCGACCCCGCCGTCGCCACCGGCCCCATCGTGACCACCACGGTCGACGTGCTGGGCATCCTGGTCTACTTCCTGGCGGCCGCCGCCGTGATGGGCGTGTGAGCACGTCGACGCGCGCGGTGGTCCTGCGCGCGACGCCCTACCGCGACCACGACCTGGTCATCGACCTGCTCGGCGAGCACACCGGACGGGTGGGGGCGCTGGCGCGCGGCGCGCGGCGCAGCCAGCGCCGGTTCGGCGGGGCGCTCGAGGTGGGCACGCGCCTGACCGTGCGGCTCACCCCCCCGCGGCGGGGCAGCCTGGCCGGGCTGGGGGACTGCGACGTGCTGGCCCCCCTGCACCAGATTCGCAATGATCTCGACCGCTTCCATCACCTGGCCTATGTCGTCGAGGTCTCCCGCCTGGTCAGCCGGGAGGGGGAGGCGGATCCCGGCGGCTATGCGCTCGTCGCCGGCTACATCGACGCGCTCGAGGCCGGCCCCGCGACCGCCGAGGGGCTCGCGCTGTGGGAGCTGGCCATGCTGGCCCACCACGGCTACGCGCTGCGGCTGGGGGCCTGCGTCGTCACCGGTCAGCGGCCGGACGGGCTCAGCCTCGAGGCGGGCGGCGCGGTCCGGCGCGCCGCCGCCCGCGTCGGCGACGCGGTGCCGGTGGCCCCGGACGCGGTCGCCGCCCTCGACGCGCTCGCCCGCGGCCTGCCCGGCGCTCGACTCGCGCCCGCGCATCAGCCCGCCGTGCGCCGCGCCCTGGCCGCGCTCTGGGCCGGCATCGCCGGCCGCGCGCTGCGCTCGGCGCCCTTCGTGCCGGTTGATCCCGTTTGAACATGCCGTAGACTCGGCCCGTCGGCGGCGCCGTCCGCCGCTCTCACGACCCCAGGAGAAGATCGCATGAAGCTGCGTCGCCTCGTCATCCTCGCCGCCGCGACCCTCTGGGTCGGCGCCGGCCCCGCCCTCGCCCAGCCCAAGGATCTCGCGCCCGAGCTGAAGGCCGCGACCACCGGCGTGAAGGGGAAGGGCAGCGACCTGCTGGCCACCTTCACCACCAACCTCGGCGTGGTGCACTGCCGCCTCTTCCACGACAAGGCCCCCAAGACGGTGGCGAACTTCGCCGGCCTGGCCACGGGCAACAAGGCCTTCGAGGATCCCAAGACGGGCAAGGAGACCAAGCGCCCCTTCTACGACGGCCTCGTCTTCCACCGGGTGATCCCCAACTTCATGATCCAGGGCGGCGATCCGGCCGGCAACGGCACCGGGGGCCCCGGCTACACCATCCCCGACGAGTTCCACCCCAGCCTGAAGCACGACAAGGGCGGCCTGTTGAGCATGGCCAACCGCGGCCCGAACACCGGCGGCAGCCAGTTCTTCCTGACCGAGAAGGCCACGCCCTGGCTGGACGGCAAGCACGCGATCTTCGGCGAGTGCAAGGAGATCGACCTGGTCAAGAAGATGGCCCGCGTCCCGGTCATCCCGCCCAACCGCCCGCGCGAGGACATCCGCATCGAGCGGCTCGAGATCAGCTGGGGTGATTACGCCGCGAAGAAGTGAGCGGGGCTCTAGCCACCGCTCATCGTGGTCGTGGTCGTGGTCGTCGTCGTGGTCGAAGGGGCCGGTCAGGCCGAGAGCCTCCATCTTGGCCCCACCGACGACGAAGCGCACCGCCCGGTGATGCCCGTTGAGTCACGCGACTTCGTTCGTCGTGGATCGCCCAAGGTCCAGAGCTCTCCTTGGGCGCCGAGCGTCCGAGCTGCAGGCGGTCGACCACGACCACGACCACGAGGCCGCTCCGCGGCCCGCGTCCCCGCCGAAGTTGCCGCGCGCCGCGGCGCCGCGTAGCATCCACCCGTGATGGCCGCCGAGACCGCCGTGCCCATGGAGGGGCCGGACGACGCGTCGCGGGGCGTGTTCCTCAGCGCGCTCCGCGCGCGCCGCGAGGCCGTGCTTCAGAGGTTGACGTCGCTGCCCGCGGCGTCGCGCCTGGCGCAGTTCGTCTTCGACCTCTTCGCTCACCTCGCGTTGAACGCCGACGCGCGTCTCGACGATGAGCTCGTGCGCTCGTTCGCCCGCCGACACGAGCTCGAGCCCGCCGACACGACCGTGCCGGTCGGGGGCAACCGACAGGCCGATCTAATCGACGCCCTCGTCGGTGGTCCGGACAGCGCCGCGGTCACCGAGACGCTCAACGCTCTGTTCACGCGCGGCTACATGGCGCGCCTCGACGCCCTCAACCCGGTCGAGCGCCGCAACTTCACGTTGCGCGTGGTGGGCATGCTGCCCGGGATCGAGCGCTTCGGCCCCTTCGTCCTCAGCAACTTCGTCGACCTCGTCTGCCCGGAAGAAGACGCCCTGCGCTTCTGGCAGATCTACGTCGATCGGGTGGCCGCCGAGGTCAGCAAGCGGACGCAGGTGCCGCGCGATCACCGCGACGCGTGGCTGCTGTCGGCGCTGCTGCGGCTGCACGCCGAGGGGCCCTCACCGGGCCAGCCCGGCGCCTGGATTACGCTCAAGCGTCACGTCAACCGAATACTTCAAACGCGTCGACATCGTTGGCGTTTCATTCGGTCCCTCGTCGAGGGCTGCCACGACCCGCGCATGCTGGTCTACATCTGCACCAGCCCGGCGATGGTCGAGGATCCCGAGGTCGTGCGGGTGTTCCTGACGCGGGGCAACAGCAAGCTGGTGTCGTGCGCGCTGTTCACGATGCAGGTGCACGCCGAGATGGACGCAGTGGTCGACGAGGTGATCGACCACTTCCGCGCCCGCCCGCTGCCCGAGGTGGGTGAGCGCGTGGTCGAGCTGTACGCGCAGCTGCACCTGCTGGTGGAGCCGGTGCCCAGCCTGCGCCGCCTGGCCGTGGGGCTGCGCGAGATGGTGCGCGACCGCACCCGGGAGGGGCCGGTCGACGCCCTCCTGCAGTCCATCGACAGCGACGCGCGCGGCCTGCGCCAGACGGTGCTGCTGGCCGATCTGGTCGAGGACGGGCGAGCGCCGCCGACGCCACAGGTTCACCAGCTGCTCGAGCGGGTGATCAAGACCTGGCTGGTGGCCTTCACGCCCTCGGGCGTGGAGCACCCCCTCAACGACGAGGTGTTTCGCGGGGCGGTGCGGCGCAGCCTGCGGTCGCTGATGACGACGCCGGAGCACCCGGCGCTGATCGACCGCCTGACCACCTTCGGCGACGATCTGCCGGCCCACGTGGAGCGGTGGCTCGAGGAGGGCGCCCCGAGCAGCGCGCGCGACCGCCTGCTGGGCCGGTTCCTCGGGGTCTACGGCGACACGCTGGTCCGCGCCGCGCGCGCGCTGTACCGGCGCGTGGATCTGCGGGGTCGAGCGCTGCTGCTCTACGAGGTCGCCCTGAAGCTGTTCACCCGGCACGGGCCCCTCGTGGACGCCATGGGCTGGTTCGGCGCGATGGAGTACGTCGTGCCGACCCTGTTCCCGATGCTAAAGCCGGGGGACGATCCGGCGCGGCTGCGCGAGGCCGCGGAGCTGGTGGCGCAGGTCGAGGCGGCGCTCTCGCCGAGGGACGATCCCGGCCCGGACGCGCCCCTCGTCTTCCCGCGCCGACCCGGCGCGGTGGCCGAGTCACCCGTCGATCCGGCGCCCGCCGCCGAGGCGCCGGAGGGGGGGAGCGCGGCGCTGCTGAGCGCCGGCATCAACCGCGAGACCCCCCTGCGCGCGCCCGTTCAGGTCCTGCGGCGTGACGTGGGCGGCCTGCGCGCGGTGCTGCGGGCCTACCTGGGCCTGGATCTGCTGCACGAGGCCACCGCGGGTCTTCAGCGCCTCCTGGGCTTCGACCGGCGGGGGGAGATCACGCTCACCGACCGGGAGCTGGTGGTGACGACGGAGCGCCGCCTGGCGGGTCGCACCTTCGAGCGGACGGGCGACAGCCACGCGCTGAGCGATCTGACCGCGGTGAACGTGAAGCAGCGCATGCGCGCCTTCTATCTGGTGCTGGGCACCGGCGCCCTGGTCACCTGCGGGCTCTTGGGCGGGCACCTCCTGTTCGTGGGGCTGCGCGGCGCCGAGGCCGCCCTGACCTTCATCGGCGGGGCGCTCGTGCTGCTCGGGATCGCCTTCGACGCGGTCACCACGCGCATGGCAGAGGCGAACCGCGACAGCGTGGTGCTGGAGCTGCGCACGCACAGCCGCCCGCGCCACCTGCGCCTGCGCCTCGACACCGCGACGGGCGCCGACGTGCTCGACGCCTTCATGGCCAACGACGCCGAGCGGCGCGAGCTGCAGCTGCTGCAGAAGTGGGCGTCGATGGACGTGGACTGGGAGCAGGTGGGCGAGGAGGGTTTCTGACCCGCGCGGGGCCCCTGGGTCACCGATGTCCCCCCGGCGCGCCCGAAGCCCTCAAGTCCACCCCCTCGCGCGCCGTTGAAGCACCCAGCCACCCCTGAACACGAGAGAGGCGAGGATGTCGGAGGACAAGCGGCGCTACGAGCGCCTGCCGGTCGAGCTCGAGGTCGAGGTGAGCGCGGGCAGCGAGCACAACTTCTACACCGGCTTCACGCAGAACATCTCGGAGGGGGGCCTGTTCATCGCCACCAGCCACCTGCACCCGCTCGGCACCCCGCTCGAGTTCAGCTTCACGCTGGACGATCATCCCGAGCCGATCTCGGCGCGCGGCCTCGTGCGCTGGGTGCGGGAGCCCGAGGCGCAGTCGCCGATGCCGACGGGCATGGGGGTCGAGTTCGAGTCGCTGACGCCGACCATCCTGCAGCGCGTGCAGGCCTACATCGCCCGCCGCCGCGAGACGATCTTCTACGACGACGACTGAGCCGCCGCCGGAGCGCCGCCCAGCACGGCGTCCACGAAGCGCCCGAGGTGCAGGTTCACCAACGTCGGGTGCTCGATCGGCGCGGTGTGCGTGCCCTCGGGGCAGACCAGCAGGCGGGCGTCCCGGATGCGCGTGGCCATCTCGTCCGACAGCCGCGCCGGCGTGAACTTGTCGTCCGATCCCGCCACCACCAGCACCGGCACGTCGATGTCCTGCAGGTAAGGGCGGGCGGTGTGCTCGGCCGCGCGCCCGAGCATGCGGAAGAACAGGCTGGGGTTCATCGCCGCGAGGTGCTCGAGGTAGGGCTCGAAGTCCCGCCGCCGCGTGAGGTCCGGGTGGATCTCGGTCAGGCGGGCCACATGGAACGACACGGGCAACTTGACCAGCCGGCTCCAGGCCCGCTCGAGGGCGCGACCGCCCAGCTTGGCCGCACCTTGCAGCAGGGGCAGCACGCGCTGCAGCGCCCGCCCGTCGTGGAAGGTGCCGACCGGGTTCTCGAAGCTGCCGCAGATCAGCACCAGCCCCGCTACCCGGTCGGGGTGGCGGTGCCAGGTCTCGAGCGCCACCTGCACGCCCATCGAGTGGCCGACGACGATGGCCTTCCGCGTGCCGCAGGCGGTGAACAGCGCCCCCCAGTCGTCGGCCAGCGCGTCCATGCCGATGTGATCCGGATCGCGGGGCGCCGCGCTCCGCCCGTGACCCCGCATGTGCAGGTGCAGCACCCGCCCGCGCTCGGTCAGCAGGGGCTCGATGTAGCGCCAGATGAACCCGTCGCACCCGATGCCGTCGGCCAGCGCGAAGTCCACCGGGCCCGGCTCGCCGGCGACGGTGTAGGCCAGGATCGTCCCGTCCGGGGCCTCGAGCGTCTCGTCCCGCCGCGTCACGGCGCCTCCCAGACCAGGTCGACGACGGCGGGCGCGCCGGCGATGCGCAGGCGCAGCGCGTCGCGATCCTGGGGCACGGGGAAGCGCACCCAGTAGCCCTCGTACAGGGGATCGAGGTAGGGGAAGAAGGGCCGCACGTCGGCCTCTTCGTCGCTGTCGAGCTGCTCGACGGACGTGGGCGCGAGGTTCGTACCGTCGGCCAGGCGCAGGCGCACCCGCAGCGAGCCCTCGGCGCGGTCGAGGTCGTTCCAATAAGGATCGTTGGTCGACAGCGCGACGAAGAGCAGCGTCTCGGTGCCCGCCCGCGCGACGGCCTCGGCGCGGTGAGCCCGCGCCGCGTCGCGGCCCATGCCCAGCCGCTCCGCCTCGAAGCGGGCCTTGGCGGCGGCGAAGGCCGGCGAGATGAAGGTGGCGGTGACGAAGACGCGGCTCTCGAAGGCCTCGTAGGCCTCCGCCGAGCGCGTCCAGGTGCGCAGCGCGTCGTCGTAGTCGAGGGTCGCGGCGACCTGCTCCTCGTTGACCGACCAGAGCTCCGGGGTGCCGCCGCCGCAGCCGGCGAGCGTCAGCCCTCCGGCGAGGATCGTCGCCAGCGCGCCGGCCAGCACCGCCGGGCGCGACGCGGGCGCGCCGCCCATCAGTCGGCGTCGTCCGCGGGGAAGTCGGCGCGCCCGAACAGCGCCTCGACGGGCAGGCCGTCGGCCTCGAGGGCCGCGACGCCGCCCGCGCCCCGGTCGACGATGCAGGCGACCCCGAGGGGCACCAGCCCCGCTTCGCGGACGCGCTCCGCCGCGCGCAGGGTGCTGCCCCCGGTGGTGACCACGTCCTCGAGCAGCACCACCGACATGCCCGCGGTCAGGTTGCGATCACCCTCGATGAACTGCCGCGTGCCGTGCCGCTTGGACTCCTTGCGCACGATGAACGCGGGCAGGAAGCGTCCGGCGAAGTGGGCGGTGAGGCTGACCGCGGTGGCGAGCGGATCGGCGCCGAGCGTCATGCCACCGGCGGCCTCGGCCACGCGCCCGGTGCGCGCCTCGATCGCCCGGACCGCGTCGAGCAGCGCCTCGCCCAGGAGGGCGGCGCCCTCCGGGTGCAGCGCGGTCTGCTTGCAGTCGATGTAGAAGGTGCTCTCGGCGCCGGACGCCAGGCGCACGGGCCGGCGCGCGTAGCTGAGCTCGATGAGCAGCGCCCGCAGGCGCTCGCGGTCGGCCGGCGTCACTTGCGCTTCTTGACCTGGACCTTCTTCTTGCCCGCGGCGTCGGGCAGGGCGGGCTCGTCGTCGTCGTCCTCGCCGTCCTCGTCTTCGACGGCCGGCTCGGGCGGCGGGGCCTCCTTCCGGGGCGGCGGCGCCGGCCGCGCGGGCGGCGGCGCGGGGCGGCTGGGAGCCGGGCGCGCCGGGGCCGACCGCGCGGGCGCCGGGCGGCTCGCGCCGCGCGTGCCCCGGTCGGCGCCCTCGTCCGGCGCCTCGCCCATGTCGATGGTGCCGCGATAGAGCGCGCCGTCGTGCAGCACCACCCGCGGGGCGGTCAGATCGCCCACGACGCGCGCGCTGCCGAAGATCTCGATCGAGTCGCTGGCCTGCACGTTGCCGACCAGGATGCCGTGGATCGCGACCGAGGTGACCTCGACCTCGGCGTCGACCCGGGCCTCGCCGTCGACGTAGAGATCGCCGACCAGCCGGATCGCGCCGCGCACGGCGCCGTAGATCTCGACGTCCTCGCTGCCCTCGACGCGGCCGTCGACCGTGGTCGAGGCGGTGATGATCGTGGGCGCCTTGGCCATCCTCAGCGCTCCACGTCCATGTCGATGTTGCCCTTGAACAGGGCGCCGTCGGCGATGAGGATGCGCGGCGACTTCACGTCGCCGACCATCTTGCCCTCGGCCTTGATCTCGACCCGCGTGCGCGCCGTGACGTTGCCGGTGACAGTGCCGCCGATCTCGACCGAGTCGCCCTCGACGTCGGCCTCGAGCGTGCCCGCGTTCTCGACGTAGACGCTCTCGCTGACGGCGATGCGGCCCTTGACCGTGCCCTGAACGATCACCGGCTCGTCGCCGCTGATCTCCCCATCGATGACGATCGAGCTGCCGATGACGGTGTTCGCCATGGGACCTTCGCGCCTCCGTGTGCCGGGTCGCGGCCGCGCGGGCCGCAATCACTGAATGAAAATCGCGGGGGACAACCCCCGAGCGAGCGTCCGCCGCGCCTCAGCGGCGGCGGTCGTCGCGCTTCTTCGTCTCGCCGGGCAGCTCGAAGTCCATGTCGACCTTGCCCTTGAAGTGCGCGCCGTCGGCGATCTGCAGGCGGGGCGTCTTGACGTCGCCGACGAAGACCGCGCCGGCCTCCACCACCAGGCTGTCGCCCGCGTCGAGGGTGCCGGCGAACCGGCCGCCCACGCGCACGGCCCGGGCCTCGACCTCGGCCTCGACCGTCGCGCCCTCGGCCACCGTCAGATCCTTGGTCAGTCGCACCGCCCCTTCGACGCGGCCCTCGACGACGAGATCCTCGTCACCGGCGATGTTGCCGCGGATGGTGGTCCCGGGACCGATCATGCTGATCTCCTACCGTTGGGCCCGCGTGGGGCGCCCTGTCATATCCACTGTCCGCGCGGGTGTCAACGCGCCCGGTCGGGCCGGATCAGGCCCACCGACGTCGTCGCGAAGGTGTCCCCGTCGGGGCGCAGCGCGCGCGCCGCGGCGTCGCCCACCAGCCACAGCCCGGTCTGCCAGGGGTGGCTGAAGAAGGTGTTGTGCAGCACCAGCTCCGGCTGGCCCGGGGCGCCCTCGCCCCGCGCCGCCGCGAGGTACCACCCGACGACCTCGGCGTCCGGGAAGTGGTAGCGCTGGGTGGCGGCCGACGCCTTCCACTGCAGGCGCAGGTGCCGGATGAAGTCGGCGGTGTCGGTGCAGTGGGCGCCCGCGACGAAGCCCTCGACCTGCACGTACGAATCGCCGGAGTCGGGATCCTGGTAGTGCTCGCCCACCAGCAGACCCCCCGCCACGCGATCCGGCCGCCAGCGGCCGTTGAACCGGATCTCGTCGAGGACATCGGCGAACGCGTACAGGAGCGGCGTGCCGTCGACGGGCTCGGCCAGCGCGGGGCGCGGTTTGGGGAGAGGCTCGACCACGCCGGCTTTTTGCCAGCATCCGAGCGAGGAAACAAGGGTGACGCCGGCTTTGCGGCGGGGGTCGCCGCTTGCGTATCATGGCCGGGTTCCGAGAACCGGGGGATCTCCACAGTGCACGTACGCGAATGGACCGGGCGAATCGCGCCAGCGTGGGGCCGCGCGCTCCTCTGCGGCGCCCTGCTCGCCGGCGCGGTCGGCTGCGACGACGGGGGCAGCGAGGCGCCCGCCTCGGTGCGGGTGGTCGCGGCCGGCGTCGAGCGCATCGACCGCCTGACCGTCGTGATCAAGCGCGAAGGCGCCGGCGACGCGGGCGCGGCCGCGCGGCAGGTCCAGGAGACCAGCTTCGCGGTGAGCGGCGATCAGGTCGTCGGCAAGCCCTTCCGGTTGCGCGAGGCGTGGATCCCCGAGGGCGACGGCGCGGTGTTCGTCCACGCGGTGGCCTACGCGGACGACGCCATCGTCGGTATCGGCGACGGCCGGGCGGGGGACGGCACCGGCAGCCACCTGATCACGATTCGGCCTTATGACGCCGCCTGCGACCTCGACGGGGACACCTACCTGGACTGCGGCAACCTGCGCGCGGGCTGCTGTC
>JAUHXL010000237.1 GCA_030426945.1 bacterium
TCGAGGGCCGCCTGGTGCGCCGCCTCGGCGCCGGGCCGCTGGCCGATCCCGAGGTGCGGGTGGTGCGGGCCTGGGATGCCTTCGACCAGGCCAAGACGCGGGTCGCGCCCGGGCGGTATCGGGTGGTGGGCGCCGTCGTCGACCGGGCGGGCAACGTGGCGCGCGACGAGGTCTTGGTGCAGGTCTGCGACGGCCCCTGCTGAGGGCCGCCGGCCGGATCAGCGCGCGCCGAACTGCCGCTCGAGGGGGGCGCGCAGCGCCTGGTGCAGCAGCCGCAGCAGCGACTCGTCCTCGACCTCGATGCCCCGCCGACCGTCGCGGTAGCGATAGCAGATGCGCCCGTGCGCGCCCGGCGCGTCGAGGTCGAAGGTCACCTCGAAGGCCTCGGCGCCGCCGCCGGCGGTGTCCGTCGGCCGCCGCCAGTCGAGCACCGTGTTCTGCGGCGCGGCGGCCCCGTGGACCTCGAGCTGCACCTCGTCGTAGCCGTACAGCGCGTGGGCGTCGGTCAGCACGTGGAAGGCCTCGTCGACGTTGGCCGCCTGCCGCACCCGATCAGCCACCGTGCGCACCGTCTCGACGCGCGCGCGGCGCACGCGCTTGGCCTCGCGCCCGTCCCGGAACTCCGCCCGCCAGCGCTCCATGCGCACGTAGCCCAGCCGCCGCGCCAGGATGAGGACGATCACCCCGTAGGCCAGCAGAATCCACACGGCGCTCTTGGCCGGGCTGAAGTACACCGCCAACGTGGCCGAGGCGCACAGCAGCGAGAAGCCCCACATCACCAACACCACCGTCCGGTGCGACAGGCCGAAGGCCAGCAGGCGGTGGTGGACGTGATCGCGATCCGCCGACAGGGGCGATCGCCCCCGCAGCATGCGCCGGAAGAAGGCCAGCGCGGTGTCGAGGATCGGCAGGCCCAGCAGCAAGACGGGCACGGTCAGCGCGACGGTCGTCTGCGACTTGAAGTTCGCCATGACGCTGCTGGCGGCCACGACGTAGCCGATGAACAGGCTGCCCGCGTCGCCCATGAAGATGCTGGCCGGGTGGAAGTTGTGGAACAGGAAGCCCAGCAGCGCGCCCGCGAGGGCCACCGACACCAGGGCCATGATGATCTTGTCGCCCGCCACGCCGATGACGAAGGTGACCGCCACCGCGACGAACGCGACGCCGGCGGCGAGGCCGTCGAGCCCGTCGATCAGGTTGATCGCGTTGGTGACGCCCACCACCCAGAGCACGGCGAGCAGCGCGCCGAAGGGGCCGACGTACAGGTTGCCCCCCCAAGGCAGGGCGACCACGTCGAAGCTGAAGCCCAGCGCGGGCAACAACAGCGCCGCCGGGATCTGCACGGACAACTTGACCACGGCGTTGGCGCCCCGCGCGTCGTCGTAGACGCCCAGGCCCAGCATGGCCAGGCCGCCGCCGACGATGACCAGCACGCGGTTGAGATCGCGGGCGAAGTAGCGGACGACGCCGGTGTCCAAGAGCCAGAGCACCGTCAGGCTGGCGAAGAAGCCCGCGGCGATGGCGATGCCACCCCAGCGCGGGGTGGTGCGGGTGTGGACGCGGCGCAGCAGGTCCGGCTTGTCGACGACGCCGCGGGCCACCGCGAACCGGCGCACGACCGGCACCAACACCACGGTGGTCACGGCCGCGACCAGGAAGGCCGTCGGGTACGACGGGCCGACGTTGTCGAGCCAACCTCTGAGCGCGTCGATCACCGAACGCTCCCGCCCCGCCGCGTCGCGGGGACAGACGTGAGCCGACTTGGCACCTGCGCTCCCCTCACCCGGGCTCGTCTCGCGCGGACCCCGCACCCGAGGCCCCGCCCGTAGTTGGACCCCCGAGCCGGCCGGCGGGTCTCATCCCAATCGCGCGGCCCACCGTCGGATCCGCGCCCCACGGTACGCGGCGGGAGCCTAGCGCCCCTCGCCGCGCGGATCGAGCGCCATGGGCGGCGCCGGTCGCCTCCGCGCAGGTTTACTTTCATTACATTTTTCCATAATGTCCTCGGCGAACCATGGGCATTGGAGGGAAGAGAGGATGTTCGAGCGTAGCCAAGGGCTCTGGATCGCGCTGGCCGTGGCGACCGCCGCCTGCGGACCCACCGAAGACGAGGCCCTGCCCCCGGTGGCCGACGAGACGCCGGCCGCCACCGCCACGGCCGCCCTGCGCGGCACGGTGGTGGACTGGAACGATCAGGCCGTCGCGGGCGCCGAGGTCGCCCTGGCGATCAACGGCCGCGAGGTCGGCGACCGCGTGACGACGGACGAGGACGGCGCCTACACCCTCGACGTCGCCGTCGACGCCATCCGCGCCGCGCAGAACGCCCGGCAGGAGATCACGGTGCTGGTGTACTCGCCGCGCGTCGATCGCCTGCCCTACGACACCGTCGAGGGTGACCGCGTGCACCTGCTGCCCATCACCCTGCGCGAGTTCATCGATCTCGGCGACCTGCAGGACGGCGCCGAGGTGTCCCTGCGCACGGCCTACGTCCCCCTGCAGGCCAAGGGCTACAAGATCACGCCCGAGCTGGTGGCCAACGGCGGCACGCTGGCGTGGACCGTGGTCGATCCCGGCACCGGCACCGACATCACCGTCGAGGTGGTCATCGAGCCCGACTCGATCAAGGTCGACGGGGACGAGCCCCAGGACGAGATCACCCTCACCGTGCTCGACGCCGAGCGGGCGCCGATGCAGATCCCCGGCAACGGCTTCGGCCTGATGTGGACCCTGCAGCCGCGCGACATCCGCTTCGATCCGCCCGCCCGCATCCGCATGACCGGCGAGCGCCTCCCCATGCTGGGGCTGGCCGACGTCGAGGTGGGGACCGAGTTCGAGCTCTTCGGCGCCACGCTCGATCGCGGCTGGGCCTATCAGGGCAACGTCGCCATCGCCGAGCTGAGCGACATGACGGTCACCGTCGAGAGCACCGAGGGCATCATCCGCCGTGGCGCCTGGGGCCACGTGCTGTCGGATCCCAACAGCGACGCGGGCGCGCTGGTCACCTGCCACGACCGCGAGACCGGCAGGAAGGTGGCCTGCGCCATCTTCAGCCGCGCCTACCGCTACAACCACCTGCTGGCCGACAACGGCGTCTCGAAGACGCAGCGCGACTACCCGAACCTGACCGCGGCGACGAACAACCCCTTCGTCGATCCGGCCGAGGCGGGCCCCGGCGTGCGCGGCCTGTACTACACGGATCTCGAGACGGTCTGCGGCGGCTGCACCAACAACGGGCAGCCCCACAGCCAGATGTCGACCGGCATCGACCTCGACGGGCTGACCGGTCCGGCCTCGATCTGGGCCTTCCAGCTGTGCGAGAGCGAGCGCACCGAGCGCGCCATCGAGGTGCGTGACGCGCTGGTGTGGGATCGCCTGAACAACGGGCCCTACGCCTTCCTCGCCCTCGACCGCCCCGACGCCGTCGAGGATCTGCAGGCGCAGATCGACCTGTGGAACGATTACGTCGCGAACGCGCCGGACGCGCCGGCGAGCACCACGCAGGATCCCCGCGTGCGCTTCGGCTACCTGGCGTCCCTGCCCACGGTGGCCACCTGCAACGAGGGCGACTACCAGACCGGCTGGTGAGCCCGCTCGGCCGCGCCCGCCCGGGCGCGCCGCCCCCCGCCTCCGACCCTACGGACAGACCTCGCTCACCTGCACCGTGTAGGTGTTGCTCGCGTCGGCCGCGAAGCTGTAGCCGTACACCTCGAGCCGCAACCAGGCATCCGCCGCCGCGGGCACCGTCCAGGTCAGCACCTCGTCGTCGGTCACCGAGCCCCCCGTCGCCACCCCCGTCCCGTCGCTGTCGTACAGCCGGGCGTCGATGTCCCCGGCGGCGTCGACGAAGCGCAGCGTGGCCGTCACGGTGCAGCCGGCGTGCCCCGGGAAGGCGTACCAGTCGCGGTCCACCCCGCAGATGATCGCCTCGAGCGGGTCGTAGCCCAGCGCGATGGGCCAGGCGTCGGCGATCCCGTCGGCGTCCTCCCAGGCGTCGTCGGCCGGGCAGGCGGGCGGGCCCGCCGGCGTCCGGCTCTCGCGCACGAAGACGAACCACTGGCCGTCACCCAGGGCGTTGACGCCGCACTTGCGCGTGCCGTCGTCCTCGCCCCAGTCCGTGCCGTCGCCCTGCTGGCTGTCCATGCCGCGGTCGTCCAGATCGACCGTGAAGTCGGCCGTCGAGTCGCAGGTGTCCTCACCCTCGAGGTAGCCGGCCGCCCAACGCGTCCCCGTGCCGAGCAGCACGCCGCCGACGTTGTCCCGACGCGCCGGCGGGGGCAGATCCTGGCCCTCGCCGTTGCCTTCGCTGAAGCAGCTGGCGGCGTCGGCGCCCGTCGTGATCTCGTGGTACCAGGGCGTCTTGTAGAACGAGAGGTCGACGGTCATCGCGGCGCCGGCCGCCGCCCGGCTGTCGCGGCAGGCGAAGCGCACGTCGAAGCCCTGCGCGGCGTCGCGCAGCCCCCGCCAGACGCCCTCGTTCCCGCTCGTCGGCGCCAGCGTGCGCAGATCCGGATACCAGTCGGCGGCCTGGTCGTTGAGCGTGGTGCCCGCGGTGCTGCCCACCAGCGTCCAGCCGCCCCCGTCGGTCTGCTGATCGCAGTAGACGTCGACCGGCGCGGCCGCCCCCACCGGCTGCAAGCGCAGCACGCCGCTGTCGACCACGCCGGCGCGCCGCGCCTCGAGGCAGCTGGCGTAGACGGCGCACACGTCGCCCTCGTCGACGAAGCCGTCGCAGTCCTCGTCCGCGGGCCCGCACACCTCGACGTCGGCCGGGCCCGCCACGGCGTCGCAGGCCAGCTGTCCGCCGGCGCAGCGCACGACGCCCTCCGCGCGGCACGCGCCCACGCCCGCCGCGCAGGGGCCGCCGTCGGCGTCCTCGTCCACCGCGCCGTCGCAGTCGTCGTCCACCTCGTTGCAGGCCTCGAGCGCCGGCGCCCCGGGGTTGGCGTCGCACGCGATGCCGGCCATCCCCCGGCACGCGGTCTCGCCCTGCGCGAGGCAGGCGCCCTCACCCACGCTGCACCCGATCCCGACCCCGGCCACGGCCTCGTCGACCGACCCATCGCAGTCGTCGTCCCGCCCGTTGCACACCTCGGCGCCGGGCGCGCCGGGCTGCGCGTCGCAGACGAGCCCCCCGGCCCCGCACACCTGCTGGCCGTTGCGCGCACAGGCCCCCTGCCCCGCGGTGCAGGCCGCGCCCAGGCCCGCCACGTCGTCGATCACCCCGTCGCAGTCGTCGTCCACCCCGTTGCAGGACTCGACCCCGGCCGGCGCCGCCTCGGCGTCGCACACGACCTGCCCGCTCGCCCCGTCACAGGCCAGCGCGCCCGCCACCCGACAGGCCCCCACGCCGACCGCGCACGCCTCGCCCACCCCAAGGGCGTCGTCGACGAGGCCATCACAGTCGTCGTCGGCGCCGTTGCACACCTCGACGAGGGGCAGCGCCTGCCCCTCGCAGGGCCCGTAGCCGGTGCCGTCGCCGGCGCAGGTCTGGCTGCCCGCGCGGCAGCGCCCGACGCCCTCGGTCCCCGCCGGCCCGGCGTAGCACGCGCGCGTGGTCCCCGCCTCGCACACGCAGCCCCCCACGCCCAGATCGTCCACCGCGCCGTTGCAGTCGTTGTCCACCTGATCGCAGGCCTCGGCGGCCGGCAGCACCTGCCCCGCGCAGCCCCCGAAGCGACCCGCCACGCAGGTCCGCACCCCGGCCTGGCAGGGGCCCTCGCCCGCCGTGCCCGCCGGCCCGTCGTAGCAGTCCTCGATCACCGCTTCGTCCGTCGCGCCGTCGCAGTCGTCGTCCACGTCGTTGCAGGACTCGGCCGCCGGCTGCGCCGTCTGCGCACACGCCAGCACGCCGCCCTCACAGCGCCGCGTGCCCACCCCGCAGGCGCCCATCGCGCCGGTGTCACAGGGCTGGCCCTCGGCGGGATCGGCCTCGTCGATCTGGCCGTCGCAGTCGTCGTCGGCGCCGTTGCAACGCTCGACGTCGGGCGCGCGCGGCTCGGCGTCGCAGCGCACCGCGCCGTCCGCGCCGCACACCCGCGCGCCCTCGACCCGGCACGCGCCCTCGCCCGCGGCGCACGCGGCCCCGAGCCCCAGCGCCTCGTCGGTCTCGCCGTCGCAGTCGTCGTCGATCGCGTTGCACACCTCGTCGCCGGCCAGCCCGCGCGGCGCGTCGCACACCGTGCTGCCGCCCGGCCCGCAGACGATCACGCCCGCCCGCCGACACGCGCCGACGCCGTTGGCGCAGGGCGCCCCGACGCTCTGCCCCTCGTCCACCCGCCCGTCGCAGTCGTCGTCCACGTCGTTGCAGATCTCCGCCGCCGGCGCCCCGGCGACGGCGTCACAGCGCACCGCCCCCGCCTCGCCGTCACAGGCGGTCGTGCCCGCCACCGCGCAGCCCCCGACGCCCGCCGTGCAGGGCGCGCCGGTGCCGTCGATCGCCTCGTCGACCACCCCGTCGCAGTCCTCGTCGGTGCCGTCGCAGCTCTCGTTGTCGGGCACCTGCTCGCCAGCGCAGGGCCCGAACCCGGCGCCGTCGGCCCGACAGATCTGGCGCCCCGCGGTGCAGACGCCCTCGCCCTCGGTGCCCGGGGGCCCGGTGTAGCAGGGCTGCTCGACGCCCGGCTCACAGGCGCAGGGCCCGGCCTCGCCGTCGTCCTCGATCCCGTTGCAGTCGTTGTCGAGGCCGTCGCAGATCTCGCGCGCCGGGCGCACCTGACCCTCGCAGGGGCCGAACGCGCCCTCGACGCAGGCCCGCTCGCCGCCGCGGCAGATGCCGACGCCGACCGTGCCGCCGGGCCCCTCGTAGCAGTCGGCGATCAGCGTCGTGCCGTCCGGGCCCTCGTCGACGTGGCCGTCGCAGTCCTGATCCACGCCGTCGCAGGCCTCGTCGGTCGGCACGACCGCCCCGGCGCAGGCGCCGAAGGCGCCGCCCTCGCAGGTCTCGACGCCGGCCACGCAGGCGCCGACGCCGACGGCGCCCTCGGGCCCCCCGAAGCAGGTGCGGCGCAGGGGGGCGCCGTCCGGCCCCTCGTCCACCGCGCCGTCGCAGTCCTGGTCGACCCCGTCGCACACCTCGACGCCCGGCTGACCCGGGCGCGCGCCACAGACCGCCGCCGCGCCGTCCGACGCGCAGTCGATGACCCCCTCGGCGGCGCAGGCGCCCACGCCCGCCGCGCAGCCCTCACCGAGCCCCACGAAGCCCTCGTCGGTCGCGCCGTCGCAGTCGTCGTCCCGGTGGTTGCAGCGCTCGGGCTGGCCCACGCAGGGCCCCCAGCGGTTGTCCACGCAGGTCTGCACCCCGTCGCACCCCTCGCAGCGGCGCTGCGCGTTGTCGGCGCACTCGAACACGGGGGGCGCGGCGTCCGGGGCCGCGTCTGCCGCCGCGTCGGCGGCGGGGCCGGCGTCCCCCTCGGGGGCGGCGTCGAGGCCCGCGTCGACGCCCGGCGCCGTGGCGTCCTCGCCCGGCGCCGCCGCGTCCTCGACCGGGCCCGCGTCGACGGCCGGCGCCCCGAGATCGCGCCCGCCCTCGCCGCCCGAGCCCATCGTCGCGTCGTCGACGGGGATCACCGGAGTCGGGGGGGCGACGTCCGCGGCGTCGGCCCGGGGCACCGCGCCGTCCGCGCCCCCGGCGTCCACGCCCGCGCCCGCCTCGGCGCCGATCACCATCTCCGCTTCGGCGCAGGCCGTCGCGCAGACCGCCCACACCAACACCCACACGTTGCGCATTCTCTGCCCCCAGGATCGCCGGAACTTAGCCCAACCCGCGCCCCGGTGTCACATGCGGCCGGGCGCAGCCGGCGACGCTATGCAATGGCGCGCGCCGGCCGGGCGCGTTAGTCTGCGCGCCATGCGTGAAGACGAACTGGTCGACCTCATCGCGCAGCAGGTGCGCGCCCGGCTGATGGCCGGGGGCCACGGGCCCGGCTATACGCGGGCCCCCAAGGCCGCGCGCGCCAGCCTCGAGACGCACTCGCCCGAGGCGCTGCGCGTCATCCCCTGCGACGAGGAGCCCGAGCACTGCAGCGGCTGCGGCATGTGCGCCGTGCGCCGCCCCGAGGACGCGCGAGCGGTCACCGCCGCCGGCGCCACGCGCATCGGCGCGGGCCCGGGCACCGGGCGGGTGGAGGGCGATCTCGCCGGCTACATCGATCACACCCTGCTGAAGCCCGAGGCCACGCGCGACGAGCTGCTGGCGCTGGCCGAGGAGGCCCGCAAGCACCGCTTCGCGACGGTGTGCGTCAACTCGGCCAACGTCCGGCTGATGACGCAGTTCCTGCAGGGCAGCAGCGTGCCGGTGTGCGCCGTCGTCGGCTTCCCGCTCGGCGCGATGACGCCGCGGGCGAAGGCCTTCGAGACGCGCGAGGCCATCCGCTGCGGGGCCCGCGAGATCGACATGGTGCTCAACATCGGCGCGCTGAAGAGCGGCGACCACGCCCTGGTGCTCGAGGACATCCGCGCGGTCGTCGAGGCCGCCAAGCCGGTCGCGGTGAAGGTCATCCTCGAGACGAGCAAGCTGGATCACGACGAGAAGGTCATCGCCTGCGCGCTCAGCAAGGCGGCCGGCGCGGCCTTCGTCAAGACGAGCACCGGCTTCGGCGGCGGCGGCGCCACGGCCGAGGACATCGCGCTCATGCGCCGCATCGTCGGCGCCGAGATGGGCGTGAAGGCCTCGGGCGGCGTGCGCAGCCGCGAGGACGTCGTGAAGATGGTCGCCGCCGGCGCCAACCGCATCGGCGCCTCGGCCAGCGTCGCCATCGTCACCGGTGGCACGAGCCAGGGCGGCTACTGAGACCGTCCCCGACCCCCGACCCCGCGAGAAGGATGAAACGATGGCCAAGACCGTCAGCGTGAAGCGCCCCCACAACACCACCAAGGAAGACGCGCAGGCGAAGCTCGCCGGCCTGGCCCGCGAGCTCGAGAGCAAGTACGGCGTGAAGGTGAACGTGCAGGGCGCGGGGGCCACGGTCAGCGGCAAGGGCGTCAGCGGCGGGTGCACCATCGACGACACCCACGTGTCGATCGATCTGAAGCTGGGCCTGCCGGCGAGCATGGTCGCCGGCAAGATCGAGTCGGGCGTCGAGAAGGCCATCAGCCAGCACTTCGGCTGAGCGGCGGATGCGCCGCCTCGCCCCCCTGCTGCCGCTGCTGCTGCTGGCCGCCTGCGACGACGGGGGCGACGCCGAGCCGACGCCCTCGGCCGACGCGAGCCCGGTGGCCGACGCCGCGCCCGCGGACGCGTCCCCCGACGCCCGCCTCCCCGACGCCACCCCCGACGCCTTCGTGCCCCCCGACGCCGCGCCCGGCGCGACCCGCCTGATCTACGCGGCCGACTTCGATCCCGACGACTCCGCCACCTTCTACGATCGCCCCTATCCGTCCGACGCGCGGCTGGACGCCGACGGGCGCCCGCGCGTGGGCGCCCTGCCGCGGCCCGGCGCGCTGCCGATCATCGAGGGCCTGCTGCGCGCCGCCACCCAGCGCGGCGGGTGGCCGACGACGCCGGTGATCTGGTTCCGGTTCGACGGCCCCCTCACCGCGCGCGATCCCGAGGCGGTGATCGTGCCCGACGCCGACGCCCCCCTGCTGCTGCTCGACGTCGACCCGGGCTCGCCCGAGCGCGGGCGCGCCGTGCCGGTGGTGGCGCAGACGCTGGCGCCCGATGGCTACGTGCCCGAGCACCTGCTCGCCGTGGCCCCGCGCCCGGGCTTCGTGCTGCGGGCGGCCACCACCTACGCGGTGGTCGTGCGTACGACGGTGGCCGACGCGGCGGGCGCGCCCCTCGCCGCCGCCGCCCTCGACGATCCGCTCTACGCGCCCCTGTGGCCGGTGCTCGCCGAGCGCGGCGTGCCGCGCGGCGAGGTCGCCGCCGCCACCGTGTTCACCACCGGCGACGTCGTGGCCGAGCTGCACGCGATGACCGAGGCCCTGCGCGGCCGCTACACCCCGACGCTTGACGGGCTGCGCCTCGACGCCGACGACGGCGCCGATCACGCCCGCTTCTGCGAGCTGCACGGCACCCTCACCCTGCCCACCTTCCAGCCCGGCACCCCGCCCTACAACAGCGAGGGCCGCTTCGAGCTCGACGGCGACGGCCTGCCCATCGAGCAGGGCGAGACGAACATCCCGGTGGTGGTGACGCTGCCCAAGGCCCCGATGCCCGCCGACGGCTACCCGCTGGTGCTGTACTTCCACGGCTCGGGCGGCCTGAGCACCCAGCTCGTGGATCGCGGCCCGGCGCCCCCGGGCGGCCCCCCGGCCAAGGGCCTGGGGCCGGCCCACGTCGTCGCCGCCCACGGCTTCGCGATGGCGGGCAGCGCCCACCCGGTCAACCCCGAGCGCCTGCCCGGCGCCAGCGGCATCGCCTACCTCAACTTCAACAACCTGGCGGCCTTCCCCGACACCTTCCGCCAGGGCGTCATCGAGCAGCGCCTGTACCTGGACGCCCTGCTCGCCCTGCGGCTGGATCCGGCCACCCTCGAGGGCTGCGACGGCCCGACGCTGCCCGCCGACGCGGACGCCTTCTTCTTCCGCGCCGCGCCCGT
>JAUHXL010000238.1 GCA_030426945.1 bacterium
AGGGGCGCCGCGTCGCGGTCGACGCGGTCGCGCGCAACGTGCTGCGCGGCGAGTACCGGGCGCGGGTGGGACTGGTCAACCTCGAGAAGCCCGGCGTCGGCTGGCTGCGCGAGTCCCTCGATCCCAAATGGCGCATCGGCGGCGCGGTCTTCGACGACACGGGCGGGCGCCTGGCCCTCGAGGGAGCCTACGATGGCGCCCCGCTGCCCGACATCTATGTGTATTCGTTGAACTTCTCGGGCAACTCTGTGCGCGAGGAGGTGATCGCCGGGGCCGGCAACCGCAAGCAGCTCGGCTGTGTGCGACCCCACTTCCTGCCCGGCGGCGAGCAGCTGGTGTACCTGGCCAACGGCCGTCCGGACGGCGCCTGGGAGGTGTGCCTGCTCGATCTCACCCAGTCCGGTGACTCGGCCTTCGGGCTCGAGGGGCGCGCCCCGTCGGTGCTGTCCCTGGCTCTGAGCGACGGGGCGCAGGCCGTGCCCGAGGCAGGCCTGACCTACAGCGCGGCGACGCGGCGGGTGGTGTTCGTGGGGCGCGCGCGCGGTGGCACCCGGCAGCGCGTGCGCACCGTGCCCCTGGCGGGCGGCGCCTGCGCCGACGTGGGCAAGTCGCATCTGCGCATCGAGGCGCTGGCGGTCTCGCCCGAGGGCGACCGCGTCGCCTGGTCGGCGGACGGGCAGATCTGGCTGGCCGACGTGGACGGCGGCGCCTGCCGATCGGTGGTGCAGGGCGCGCCCGACGCGAGCCACCGGGGGCTGGCCTTCGACGTCGCCGGCGGGCGGCTGCTGTTCGTGACCAACGATCCGGAGGGGGCGCGGCTGCGGGCGGTGCGGTTGACCGATCGCGTCGTCGAGACGCTGGGCGATCTGGGCGACGTCACCGTCGTGGGGGTGCACCCGGTGCCCGAGGACGCCAAGATGGCCCGCCGACTCGAGGCCCTGCCGGCGAGCGGGGCAGCGGACGAGGACGGGGCCGGCGGCGGCGGCGCCACGCTGGTGCAGCGGCGGCCGCCGATCGACGACGACGGCCCACCGACCGTGGTCGAGCGGATCGAGGAGGCGCCGGATCCGGAGGAGGAGGACGAGGCGCTGGCCTCGGCCGAGGTGGCGCCCGGCGAGCCCGAGCCGGCGGCGGCGGCGGCGCCGGACGACGAGCCCGCGGCGGCCTCTGCATCCGAGGCGCCGGCGGCGGTGGAGCCCGAGCCCGAGCCGGCGCCCGAGCCCGCGCCGGCGCCCGAGCCCGCGCCGCAGCCCACGCCGGCGCCGCAGCCCGAGCCCGAGCCCGCGCCCGCGCCCGCGCCGGCGCCGCAGCCCGCGCCGGCGCCCGAGCCCACGCCGGCGCCCGAGCCCGAGCCGGCGCCCGAGCCCGCGCCGGCCCCCACGCCGACGCCCGTGCGCCCGGTGGCCGCCTTCGCGGCGCCCACCCCGTCCACCGACTTCGTGGCGTGGATGCGCGCCCTGCCGACGTCCGCCGATCCCGGCGCCGAGCTGTCCCGGCTGGCCGATCTGCGCGGGGACGTGCGCGTCCGCGACGCCGCCCAGCTGCACCTGGCTCGCCAGCTCCGCCGCCTGGCCGACGATCCCGAGCGCGTCACCGACGCCGTCTTCGCGATCAGCGCCGTCGCGCTCCTGCGCATGAACCGCGGCCGCGCGCTGCTGGTGGATCTCTGCGGACGCGCCCGCGAGCGCCTCGACGAGAGCGGCGGCCTGCCCGAGGCCGAGGAGCACTTCGCCCTCGCGGCCCTGCGCTACATCGACGGGCGCAGCGCGTCCTTCGATCCGATGGACGCCTACGGTGAGTACGAGGCGATGTTCACCCAGGCGACCGAGGTCCTCGACCGCTCCGGCGAGGCCGCGGCCCAGGCGGTGATGGAGAGCTTCGGCAGCCTCTACCGCGAGCAGCTGGCGCAGGTGCTCGAGGACGCGAACCCCGAGGACGAGGCGGCGCGTGATCGCCTGCACGCCGCCGCCGCGGACGCCTCGGCGGCGGCGTCCTTCGAGCAGGTCGATCCGGAGGCCGTCGAGTGGGCCCGTCGGCGCGCGCGCGCCGAGCAGGACGCCGCGCGGGCCGAGGAGGGGGCCGCGCGCGCCGAGGCCGAGGCCCGCGCTCAGCAGGAGGCGCAGGCGCGGGCCGAGGCCGAGGCCAGGGCGCGGGCCGAGGCCGAGGCGCGCGTCGAGGCCGAGGTGGCGCGCCTCGAGCGCGAGCGCGCCGCCGAGGTGGCGCGGCTCGAGCGCGAGCGCGAGGCCGAGGTGCGCGCACAGGAGCAGGCCGCGGCGCGGCGCATCGCCGAGCTCGAGGCGAAGGCCGAGGCGGCGCGCGTGGAGGCCGAGCGCCGGATCGCCGAGGCCGAGGCGGCGGCCGCGGCCGCCGCGGCGGAGGCCGCGCGACAGCGCGGGGCGGCTTCACGGGCCGCCGAGGCGCCCGCGGCGGTGGCCCCTGCGCCGACGCCGACCCCCAGCCCGTCGCGCCCAGCGACGCCCAGCGCGCCGCCGCCGGCCCGCGCGCCGTCGCCCGGCGCGGCGCTCGCTGCGCTGGGCACCCCCGGCGATCCCTTCAACCCGCTGGCGACACCCGCGCCGAGCACGCGCGCTCGCGTCGACGCCGCGCCGTCGCCGCGCCCGACGCCCGCCCCCTCGGCCGGCGAGGACGCCTTCCGCGCCGACGCGCCCCTCGACCCCGACGTGGCCGACGCGCCCCCGCTGCGCATGGGACCCGACGGCCCGCCGCCGGCGACCCAGCAGGTGGCCGCCGCCGCCGCCGCCGCGGGCGGGCTGTTCCAGGTGCTGATGGGCGCGACCCTGGGCTCGCTGCTGGTCAGCCTGGGCGTGCTGTGGCTCGCCGGCGCCATCGGGCTGTTCGGGGACCGCCGCTGGGGGTGGTTCGCCGCGCTCGCCGGCTATCTGGGCAACGGCGTCGTGATGCTCGCGTACGCCTCCGCCTACGCGCCCGTCGTGCCGTCCATCGTCCCGGTGGTGGGGGGCGTGGGCGCGCTGGCGCTGGGTGGGGTGCTGTTGACGCCCGGCCTGCGTGATCGCTGGACGCCACGCCGAGCCCTGGTCTGACCTTCGACGTCCACCTGCTGCGGCCGAGCATCGCCCTCGTGTGTCCCTGGGGACAGCGGGCGCCTGCGCTTTGGTTGCATCGTATGTGAGGAGTGACCGACAATGCGCCGCGACCTTGCTGACCGAATCCGGGGGGAGGGGGTGGTCTTGAACGTCCTGCGAAGCGTCGCCGTGGCGACCGTGCTGCTTTTGCCGATGGCGGTGGGGGCTGTCCCCGAGGGTACTCGCCAGCTGGGCCTGACCCAGGGCCTGGAGGGGTTCTCGGAGCTGAAGGTCTTCGCCCGCGCGGGCGAGCGCATCCGGGTGTGCTCGTCCGACGACGGCCTGAAGGAGGGCGCGGTCGAGGTGGACGGGCAGTCCTTCGACCTCGATCGGGAGGCGCTGGTCAACCCGGCGAACCCGGTGGACGCCGGCCGGCTGGGCAGTGAGATCATCGTCTTCCCGCCGAACCCCGTGGCCTGCACCGGCGATCTGGACTGCGCCGCGGGCCAGAGCTGCCGCAGTCGCTCCTTCACCCGGTTTCCGGTGGGTGTCGGCCAGCAGGGTCAGTGCGGCATCCCGCTCGCGGTCACGCAGGTGCGGGGCTACTGCAACGCCCAGCAGGCGGACGGTGACCGCAACTGGCACGAGGTGGCGGTCGACGTCGAGGGCGACTGGCGCATCAACTTCGTGGGCGAGCCCGAGACGCTGACCGGCAGCGGCAGCTCCATCCGCTTCTTCGAGGTGGACGTGGTGAACGCCGGCGGCGCCTCGGCGCCCGGCGGCCGCCTGCACACCGAGAGCTGGGCGCTCAACGCGCACAGCTTCGCGTACGGCGCGGACACCGAGTTCTTCGTCGTCGCCGAGGTGAACCAGGGCGCCAACGTCTTCGCCATCGACTTCGAGAACCTCGCCGGCTTCCGGGCCTTCCTCGTCAGCAACGCCCGCGGCTTGCAGGACCACCCCAGCCAGTCGTGGTGTGCGTACGGCGACCCCTTCGGCGATGGCTGCCTCACCGCGAGGCAGGCCTCGGCCGCGATGCCGCCCATCGATCAGGCGACCGTGTTCTCGGGCTACGAGATGTACATCAACTACCCGGATCCGGCCCCCGCCCCGCCCCCGGAGCCCACGCTCGGCAACGTGCAGTTCAACGACGAGGCGGGCACCGGCACGATCACGCCCAACGGCGACGGCAACCAGGACACCGGCGTCTTCTCGTTCGACTCCAACGTCAACGGCACCTACGAGGTCATCATCGACACGGACGGTGACGGCACGCTCGAGCGCGCCGATGACCTCGTCCTGCGGGGCAACGTGCGGGTGGGCACCAACGAGGTGCTGTGGGACGGCAACGGGCCCGACGGCCAGCCGGCCGGCGACGGCGCGTACCGCTTCCGCGTGCGCCTGGTGACCGCCGAGACGCACTTCCCGATGAGCGACATCGAGGACAACAGCGACGGCTTCGTCATCTGGGACGTGGCGCCCAACGGTGATCGCACCGCGCTGCCGATGTTCTGGGACGACCGCCCGGTGCGCGCGGAGGCCAACCTGATCCCCGCCACCGACGACGCGGTGTTCAGCTTCGGCGATGGCTCGAGCGTGCCGCCGGCCGCGCACCAGCGCCGGCGCTGGGTGCAGCCGACCAACGCCGAGGACGACGACGTCCCGATCATCTTCGACACCTGGGTGGTGGGCGCCTCGACCTTCACGGGCGTGGCCCTGTGCCGCCGCTGCGGCGAGCCCTTCGACATGGTCGTCGTCGGGGGCGAGGACGAGGTCAACGACACCGACGAGGACGGCATCCCCGACGACGTCGAGGATCCCAACGGCAACGGCGTCGTCGAGCCGGGCGAGACCGATCCCAACGACGCCGACACCGACGGCGACGGCATCGACGATGGCGTCGAGGACGCCAACCAGAACGGGATGGTCGACGACGGCGAGACCGATCCGCGCCGCGAGGACACCGACGGCGACGGCCTGAACGACGGGGTCGAGGACGCCAACCAGAACGGCGTCCAGGACATGGGCGAGACCGATCCGACCGCGCCCGACACCGACGGGGACGGCCTCGGCGATGGCGTCGAGGTCAACGGCCCGACCAACCCGCTCGACCCGGACTCGGACGACGACGGGCTGCTCGACGGGGCGGAGGACGCCAACGGCAACGGCATGGTGGACGCCGGCGAGACCGATCCCACCAACCCCGACACCGACAACGACGGCATCTCGGATGGCGTCGAGGCGACCGGGCCCACCAGCCCGACCGACCCCGACAGCGACGACGACGGCCTGAACGACGGGGTCGAGGACGCCAACCAGAACGGCATCATCGACGACGGCGAGACCGAGCCGGACGACGCCGACACCGACGACGACGGCATCGCCGACGGCATCGAGGACGCCAACCAGAACGGCATGGTCGATGACGGCGAGACCGATCCGCGCGAGCGCGACACGGACGGTGACGGCGTCGACGACGGCCAGGAGGACATCGACCGCGACGGTATGCGCGACGAGGGCGAGCTCGATCCCCTCGACACCGACACCGACGACGACGGCATCCCCGACGGCGTCGAGGACGCCAACCAGAACGGCCGCGTGGACGCCGGCGAGACCAACGGCGCCGACACCGACTCGGACGACGACGGCCTCGACGACGGCGTCGAGGACGCGAACCAGAACGGCACCGTCGACGCGGGCGAGACCGATCCGCGCAACCCGGACACCGACGGCGGCGGCGAGTCCGACGGCAGCGAGGTGGCCGGTGGGCGCAACCCGGTCGACAACCCCGCCGACGACATCCGCCCGGTGATGGACACCGACGGCGATGGCCTGAACGATGACGAAGAGGATCTGAACGGCAACGGTCAGCTCGACGACGGCGAGACCGATCCCGACGATCCGGACACGGACGACGATGGCCTCAGCGACTTCGTCGAGGTCAACGGTCCGACGGATCCGCGGGTGGCCGACACCGATCAGGACGGGCTGCTCGACGGCGCCGAGGACGCCAACCAGAACGGCATGGTCGACGAGGGCGAGACCGATCCCACCTCGGCCGACAGCGACGCGGACGGCCTGCGCGACGGCACCGAGGACGCCAACCTCAACGGCACGGTGGACGACGGCGAGACCAACCCGACCAACCCGGACACCGACGACGACGGCATCCTCGACGGCGTCGAGGACGCCGATCAGGACGGCATCAAGGACGCCGACGAGACCGATCCGCTCGACCCGGACAGCGACGACGACGGGCTGACGGACGGGCAGGAGGACGCCAACCAGAACGGGGAGCGCGACGACGGCGAGACGGATCCCCTCGATCGCGACACCGACGACGGCGGCGAGCCCGACGGCAGCGAGGTCATGGGCGGCCGGGATCCCTTCGACCCCACCGACGACCTGCGGATGGACAGTGACGGTGACGGCATCCCTGACGTGGTCGAGCGCGACAATGGCACCGACCCGACGGATCCGGACTCGGACGGCGACGGCATCCTCGACGGCGTCGAGGATGCGAACCAGAACGGCATGTTCGAGGACGGCGAGACGAACCCGCGTCAGCCGGACACGGACGGCGACGGCGTGCTCGACGGCGTCGAGGACGGCAACCTGAACGGCATGGTCGACGACGGCGAGACGGATCCGCGCAACCCGGACACGGACGGCGACCGCCTGCCCGACGGCGTCGAGGACGCCAACGGCAACGGCGCGTTCGACGAGGGCGAGACGGATCCGCGCGATCCGGATACGGACGGCGACACGCTGCGGGACGGCGACGAGGACGAGAACCGCGATGGGGTCTGGCAGCCGGGCAACGGCGAGACGGATCCGCGGGTGCCGGACACCGACGGCGATGGCCTCGACGACGCGGTCGACCCCAACCCGCTCGACGGCCTGTCGACGCCCGACGCGGGCGTCGACGCGCCGGCCGAGGATGTCACCGGCAGCTCGCCCTTCGACGGCTGCACCGCGTCGCCCGGCCGCAGCGGCAGCCCCATGGGCGCGTTGTTCGGCCTCGCGCTGCTGGGCCTGGTGCTGCGCCGGCGCCGCTCTTGAGGACGGTTCGCCCGGCCCTGTTGAGCCTGGCGGTGGCGCTCGGGGGGATCGCCTGCGGTCCCCTCGAGGCGCCCGAGCCGGACAAGAACACCCCGCAGAGCCCCGACGACCACATCGCGCTGCGCCTGGCCTTCGAGAAGGTGGCCGACGCGGCGAAGGGCGGGGATCCGGCGGCGGTGGTGCGGGCGCTCGAGCCCTTCCTGGCGACGCGGGACGAGCTGGTCACGCTCTTCGGGCCGGAGGCCGGCGCGCGGGCGTGGAAGGGCTACAGCGACACCATCGCCGCGACGCTGCGCGCCGAGGCCGGTGAGGTGATCGTGCGGCAGGTGAAGGACGGGCTGACCGAGGTCGCGGTGGAGCTGGTCGGTCCCGAGTTTCCGGCGCGCACGACGCCGGGCGATCAGCGCCTGCTGGACGCGATGCGCGCGAAGCGGCCGATGTACTCGGTGCGCCTGCGCCGGCCGGGCGAGCTGCTGGGGCTTCGCCTCAACGGCTTCGTCTACATCGACGGGAAGTGGCGGGCGCTGCTGAAGACCTACGACCACCTCGATCCGCCGCCGGACGCCGAGCCGCCCCCACCTCCGCCCACGGACGCAGGCGCGCCCGCGAGCGACGCGGGCGGCTGATCCGCGCCGACCCTTCGTGGTCGTCGTCGTCGTGGTCGGCGAGCTTGCGGGGGGCCTTTGTGCCGCGGTGACCACCGGGTCGCGGCGACGCGCCCTCTTCGCAGGATGCTCGATCCGAGCAGCCCGGCAGACGAGGGTGGGCGCTCAATCCGTTTCGACCACGACCACGACCACGACCACGACCACGGCGACAAAGTGGCGGGGGCGCTCCGTTCTCGGCCGCTCAGTCGTGGCGCGCCACCACGACGGTCCGGATCCCGCCCCGCACCCAGAAGTCACCCTCGACCTCCATGACGCGCGGCTGCAGCAGCGCCACGAGATCGTCGAGGATGCGGTTGGTGACCGCCTCGTGGAAGTGCCCCTCGTCGCGGAAGCTCCACAGATACAGCTTCAGCGACTTCAGCTCGACGCAGCGCGCGTCCGGCGTGTAGCGGATGCGGATCGTCGCGAAGTCGGGCTGGCCCGTCTTGGGGCACAGGCAGGTGAACTCCGGGCACTCGAAGCGGATCTCGTAGTCCCGCTCGGGCTTCGGGTTGGGAAAGGCGTCCAGGATCTTCGTCGGTTGCGTCGACACCGTGTTTCCTCCAGAGAACGGGCCGAGGGTGCCCGTCCGGCATCCATTGAGCAATACTGCCGCGGTCGTCACGTCGACGCGGCACCTCACGAGCCGGCTGGGACCGGCCAACAAACCGACAGGAGAACCCTCATGAAGCGACTGGTTTCGTCCCTCATCGCCCTCGCCGCCTTCGGTACCCTCACCCTCGGCACGGCCCACGCCGAGAAGTGGGGCGTCGATGGCGCCCACGCGTACGCCCTGTTCTCGATCGTCCACTTCGGCGTCGCCCCCAACTACGGTCGGTTCGACACGGTCGGCGGCAGCTTCGACGTCGAGGGCGGCGAGCTGAAGGGCGTGAACATCGAGATCGACGCGGCGAGCGTCAGCACCGGGGTCAAGAAGCGGGACGACCACCTCCGGAGCCCCGACTTCTTCAACGTCAAGCAGTTCCCCAAGCTGACCTTCAAGAGCACCAAGGTCGAGAAGAAGGGCGACGGCTACAGCGTGACCGGCGACCTGACCATCCACGGGGTCACCAAGAGCATCACCATCGACGTCGCCAAGACGGGCATGGGCAAGGATCCCTGGGGCAACGAGCGCATCGGGTTCGCCTCGGACTTCACCATCAAGCGCTCGGACTTCGGCATCACGTTCATGGCCGACGGGCTCAGCGACGAGGTCAAGCTGATGCTCTCGGCCGAGGGCATCAAGGGCAAGTGAGCCCCCGGCCCGTCTGCACCACGCCAGGGGAGTGAGCCATGGACGCCGCCACCAAAGCCCAGATCAGCGGATTGGTCTTCACCGTGGTGCTGCCGGTGGCGGCGGCGGCGCTGCCCATCGTGGGGGCGCGCAAGCTGAAGCCGGGCGCGGCCGCGCGCCCGTTGCTCGGCGGCCTCGCCCTGCTCGCGGGGCTGGTCACGGCCCACGTGGGCGTGCTCGGCTGGCCCGGCTGGCCGATGGGTGACGCCCACCACTGGGTGCTGCTGGCGGTGATCGGCGCGGCGGCCTTCGGGCTGGTGCTCGACCGCCTCCAGCCGCCCGCGCGCCCCGTGGTCGTCGGCGCGGTGGCGACGGTCGTGCTGGCCTTCTTCACGTGGCGCCTGTTGGCGCCCCTCGCGGGCCTGTGGGAATCGAAGGGCGTGCTGCCCCAGCTCAGCCAGAGCGCCTGGGTGCTGGACGCCGGCTTGATGATGCTGGTGGCGTGGCTGGGGGTCGATCACGCGGCGCGGCACGCCCCGGCGCCGTCGGTGCTGGCGCCGGTCGCGCTGGCCTTCGCCGCGGCGGCGGGCGCCGTCGTCATCTCGGGCAGCGCCTCGGTGGGTCAGCTGGCGGGCGCGATGGGCGTCGCGGTGGCGCTCGTGGGCGTCGCGGCGTGGCGCTGGCCCGACGTGCGTGTCGGCCACGGCGCGGTCGGGGCGGCGGTGGTCGGGCTCGTCTTGGTCGTCAGCTACGCGCACTTCTACGTCGACATGCCGCGGCCCGTCGCCGGGCTGCTGGTGCTGACGCCCCTGGGCGCGCTGGGCGGCCTGCTGGGTGCGCGCACGTGGCAGAAGGTGGCGCTGGCGCTGGCCCTGGCCGCGGTGCCGGCCGCGACGGCGGGCTGGCTGGCGAAGCAGGCCGACGCGGCCGAGATGGAAGAGGACGGCGGCGGCGGTGGCGGGTACGAGTACGACTACAGCAACCTGTGACTCGCCGACTCGCCGCATAACTTTTTCCTCAAGTCGGGCCGCTCGGGGTCGATGACCCGAGTGGGCGGTGGTGTCTCCGCCCGGCTGGAGGCCCCGATGCCGCTCGCCGTTCACGCGCGCACTGCTCCCCCACTGTTTCCACCGCCCGCCCGCCCCGCTCCGCCGGCGCCGGTCGAGGCCTCCCCCAAGTCTGCCGATCTCGAAGACCGCGTCTCGGTGCGTGACCGCGCCGATCTGCTGGTGCTGATGCGCACGCTGGGGCGCGCCGACGCCGAGAAGGTGGACGCGGAGCTGGCCGAGTCGGGCGTCGAGCTGCAGGCGGAGGGGACCGCCGCGCTCACGTCGGAGGTGGCCGTGCGGGTCGACTTCGAGATCGAGGTGACCGTCGCCGAGGCCCGCGCCGAGGCGCCCGAGGGCGAGGCCAAGCGGCAGGATCCGCTGGTGCTCGACCTCGACGGCGACGGGCAGATCAGCCTGACCGGCGTGGCCGACGGGTTCGACTTCGA
>JAUHXL010000239.1 GCA_030426945.1 bacterium
CCGCCGCCACGCGGCGCTACTTCGGGTGGCCCCTGCTGCGCTGGTCGACGGTGAACGGCACCGACTGCGCGGCCTTCCAGGCGAACGCGGCGAACCGCGGCTTCGCCAACGCGGCCTGCGCCTACGCCGGGGCGAGCACAGTGGGCTACAACTGAGCGTCCCGCGCGCGCGTGGCGTCGCCGGTCCCCTTGGGCGGCGTCACCTGCGCAGGACCGGGCGGCGCCTCGACCACCTCGAGGGGCGCGTCGCCGAACAGGCGCTCGTACTCCAGCCGGTGGTGCTCACGCAGGTGGCGCGCCGACATGAAGCCGGTGAACATCGACTTGTCCAGCGGGAACACGTCCGGCGACAGCACCGCGCCGTACACGTGCCAGATGAGCAGCACGACGAAGGCCAGGACGGCCTCGAACGAGTGCGCGGCCCGCAGCGCCAGCACCACCTCGCCCGACACGAACTGCCCCACCTGCACCGGGTACAGCAGCACCAGGCCCGACACCACCATCAGCAGCCCGCCCAGCACCATGCCCAGGTACTCGAACTTCTGTCGGTAGTCGAACACCGGCAGCTTGGGCGGCGCGCGCCGTCGGCCCAGGTAGAAGGCCAGGTTCTGCCACAGGTCGCGCACGTCCTGGATGGTGGGCATCATGGTCATGCGCATGCGCCCGGTCAGCCCGCCGACCGCGATGATCAGCAGGTGGACCACCGCGTGCACGCTGAACACGACGCCGGCCACCCGGTGCACCAGGCGCATGTTCTCGAGTCCGCCGAAGAGGGCGACGATCCAGTGGCTGATCGAGCCGTCGGCGAACTTCTGCGGGAAGCCGGTCAGCAGCAGCGTGGTGAAGCTGGCGATCATCAGCAGGTGCTCGAGGCGCCGACCGAGGCGGAAGCGCTCCACCGCGACGTGCCCGTCCCGCGTCCGCACGATGCGTGGGCGACTCATGAGTATCCCTCCTCCCGGTCACGACCGGGCGTGCGCCACAGGTCCATCAGGATGTGGGCGATGAGGCCGACGATCATCAGCGGGATCATCAGCTTGTAGACGAGCCCCACGATCCACACCACCGGCCGGTGCTGCTGCGACGGCGGCGTGTGCGAGCCCCAGGCCGTCGCGAAGTCGTCGGTGGCCTCGCGGTGACAGTCGCGGCACATGGCCGCCGCCCGCGCGGCGCGCTCGTCGTCGCTCAGCCCCGCGAAGCTCTGCACCGTGTGCACGCCGTGGCAGTCGCCGCAGCTGGCCACGGGATCCGCCGGCGCGTCACCGAGGGCCTCGTAGATGCGGTTGCTGGCGCCGTGGAAGTCGCGCAGGTAGCTGTCGACGACCCCCGGATCCAGCCCGTGCCGGCCCATCATGCGCGCGTCGCCGTGGCAGCGGCCGCACACCGCGTACGAGGCCGCGTGCGCCGTCGGCAGCCGCGGATCGGTGATGGCGTGGGCCCCGTGGCAATCCGCGCACACCGGGGCGTCCGTGTTGCCCGCCAGCACCGCCTGCCCGTGGGCCGACGCGCGCCAGTCGCGCACCTGCTCTTCGTGGCACGCCCCGCAGCGATCGCTGACCGTCTCGCGCGGCACGGCCGCCGGCTGCACCCCGTGCCCGCCGTGGCAGTCCACGCAGGTGGGCGCGCCGTCGTCGCCGTTCATCAGCCGCTCGTAGTGCATGCTGTCACGCAGCGCCGTGGCGTGCTTGAAGTGACAGTCCGTGCAGACGGCCGCCGCCTGGATGCGGTAGGTGCGCGCGTCGGCCGCCGCGGGCGGCGCGTGCGGGTGGTCACCGACCGTCGGGTGGCAGTCGCGGCAGCCGATGTCGTCGCCGTGCACCGAGCCGAAGTGATCCTCGGGCGCCACCCACGCGGGCAGCGTGTCGCCGTTGGCCAGCGTGAAGAACTCACCTTCGAGCGCGGCGTGACAGTCTCGGCAGCCCTCGTCGTCGTCGGCAGCGCGCGCGCCGCTCGGTACGGCCCACAGGCCGACCGCCAGCAGCGCGAGCGTGAAGACTCGCGCGTTCATGACTCAGTCCTCCTCGCGGCGGCGGGCCTCGACCTCGTCGGCCAGGGCGCGCAGCGTCGGATCCAGGGAGGCGGCGTCCAGCGCCTCGTCGTCGAGGACGCAGGGCTCCTCGCCGCGGGCCACGCGCTCGCGGGCGTGGGCCACGTAGGCGGCCGACGGCTCCCAGCGCGCCTCGAGCAGGTAGACGTGCTCGCGCCACAGCGCCACCACCGGCCGCGCCAGCGCGCGCGCCAGCCCGCCGACCAGCGCCACCACCAGGAACACGGGGAACGCGACCACGAACAGGGCGCCGGCCAGCGGGCTCAGCACCACCAGCAGCAGCGTCGGCACGCGCCAGTAGCGCGCGGTGGCCGGCGCGTCGATGACCTCGCCGGAGGCGCCGACGTGGTGGACGGCCAGCTGGTTCAGGCCCACGTACAGGCCAGCGGGGGCCGGCTCCTGCCCGGTCACGACCCGCTTGCGGCGGGCGCGGCGGACGATCTCGCGGCCCAGCGCGAAGAGCACGACGGCCGGCATCGACAGCGCGAAGGCGCCGCCGATCACCGGGGTCAGCAGCACGCCGACGAACAGGGGCAGCCGCAGGTAGCGCGCGCCCTCGACGCCACGCAGGCGAGCGCCCTGGGGCGCGTGGGGGCCGTCCTCACCGCGGACCACCGCGCGAACGTCCAGCTTGCGGGGGGCGATGTAGAAGCCGGTCGGGACGATCTCGTTCTCGCGGTACCACTGCATGACTTCCTCCTCGGCCCGCGCCGGGGGTTCCTCCTCGGCGACTGTCTGCAGTATCGGAGAATCGAGGTCCGGCATCCGTGGGGACGAGTGCCCACCGCGGGTCGGGAAGGCTGCCGAGCCGCCCCTGGGGAATACTGCCTAGACACGGCAATCACCTTCCATATCAAGATGTTACAGCCCACACACCACCAACGACGGGTCTCGAAAAAGTGCGCATCGAGCCCCCCCGACGCGCGGCGCCGACCCGCCGCGGCTATGATCCGCGCGTGCTGGTGTCGACCAACATCGCCCACGGGCTGCTGGCGTTCTTCTGGGCGCAGGCGGCCCGGCGTGTGCTGCAACCCCGCTGCCCCGCCCTGGCGGTCAGCCTCGTCACCCTCGTGCTGTGGGTGCCGCCGGCCGTGTCGTTGTTACAGGCGCTGCAGCCCGCGCCCTGGCGGCTGCTGCGCCTCGAGGGCTGGGCCGCGGCGTTGGCGTCCATGGGCCCGGTCAGCTGGGCCCTCGTCGCGCTGGCGGTGGGCACCGGCCTGGTGTTCGTCGCGCAGGAGCTGGTGCCCCTGCTGATGCGCGATCGCGCCTGGCAGCGGGCGCCGCGCGACGCCCACCCGCGCCTGGACGCGGCCCGCGCCGCCGTCGTGCCGGGCTTCCAGGCGCTGGGCGTCGACCGGCCGCCGCCCGTGCGCTGCGCCCACACCCGCGCGCCGGTCGCGGCCCTCGTCGGGCTGCGCGCGCCCGAGATCGTCGTGTCGGCCGGGCTGCTCGACGCGCTCGACGACCGCCAGCTCGAGGCCCTGCTGGCCCACGAGCTGGCCCACGCCGCCCGCGGGGGCAACGCGCGCCTCACGCTGCTGTGGATCCTGCGCGCGCTGCAGGCCCTCAACCCCGCCGCCCTGATCGCGTTCCGCCAGGTCGTCGAGGCCGAAGAGGCCGCCTGCGACGCCCTGGCCGCGCGCGCGACCGGGCGCCCCGCCGATCTCGCCAGCGTCCTGCTCGCGGTCGAGCGCCTCGACGGCGCCGACCGCCTCGCGGCGGACGCGAGCGGGCAGGCCAACGCGCGCCACAGCCTCCTTCGGCGCCGCGTTCGCTTGCTGCTCGACGGCGTCGCCGGCGCCGATCTGGGCCGCGGCGGGCACCTCGCCGCCGCGGGCCTGCTCGCCTTGCTGCTGTGGGGCGTCGCGTGAAGCCGCGCGCCCTCCGCTGGCTCGGCCTGCTGGCGCTGACCGGCGCGCTGGGCGGCGCGCTGTGGGTGATCGACCAGCTGGTCGTGACCCCCCCCGCCCCCCCCGGATGGCAGCGGCTCGCCGGCCTCGATGCCCTGCCCACGGCGGCCCACGTGCCCGATCCGACGCTGCTGCCCCCGACCCTCGGCTGGCCGCCCCGTCAGATCTGGCATCGGACCGACGCCGGCACCTGGCTGGCCCTCGGCGAGCCCCCGCGCGCGTGGCTGGGTGCCTGGCGGGGCGACCCGCCGGCCGCGCTCGGTGCGCTCGCCGCCTGCCTCACCGCGGGCCCGGCCTGCCCCGCCGGGTGGCAGGCGCGCAGCGCCACCGAGGCGTCCGGCTGGCGCCGCGCGGTGCTGCTGCGCGGCGACGGGCTGGCCGCCGACCACCTGTTCCGCGGTCTCCGCGCGGGCCCGGTGGTGCGCTGATCCCCCGCGTCAGTCGAGCCGCATCAGGCCCACCCGCAGCGCGAAGTGCACCAGCTTGCTGTGGTTGTGGATGTCCAGCTTGTCCATGAGGTTGGCGCGGTGCGCCATGGCCGTCTTCACGGCCACGTCCAGCGCCTGCGCCACCTCCTTGTTGCTGTAGCCCTCGGCGATCAACGTCAGCACCTGCCGCTCCCGAGGGGTCAGGCGCTGCAACGCCTCCTCGTCGCTGGCCGGCGCGGCGGCGCCCCGGCCGAACAGATCGTGGCCGCTGAGCAGCGCGCCCGCGACGCTCGGATCGACGTAGGTGCCCCCGGCGAGCACCGCGCGCACCGCCGCGAGCAGCTCCTCCCCCCGCGCGGTCTTCAGCACGTAGCCGTTGGCGCCCGCCTCGAGGGCGCGGCGCACCATCACCGGCTCGGCGTGCTGCGAGAGCACCAGCACCGGCACCGGCAGCCCGCGGCGGCGCAGCTCGAGCAGCCCACCGATGCCCCCGAGGCCAGGCATCGACAGATCAAGCACCAAGAGCTGCGGCATCACCCGCGCCACCACCTCGAGCGCCTCCTCGGCCGTCGACGCCTCGGCGACCACCTGCAGGGGGGGCTGCGTCTGCTCCTCGAAGAAGGCCCGCAGGCCCGCCCGCAGCACCGCGTGATCGTCGGCGAGCACCATCCGCACCGGTCCCGACCGTTCCATCAGCTCGCCTCCTGGTCCGCCCCACGCCACGGCACGCGGATCGACACCACCGTGCCCTCCCCGGGGGCCGAGGTGATGCTCGCCTCGCCCCCCAGCAACCGCGCGCGCTCGCGCATCCCCATCAACCCGAAGCCCCGACCGGAGGGCTCCGGACCCACCGCCGCGGGCTCGAAGCCACCGCCGTCATCCTCGACGTCGAGCGTGACTTCCTGCTCGTCGCCCCCGAGGGTCACGAAGATGTGCTCGGCGGCGCCGTGACGCACGGCGTTCTTCAGCGCCTCCTGCGCCACCCGGAAGAGACCCGTCGCGACCTCGTCCGGCAGCACCACCGAGGGCTCGAGATCGAGGATCAGCCGCGCCACCACCCCCTCGCGCGCGCCGACCCCCTCGACCAGCCACTGCAGCGCCGGCACGAAGCCCAGGCTCTCGAGCACCGTCGGGCGCAGATCGAGCAGGATGCGACGCACGGTCTCGAGCATCTCCTGGGCGCTGCGCTCGAGCCGGGCGAGGCCGCTGGGCTCGACGATGTCGTGGCTCGCCAGCCGCTCGATCTCGAGGCGCAGCGCGGCCAGATCCTGGGCCACGGTGTCGTGCAGCTCGCGGGCGACGCGGCTGCGCTCGGCCTCCTGGGCGCGCAGCACCGCGTGCAGGTGCTGGCGCTGGGCCACCCGGCGCGCGACCTCGTCCTCGAGCGCCGCGCGGTCGCGCTCGGCGACCTGCAGCGAACGCTCCATGCGCCCGCGCCAACGCTCCAGCGCGTGGGCCAGCTCCCCCACCTCGTCGTCACCGAAGCGATGGTCGAGGTGCGCGGCGCGCCCCGCCTCGCGCTGCCGGACGGCCTCGGTCAGCGCACGCACCGGCCGCACGACGCTGCGCACGGCGAGCAACGTGAAGCCCACGAAGAGCACCCCCAGCGCGGCCGCGAGCTGCCACAGGCGGCGCCGCCACCCCTCGGCGGGCGCCAGCGCCTCGGCGCGCGGCTCGAACACCGCCAGCCCGATGGGGAGCGTGGGCAGCGGGGCGAAGGCCATGATCTCGTCGCGATCATCGTCTCGGTGGGTGCCGGCCTCGTCCGTGTGGCAGCGATGACAGCGCCCCCGAAACTCCCGCCCCTCGGCCAGCGCGCCCGCGAGCACGGCGCGGTGGTCCTCGAAGCCCTGCGCCAGCTCCGCGTGCGTGCTCGCCAGCATTTGACCCCGCGCGTCCACCAGCCCCAGCGCGATGCCGCCGTTCGGACCGGCGGCCGGCACCAGCAGGGCCGAGGCGGCGCGATCGAGGGTCGCGACCACGTAGCGCGCGCCCCCGGCCGCCTCACCCGACAGGGGGGCGGCCAACGCCAAGACCGCGGGCTCGCTGCCCAGGCGCGTCGCCGCCATCACCAGCCCCGGTCGAGCGCCCGCCCGGCGCACCAGATCGGCGACGTCGAGGTCGAGCAGGGGCGTCGGCGCGGCGTCGAGGGCGCGCCCTCGCGCGTCGACGACGAAGGCCTGGTCGAACACCGGCCGGCCGGCGTCCCGCGCCGCGCGCGCCGGCGCGCCGGACAACAGGCTCTCACCGAGGCTCTCGAGCTCCTGCTGCAGGCGCGCCTCGACGAACGCGCCCGCGGTGCGCGCGAGGCGGATGCGCTCGTCGAGCAGCGTCTCGGTCGCGTCCTTCACCAGCTGACCCGCCAGCAGCAGCACCGCGCCGAGCAGCGCGCCGGTCCCGAGCAGCACGAACAGGACGGCCCGCCCGTACAAGCCGGGCCCGGCGCGCGGGCCATCCGTCGGGGCGGGCTGCTCCACCATCGAGCTCCTCCGGGCGCGACGCGGCAAGGCGCCGGGCCGCGCAAGGAGTGTGCCTCGCAGCGCGGCGAGCCGGGCGCGTGGCCCGCACCCCGCCGGAGGCTCGGCGCAGGGCGACCGCGCGCCGCGTCGCGCGCCTCGCCGACGCTGCCGCCGCCGCCCGCGGGGTGTGACGCCGCGGACGGCGACCGTTCCGACCCGGGAACCCCGCGCGTCGTCCTCGCGACGCCCGCCCCGCTGCGGTATGAGACGGCCATGCCGACGCACCTGACCGAGCTGCACCGTCACCTCGACGGCTCACTGCGCCGCGCGACGCTCGGCGCGCTGGCCCGCGAGGGCGGCGCCCGGGTGCCCCCCGACTTCGGCTTCCGGGCCGGCATGGGCCTGGACGCGGCCCTCGCGTGCTTCGCCGTCACCCTGTCGACCCTGCAGACGCCCGCCGCCGTCCGCCGCGTGGCCGACGAGATGTGCGTCGACGCCCGGGCCGAAGGCATCGCGCACCTCGAGATCCGCTTCGCGCCGCAGCTGCACCGCGGCGCCCCGATCGAGGTGATCGTCGACGCCGCCCTCGAGGGCGTCGCCGGGCGCGCCGGGCTGATCCTCTGCGGGCTGTACGGCGAGCCGCCGGCGCTGCTCGAGCGGCTCGTCGAGGTCGCGGCCCCGCGCCCGGGCGTGGTGGGCCTCGACCTCGCCGGCGGCCCCGCGGCCGCGCAGGCGTGGTCGATGCGCGACTACGCGCGCGCCTTCACGCGGGCGCGCGACCTCGGCCTCGGCCGCACGGTGCACGCCGGGGAGGGCCGCCCGCCGGCCGAGATCCGCGTGGCCATCGAGGTGCTCCACGCCCAGCGCATCGGGCACGGCACGACGCTGCTCGAGGACGCCGCGGTGCTCGATCTCGTGCTGCGCCGCGGCGTCACCATCGAAGCCTGCCCGACCTCGAACCTGCACACGGGCGCCATCCCGCGGGCCGACGCCCACCCCCTGCCCCGCTGGCTCGATCTCGGCGTGCCGGTCGCGATCTGCACGGACAACACCCTGCTGTCCGGCGTCGACCTGCCCACGGAGCGCGCCCGCGCCGCCGCGCTGCCCGGCATGACGCCCGCGAAGCTGGCCGCCACCGACCGCCACGCCGCCGCCGCCCGCTTCGTGCGCTGACGCGCCGACAGGGTGTGATTCAGGCCCGTTTGTCCATCGCACACCGCGCCACCTCGGTCGGGCGGTCAGCGGCCAGCGGTCAGCTCCGCCGCGACGATGGGGACCCTGGGCCCTGATCGCGGCACGTCGACCCTGACCTGCGGCTCCGAGCTCGGCACTGCGTACGGGGCCCAGCTGATCGATGACAGCCGGCCGGACCGCACCACGGACGACGCGTGAGTGCTCGGCGCCGGACAGCCTGGCTTTACATTCCGACAAGCTGACCTTACAAACGAGCGTCACCTGCCGCCGAGGAGTCGGTTGAGCGCCCCCGCCCTCACCACCACGCTGCGCGCCCGCCGGGCGGCCGCCGGGCTGTCGCAGGCCGACCTGGCCGCGCAGGTGGGCGTCTCGCGGCAGGCGATGAGCGCGATCGAGGGGGGCCGCCAGGTGCCGTCGACCACGCTGGCGCTGCAGCTTGCGCGCGCGCTCGGCTGCGCGGTCGACGATCTCTTCGGGCTGGCCGGCGGCGCGACGCTGAGGGCCACCTGGGCGGGCGCCGAGCCGAGCGCGCGCGCGCGCGTGGTGGTCGGGCGCGTCGACGGCGCCTTCGTCGCGCACCCGGTGACGGCCGATCCGCACGCGGCCGACGGCCTGGTCACCGCGCCGCTCCACCCGGACGGCGAGGTCGACGTGCAGCTGCTCGCCGACACCCACGATCTCGAGCACAACGTGCTGATCGCCGGCTGCGCGCCGCTGCTGGGCGTGCTGGCCCAGCGGCTGGGCCGCCGGCACGCCGACGCGCGCGCGACCTGGCTGCCCGGCGACAGCGCCCGCGCCCTCGACCTGCTGGCGCGGGGCCACGTGCACCTGGCGGGCGTCCACCTGGCCGAGCGCGTCGACGATCACGCGCGCCTGGCCCGCGCCGCGCTGCGCGCGCGACCGGGCACGCTGATCCACCTCGCGCGCTGGCGGCAGGGCTTCCTCGTCGCGCCCGGCAACCCCCTCGGCGTCCGCGCGGCCGCCGATCTGCTGCGCCCCGACGTGCGGTGCGCGCTGCGCAGCCCGGGCGCCGGGGCCCAGGCCCTGCTGACGCGGCTGCTGCGCGCGGCCGGCGCCGACGCCCCGGCGACGCCCGGCCCGGTCGCCGCCGATCACACCGACATCGCCCGCCTGGTGCGCTGGGGCGTGGTCGACGTGGGGGTCGGCATCGAGGCCGCGGCGCTGGCCGCCGGCCTCGACTTCGTGCCGTTGACCGAGGAGCGTTTCGACCTGATCGGCGCGCGCGCCACCCTCGAAGAGGGCCCGGTCGCCCGCCTGCTCGACCTGATTGATCGGCCAGATTTTCGCAATGAAGCCGAGCACTTCCCGGGCTACGACCTGTCGACGGCCGGCCACGCGGCCGCGATCGCGGCGGGCTGAGCGATGGCTCGGGCGCTGCTCGCGCTGCTGTGCGCGCTGGTCGGCTGTCGGGGCGCGGCCTCGGAGGATCCCGCGCGCGTGACGCTGCACGTGTTCGCCGCCTCGTCGCTGACCGAGGCGTTCGGCGAGCTGGAGCGTTCGTTCGAGGCGGCGCACCCCACCGTCGACCTGCGCCTCACCTTCGCCGGCAGCCAGGTGCTGCGCCTGCAGCTCGAGCAGGGCGCCGCCGCCGACGTGTTCGCGTCGGCCAACCCCGAGCACCTGCAGGCGCTGCGGGCGGGTGGCCTGGTCGAGCCCTCGGTCGACTTCGCCACCAACGAGCTCGTGGTGGTGACACCGCTCGACGATCCGGCCGGCGTACGTGCGTTCGCCGACCTGCCGCGCGCGCGCCGCCTGGTGATCGGGGCCGAGGCGGTGCCGGTGGGTCGCTACACGCGGCAGATGCTCGAAGGCGCGGCGCCGACGCTCGGCGCGGACTTCGTGGCCGCCGTGCGCGCCCGCGTGGTGTCCGTCGAGAACAACGTCCGCCTGGTGCGCGCCAAGGTCGAGCTGGGCGAGGCCGACGCGGCGATCGTCTATCGCACCGACGCCGCCGCGACCGACCGCGTGCGCGTGGTCGAGATCCCCGAGGCGCTGAACGTGCGCGCGCGCTATCCGATCGCGGTGACGACGCGCGCCGCCGCGCCCGAGGCCGCCGCGCGCTTCGTGGCGTTCGTGCGTGGCCCCGCAGGCCGCGCCGCGCTCGAGCGTCACGGCTTCCGCGCCGCGCCGTGAGACGCTCCCCGCGCGCGCTGCCGCGCCCCACCCTGGGCGCGTTGCTCGGCGCCGCCCTGCTGGGCCTGCTGGTGCTGCCGCTGGGCGCGCTGGCGCTGTCGACCTCGACGGCCGATCTCGCCGCCGGCGCCGCGCACCCGCTGTTCGCGCCGGCCCTCGCGCTCAGCCTGCGCAC
>JAUHXL010000240.1 GCA_030426945.1 bacterium
TCGGCATGCTGGAGGACATCCGCCGGGATCCGACGATGGCCGAGGTGATGATCGAGACCTCGGAGTACATCCGCTGCGAGATCGCGCGCACGGCGAAGCACGAGATGGTGCTGCACCTCGAGGACTTTCTCCGGCGCCGCTCGAAGATCGCGCTGGTCGTGCGGCGCGAGCGGTTGGTGCGGTCCCACGGGCTGCGCGAGGCTTGTCGGGTGCTGTTCGGGGATCAGGCGCGGGCGCGGTGGGAGGCCTACTTCGGGCTCGACTGGGACGCGCCCGAGGCGCGGCCGCTGGACACGCCGCCGGCCGAGCCGGTGGCGCCGCGGCCGGCGAAGGGCGCGGCGGGTGGGTGAGATTCCCGGTTGCGATGTGGCGGTCGCCGCGTAGAGGGACGCGGTGGCGGCGGGGAGGGGACGGTGCGGCGAGCCTTGCGATGGATGGTGGTGGGTGCGGTGGCGGCGTGCGGCGTCGGCTGCGACGACGGCGGGGGCGGTGAGGCGGCCGAGCCGGACGCCCAGCTGGGCGACGCGGCGCCGGTGACGCCCGACGGGAGCGCGGCCGACGCGAGGCCGGGCGATGCCCCCGACGCGGGCGACCCGGGCGGCGCCTGCGGCGCGACGGTCGGCGGCGGGCTGGCGTGGACGGCGCCCGACGGCCTCGCCGCGCCGGTCGAGGGCGGGACGCCCGCGCGCGATCCCGCCTGCGCCGCCGACGCCTGGCTGACCCACCTGCGCGGCTGGATCGTCGACCAGGACGGCCGGCCCATCGAGGGCGCCAAGGCCCAGGCCTGCGTGCGGCGCGCCCCGGACGAGCAGCTCAACTGCCTGAGCCCCGCCGACACCGGCGGCGACGGCGTGTTCACCATCGCGGTGCCCGAGGGGGGCGGCAACCGCTGCATGCGGCGACTGGCGATGCGCACCCTGGCCCCGAACTGCGGCAGCGCGACGCTGTATTGCCGCCTGGACGTGCCCGCGCCCGACGCCGCCGACAGCGTGCTGCGGACGCCGACGCCTTTCACGCTGGTCGACACGACACCCGCCGTCGTACTGCCCCCCGAGGGCGATCCCGAGGTGGCGCGCACGGTGGTCTTCGCCGACGGCCTCGAGCTGGACGTGACGCCGGGCCGCTTCTACGCCGAGGGCGAGGGCTACGTCGGGCTGGGCGCCGCGGCGGTCGCCCCGGACGCGCAGGGGCTGTGCTTCGCCGGCGAGGTGGCCGACTTCAGCGCGCTGTACGCCTTCTACCCGGAGGGCGACGTCGAGGGGACGCCCTTCCCGGTGCGCCTGCCGAACACGGCGGGTCTGCCGGCGGGCGCGCCGGTCGAGTTCCTGACCCTGGGCGGGTTGGACTGCACGCTGGACGCCGAGAACCGCATCGAAGAGGGCGTCTGGGCGGTGTCGGGCACCGGCACCGTGTCGGCGGACGGTACGCAGGTGGTGAGCGACGCGGGCGGCGGCGTGCCCTGCCTCACGTGGCTCGGGTACCGGCCCCGTTGAGGCGCGCGCTCCCGCTGCTGCTGGTCGCCGCCGCCGGCTGCCTCGAGGCGGGGCACGGCGGCTTCCTCGACGCCGGCGCCCCGCTCATCGACGCCGGCACCGCCGACGCCGCCGGGCCGCGCGCCGCCTACCCGACGACGGGCATCGGCGCCGGCGTCGGCGACGTGCTGGCCGACGTCGAGTTCCTCGACGCCGACGGCGCGCCCTTCGCCCTGCGGGACGTCTTCTTCGACGAGGCCGAGCGGGTGATGCTGGTCAGCACCGCGGCGGGCTGGTGCGCGGCCTGCATCGAGGAGCAGCCCAAGCTCAACGCCCTGCACGCCGAGTACGGCGACGAGGGGCTGTTCGTGCTGGTGGCCTTCTTCGAGGACTCGAGCTTCGCCGCCGCCGACGTGCGGGACGCTGATCGTTGGCGCGACCGCCACGAGCTTGCGTTCACGGTGGTCGCCGACACCGACGGCGCGTTCGGCGCCTACTACGACACCGCGCTGGCGCCCATGACCATGCTGGTCGAGGTGCCGACCATGCGCATCCTGTCCATTCAGACCGGCTTCGACGAGGCCATGGTGCGGGCGGTCATCGCGTCGCGCCTGGGAGGGGATCGATGAGGCACGCCTGGACGATGGGCCTGGCGCTGGCCACGACGCTCGTGGCGTCGCCCGCCGCCGCGCTCGAGCTGACCCCGCCGGCGAAGCGGACCACGGTGGCCGACTTCGCCCTCGACCGCCTCGATGGGGGTCGCGCGGCGCTGTCTGCGCACCGCGGGCAGGTGGTGGTGCTGGCCTTCTGGGCCACCTGGTGCCAGCCCTGCAAGCAGGAGCTGCCCTTCCTGTCGCGCTTCGACGCCGCCGACGACCGCGTGACCGTGCTGGCGATCAACACCGACGGGCCCGAGACGCGGTCGCAGGTGCGGCGGCTGGTGCGGTCGAAGAAGCTCGAGATGCCGATCCTGCTCGACGCCGAGGGCAACGTCACCCAGCGGCTGAACCCGCGCAAGCAGATGCCGCTGACGCTGTTCCTCGACACCGAGGGGCGGCTGGCGGCGACGAAGGATGGCTTCGCCAGCGGCGACGAGGTGGTCATCGAGGGGCTGCTGAAGCAGCTGGTGGCCGAGGCGGCGGCGCCGGCTGGCGACGGGGCCGCGCAGGCAGACGAACCGACGCCACCTGCCGACGGGGCCGCCAAGCCGCCCGAGGCCGCGCCCGGGCCGGCGTCGGCCCCCACCGCGCCCAAGTGAGGCGTGCCCTGCTGCTGGCCGCGACCCTGCTGGCCCCGCCGGCCGTCGCGCAGGACGCCTCGGTGCGGCTGAACGACGCGCTGCGCCTGGAGTGGCGCGGCGACAACGCGAACCGGCGTACGGACGACGACGACTACGGCGTCGTGGTGAACAAGCTCGACATCGCCGGCAGCGCGGGCGACCTGACCGCCGAGGCGCGCGTGGACGCCGTCGAGGTGGTGGGCGCGCCCAGCGCCGACTTCCAGGACGACGCGCGGCTCGAGCGCCTGACCGCGCGCTACCCGCTGGGCGATCTGAAGCTGACCGCGGGCGACTTCTACCGGCAGATCGGGCGCGGCATCGCGCTGTCGCTGCGCAAGGTGGACGATCTGGGCGTCGACGTCGGCCTGCGCGGCGGCCGCCTCGAGTACGCGACCGGCGACGCGCAGGTGGACGCCTTCGTCGGGCGCACCAACAGCGTCAACCTCGACCCGGTGTCGCAGCACTTCACGGCCGATCCCGAGGACGTGGTGGTCGGGGCGAGCGCGCGGGTGGCGCGCCTGGGGCCGGCGGCGGTCAGCGCGTGGGCCGTGCAGATCACCAACGAGCACCGGCCGGTGGCCGACCAGGAGTTCCCCGATCGCAGCAACACCGTGGGCGGCGCGCTCGAGCTGACCGATCTGTGGGAGGCCGTCACGGTCTACGCGGAGTACGACCTGCAGCAGGTGCGCGACACGGACGCCGTGAATCGCGCGCAGGCGGCGTATGCGTCGCTGGACGTGTACCTGGGCGACTGGAGCGTGCTGGCCGAGGGTCTGTGGCTGGACGACTTCCGCCAGCAGGGCAGCCCCAACGCCGCCCTCGGCAGCGACTTCGACTACAACCAGCCGCCGACGCTCGAGCGCATCGATCAGGAGGTGCTGAACACCACCCACGCGCTGGGCGGCCGGCTGCGGGTCGAGCGCAGCTTCCTCGACGGCGACCTGGTGGCGCACGCGAACGGTCTGTTCAAGCACACGGATCCGGGCACCTGCGCGCGCGTGGCCCAGGCGCACGGCTTCGCGGGCGTCGAGCTGTTGTTCCAGGCGGGCCGATCGCGCCTGAACGCCAGCGGCGGCTATCGCGACGAGCGGGCGGATCCCGTGGCCTCGGCGTGCGCGGGCGCGGTGCCCGAGGCACGGCGCATCAAGTCGATGGCCCACGGCGAGCTGGACTACGTGCAGCACCTGACCGGCCGGTGGTCGCTGCACCTGACCAGCCTGAACGAGGCGCGCACGCTGGACGAGGCCGACTACCTGCGCGGCTCGACGCTGCTCGGCGTGGACGTCGCCCAGGCCGGTGCTTTGACCTTCGAGTACGGCTTCGACACCCAGAACCAGGCGCCCGGCGTGCGCAACCACTTCTTCGCCGGCGTCGCCGCCTGGCACGCGCAGAGCTGGCTGCAGGCGCGGGCCGTGATCGGCACGCAGCGCGGGGGCATCAAGTGCGTAGCGGGCATCTGCCGCGACTTCCCGGAGTTCGCCGGCGCGCGGCTGGAGCTGATCGGGCGGCACGACCTGGGGGGGTGAGGGCCACCTTCGGTGTCACCGAAGGTGTCGTGGTCGTGGTCGACTCGGATGCGGCCCGGCGCCTCGTGTCTTGCGAACGCAGGACGAGGGCGGCGACGCCGGCAGCAAGCGCCCCGCGTCCAGTCACGTCTCGAGGCGGGCCGAGCGACTACGACGACGACGACGACCACGACCACGGGCTCGCGGGGGCTTCGCCCCCGGCTCGCGGTCGGGTCGACGACGACGACGACCACGGGCTCGCGGGGGCTTCCCCCGCGACCGCTCAGTCGGCGAGGGCGGCGTCGATCGCGTCGTAGACCTCCGCTTCGCTGGCGTAGTGCTCCTTCAACGTGATGGTGCCGTCCCCGTCGAGCACGACGTGCACGTCGTTGTCGGGCACGCCGAAGACGCGCTGGAAGTCGCCGTTGGGGTCGTACAGCACGGGGATCTGCAGGCCGTATTGCTCGCGGATGGCGCGGCAGTCGGCGGCGTCGGGCGGGCTGAAGTTCGCGTCGGCCGAGATGACCATGTAGACGGCCAGATCCTCACCGGCGTAGTCGGCGAGGCGGGCGTTCATGTTGCGGGCGAAGCTGCGGCAGGGCGGGCACCAGGCGGCGAACTCGAAGATCCAGGCGGCGTCGCTGCCGCACAGGTCGCGCAGGTCGTGCGGGGTGCCGTCGCAGTCCATCAGGGTCAGCGAGGGCAGCACCTGGCCGACGGCGTTGCCTTCGGGGCCGTCGGCGCAGGCCGCGCCGCCGGGGGGCGAGGCGCACTGGCCGTCCACGCAGGCGCCCTCGTCGCAGGCGCCGCAGGTGCCGTCGCAGCCGTCGTCGCCGCACATCCGGCCGGCGCAGTCGGGCACGCAGCCGGGCGGCGCGCCGCCCGCGCCGGACCCGCCGCCCGCGCCGTCACCGCCACTCACGCCGGGCGCGCCCGCGTCCGGGGCCGGGCTGCCCCCGACGCCCGGCGCGCCGCCGAAGCCGACGGCGCCGCCGACCCCCGGCGCGCCGCCAGCCGCCGGTTGCCCGCCGACGCCGGGCGCCCCGCCCATCGCCGGCGCGCCGCCCGCGCCGCCGCCGGGCGCGCCGCCCGCCCCGACGCCGCCGCCCGCCCCGTCCGCGGTGGTCGCGTCGGCCGCGGCGCCGCCGCCGTCTTCGTCTTCGGAGTCGCAGCCCCAGAGCAGGGCCGCCGTGAGAGCCAGGAACATCGTCGCGCGCATGGGTCCTCCGCGTGGGAACACCCTGTATACGACAAGGCGCGCGGACGTTACGACCGTCACCGCGGCGGCGGGCGGCGCGCTCAGCCGATCTGAACCGAGCGGCGGCTGAGGTTGCCGTACTCGAAGCCCTCCACCGGGTAGCTCACCCGGTCGTCGTCCGCCGCCGCGCCCGCGGCGAAGAGCAGGGGCAGCCAGTGCTCCTCGCGGGGGTGGTTCTGGCGCAGGGCCGGCGCCTTCTCGCGGTACGCGCGCAGGGTGTCCCAGTCGCGGCGCGTGGTCACCTCGGCCGTCCAGTGGTCGAACTCGCGCGCGAAGGCCTGGGGCGGTGAGCCGTCGGGCGCGATCGCGCGCAGGTTGTGGGTGACGTTGCCGCTGCCCAGGACGAGGACGCCCTCGTCGCGGAGGGGCGCCAGGCGGCGGCCGAGATCGAAGACGCCGTCCGGGCCCAGCGCCATGGGGAGCGTCACCTGCAGGACCGGCACGTCCGCGGCCGGCAGCAGGTGCAGCAAGGGCACCCAGGCCCCGTGGTCGAGGCCCCGGTCCGGCGCCCGTCGCGTGCCCGTCCCCAACAGCGCCTCGACGCGGTCGGCCAGGGCCGGCGCGCCGGGCGCGGGGTAGCGCAGGGCGTAGAGGGCGTCGGGGAAACCAGAGAAGTCGTAGATCAGCGGCAGCGCGCGGGTGGCGCCGATGCGCACCGGCGCGCCCTCCCAGTGGGCGGACACCACGAGGACGGCGGTGGGGCGGGGCAGGGCGCGGCCCCAAGCGGTCCAGGGCGCGCTCTTCACGGGGTCCACCGCGGCGGTGGGGGCGCCGTGGCCGACGAAGGCGACGGGCATGCGCGGGGCCATGGGCTTCGACTCCTGCGAGGCGGCGCGGCGGCGGCAACCGAGGGCGAGGGCGGCGACGCCGCCGGCGAGCACCGCGCGTCGGGTGGGGTGCGTAGACATGGGCCCCAAGGTAGGGACGCCGCCGAGCGAGGGGAAGGGGGCGCGCGCGAACGCTGCGTTCGCCGGGGAGAACGGTTTGGGAGGCGCGCGAAGCCGTGCGGCCGGCGCGGCGCTGGTGCATCCTGTTGCGGTCCGACGGGGAGGCAGGCGATGCGACGGTGGCTTTGGTGGGCGGCGGCGTGCGCCGCGTTGGGGTGCGACGACGGGGGCGGCTCGGTCACGGACGTGGACGCCGGGGCGACGCTCGACGGCGGCGCGGGGGGCTGCGCGGCGGACGCCGGCTGCGACGCGACCCCGCCGGGGGACGCGACGCCCGCCGACGCCGGGCCCGCCGACGCCGCGCCGCCGGCGTGCGACGACAGCCGGCCGCCGCTGGTGATGGCGCACGGTCTGCTGGCGGCCGGCGACACCTGGGGCCCTCACGCGGCGCGCTTCGCGGCCAACGGGCATTGCGCCGATCGGTACGTCGCGTTCGACTGGAACACGCTGAACATGCAGATCGACCACGTCGGCGATCTGGACGCGGTCATCGACGCGGTGCGCGCGACGCACGGGGTGGATCAGGTCGATCTGATGGGCCACTCGGCGGGCGGCGGCCTGGGCTATCGATACCTGCGGGATCCCGCCCGGGCGGCCAAGGTGGCGCATTACGTCCACGTGGGCAGCGGGCGCGAGGATGGCCCGGCCGGGCCGGACGACGCCCCGATGGCGACGCTGAACGTCTGGTCGCCCGACGACACGGTGGTGCCCGGCGGCGACATCGAGGGCGCCGAGAACGTGGCCCTGCCCGGCCTGGATCACTACGCGGTGGCGACCGATCCGGCCGCCTTCGCGGCGGTGTACGCCTTCCTCTACGGCGCCACGCCGGCGCTGACCGAGGCCCCGCCCCAGGCGCCGATCGAGGTGCGCGGCAAGGCCTTGGTGCTGGGCGACAACGCGGCCGAGGCGGGCGCGACCGTCGAGGTGTGGGCGGTCGGCGCCGCGGACGGCCAGCGCACGGGCGACGCGCCGGCGTTCACGTTCACCGTCGCCGAGGACGGCGGCTTCGGGCCCTTCGAGGCCGCGCCCGATCAGCATTACGAGTTCCTGGTGCGCCCCACCCGCGCGGGCGCGCCGGCGGTGCGCTACTACCGCGAGCCCTTCACCCGCGACGCGCCGCTGGTGTACCTGCGCACGCTGCCCGTGCCGCCGAGCTTCGCCGGGACGCTGCTGCGGCAGGTGCCCTTCGACGACGCCCACACGGTGCTGGTGGTGTTCAACGCGCGCGCGGCGGTGCTGGCCGGGACGAACTCGCTGACCGTGGGCGGCGTCGAGATGGCCACCCCGGAGCTGGCCGGGCCGGAGGACACGATGATCGCGCTCTTCCTCTACGACGTGGGGGTGGACGGCCAGGATGGGGGGCCGGTGGCCACCTTCGGCGCCTTCCCCTTCTTGTCGGGCCTCGACCACGTCATCCCGGCCGACGCGACCGCCAGCATCGCGGTGACGCTCGACGGGCGCACGGTGCACGTCCCGCGCTGGCCCTCGGGCAGCGAGGGCGCGGTCATCGTCGTCTTCGAGTGATCAGCGGAGCGTGATCACGGCGCGGCGGGCTTCACGCCCAGCGCCGGGATGCCCGCCGGCACCAGGGCGCTCAGGTTCGGCGCGGCTCGGGTCGGGCCCAGGGTGCGCGGGCGCGCGGCGACCTTCTCGCTGCCGCCGCCGGGCGGGCCGCCCCACACGTCGCGCACCGGGTTGTCGCAGGCAAGCGCGCCGGTCCACGGGTGCCGGATGATGTAGCGCCCCTGGAAGGTGTTGGCCGACGCGGGCTGCGCGTCCGTGGACTGGCCCCGCGCGGTGCCGCGGCCGCCGCGGATGGCGGGCGCGGCGCGGAACACGAGATCCTCGACGTCGTCGCCCGGGCCGTAGCGCGCGTGCAGACGGGTGAGCACGAAGCGGTTGAGCTGGCCGCCCCCGCCGACGCTGCGCTGCGCGCCTCCCGGGCGAGCCACGAAGGGCATGGCCACCTTCACCATGCTGCCCTTGGGCTTGGGAAACAGCATGCGCTCCACCCGCTGGGCGAGGCACTTCTGGGCCGGCCCGTGGGCCGGGCTGAGCTTCGCGGTCGCCTTCGGCACCTTGCCCTGGGCGTCGATCAGGAAGTCGAGCTCGATCCTGCCGGCCGGCGCCTGGGTGATGGCGAGGCAGTGCTCGAGCGCGCGGCGATGGCGGCGCACCACGCGGCGGACGATCTCGCGGTCGAGGGCGCCTTGCACGTTGGCCTTGCCGGGGACCAGCTGCAGCGCGCCGCCGGCCACCTTCACGTCGGGCAGCAGCACGTCGGCGCCCAGCGTGGCGAGATCGGTGGCCGACAGCACCGGGCCGGGGCAGGGATCGCAGTTGGTGGCCTGCCACGCGTACTCGGTGATGACCGCGCCCGGGTTGGCTTTGCGCGTGGCGTCGAACAGGGCGCGGTAGAAGCCGCCGAAGTCCTCGCGCGTGGCGTCGGCCACCTCGAGGTTGGTGGGGATGGTCGCGTTGGGCCGGTTGGCGACCTCGTAGCGCTGGTCGAGGGCCAGCACGTGCACGATGAGATCCTGCTCGCCGCCACTGTTGACGAGGCCCAGGCGCACGGGCAGGCGCAGCGCGTCCGCCTCGTAGGTCACGCGCAGGGGCGACAGCAGGGCGCGGCCGCCCTCGAACGTCACCCGCTTCGCGTTCACCTTGGCCACGAAGAACTTCGACCCCGAGGCGACGTAGGGCCGCAGCAGCGGCTCGGCCTTCGCCGGGATCTTGTAGCCGTGCTCGAGCAGCCACGTCTCGAGCGCCGCCGCCTGGCGCGCGCCGAGCACGACGATGTCGTACTCGCCGACCGAGAACTGCGCCTCGATGGTGACCAGCGGCTGCCTGCCGCCCAGGCCGCCCTTGCCGAAGCCGCCGCCGCCGCGGCCCGTGCCCACCATGCCGAGCCCCCCGAAGGCGACGGGCGGCTGGCAGGGATCCTGCTCCCAGTACTCGACCAGGCGCGGCGCGGCGAGCTGGTCGACGCGGTCGAAGACGTCGCGCGGCAGCGTCTTCACGTCGGCCTTCTTCGGCACCACGGGCACCGGCACCACCAGCGCGAAGTCCTCGGTGGGGCCTTCGTAGTCGTTCTGCATCGACAGCACCGTGCGGTTGCCGTCGCGCATCAGCACGACCTGGGTCGCGTGGTTGTAGAGGTCCTTGCCGGCCCCGCCGACATAGAACCCGCAGAAGGCGAGGGCCGCCTGGGGGGCGGCCGCGACGATCAGGGCGAGCAGCAGGGGGCGCATGGCGACTCCACCGTCGAGTGTGGCGCCAACGTATCATGGCGCCGCGCGAGGTTGGCGCGGCCCGGCGGGCTGCCGCATAGTCCCCCGCATGAAGCGCACCGTACACAAGTTCGGCGGCACCAGCGTGGGGGGGCGCGCGCGCCTCGAGGCGGTGGCCGCGCTGATGGCGGACGCCGCGCGCGGCGGGCCGCTGGTGGTGGTCGTGTCGGCCATGGCGGGCGTCACCGACGCCCTGCTCGAGGCCGCGGCCGGCGCGGCGGCGGGGCAGGATCCGGCCGAGGCGGTGGCGGATCTCGTCGCGCGCCACCGCGCGGCGATGCCCACCGACGACGCCGCCCTGGGCGCCGCCGTCGAGGCCCAGCTGGCCGAGGTGGGCGACCTGCTGCGCGCGACGACCTACCTGCGCGAGCTGACCCCGCGCACGCGTGATCGGGTGGTGTCGGCGGGCGAGCGGCTGGCGGTGCGTCTGCTGGCGGCGGCCCTGGGCGCGCGCGGCGTCGACGCGGTGGCCTGCGACGCCGACGACTTCCTCGACACCGACGCCC
>JAUHXL010000241.1 GCA_030426945.1 bacterium
AGGACGACCTGCCCAGCGGCTTCTTCTTCAAGGCGGGCGGCGACGCCGTCACCCTGCCCGTGCGCGGCTACGTCGACGCCAGCATCGACGCGTGCGACGGCCGCCTGGGCACGGGCGCCTGCGCCGGGGTCTACGCCGAGGACGACGACGATCTGAGCGAGCCGCTGCCCATCGGCGGCAAGGCGATGATGGTGGGCAGCCTCGAGGCGCGCTTCCCCACCTTCCTCATCGACGACTTCTGGTGGGCGGTCTTCGGCGACGCGGGGGCCGTCGCGCCGAGCTGGGCGCAGATGAACGTCGACCGCATCTACCCCTCGGCCGGGGTCGGCCTGCGCTGGCTGGTGACCGGGCAGATCCCCCTGCGCCTCGACCTCGCCTGGCCCCTGCGCGACACCGGGTTCGCCGACGCCAGCCCCCGCCTGCACCTGAACATCTTCTACACCCTCTGATGACCATGGGAGGCGCGCCGACTCGGCCGGGTGCACGCGCGGCCCCCCCTCAAGCCGCGTACGTCGAGGACCGATTCTGGCCTTGTTGACCGGGTCGGGCCCGGTGTTACACTCCGGGCGGATACGCCCCTCCGAGGAGAACCATGCGCCGCATCGTGGCAGCCATCGTGGCCGCCGGGCTGGTGCCCGGCTTCGCCATCGCCCAGGTGTCGCCGACCGAGGCGCCGCCGCCCCGTACCCTGCTCGCGCAGGTCGACGACTCGGATCTCGACGAAGAGATCACCCTCGACGAGCTCAAGGAGGAGGAGTTCGACAAGGACGCCCAGTCCATGGGCGCGGCCATCGGCCTCAGCCTGATCCCCGGCGGGGGCTGGGGCCTCATGTACGCCGACAAGGGCGCCCAGTCGACGGTGCCCCTGGTGCTGTTCGTCGCGGGCGCGGTCGTCGGCGGCCTGTACGTCGGCGGCGTCTTCGACGAGTCCAGCAAGACCGTCTGCCAGCACACCCGCGACGGCCGGGTGCCGATCGACGAGTGCGGCATCGGCGGCACCGCCGGCGACAACCAGGCGACCGACCCCCGCGACCCCCAGATGCGCCCCTACTTCGCCACGCAGGACGATTACGAGCGCATCACGGTGGGCGAGGACTTCGATGGCACCGACACGGGCATCATCATCCTCGGCGCCACCTACGTCGCGACCTCGATCCTCGGCGCGGTCTGGGCCGCCCTGGTCGTCTCGGAGCACAACGAGCGGCTGCGCAAGGACATCGACTCGACGGTGCAGCGCCAGCCCAGCGTGCGCCCCACCCTCGCCTTCAGCGACGAGGGCGGCTTCGCCGGCTTCGCCATCGACTTCTGAGCGGGCGGGCCCAGCCTGGCCCATCCCCCGCTGGCGCTTCATCCCCTCGACACGCCGGTCACCGTCGTCCCCGCGGGCCGCGGCGGCGACCTGATCCAGCCCGCGGGCCGGGTCAGATGCCGTCCGTGACCGGCGCCGGGGCGCCGGCGACCGGCCGCTCGGCGCCGGGCAGCAGCCGCGGCAGCTTCCACGGATCCTGCAGATCGGCCGGCCCGTACAGCGTGCGGTACGCGGCGTAGCTGCGCAGCACCTTGCGCGTGTAGCCCCGCGCCTCCTCGTAGGGGATCTCTTCGACGAACTCGTCGGTCTCGAGGTGCCCCACCCGCTTCAGCCACGACTCGGGCGCGCCCGGCCCCGCGTTGTAGCCGGCGATGGCCAGCGCCAGGTTGCCGTCGAAGCGGTCGATCAGGTGGCGCAGGTAGGCGGCCCCGTAGTGCACGTTGCCCCGCTTGGTCAGCACGTACTCGAGGGACGGCTCGCGCTCCTTCAGCAGCTTGCGCGCGACGAGCTTCGCCGTGGGATACAGCACCTGCATCAGCCCCAGCGCCCGCGCCGAGCTGCGCACGCGCACCCGGAAGGCGCTCTCCTGCCGCATCACCGCCCACAGCAGCAGCGGATCGACGCCGTGCTCCTCGGCCTCGGCGTGCACCACGCCCTCGAAGGGCGTCGGGAAGGCGGCCAGCCAACGGTCCCGGTGGGCGGGATCGCCCGGATCGACGTCGAGCGGATCCGCCGCCTTGACGATCCAATGCGAACGCCAGGGATCGTCCTGCTCGCGGTAGAGGGCCGACAGGAGCCGCGTGCCGTCGCGATCCAGCCGGCCCAGGTCGAACTGGCGACGAATCCAGGCCCGCGCCTCGCGATCCAGCCCCGCGCGGTACAGCGCGACGGCCGTGGCGTGCACGGCCGGCACCCGCCCCAGCTGATGGGGCCGCGGCGGCACTCGCGTGCGCGCGTCGCCCAGCGCCACCGGGCCGGGCTCGACGCCGGCCCGGTCGAGCCACTGGCGCGCCATCACCGCGTAGTAGGACAGGGGGAAGCGGCGCATCACGAAGCGCCAGCCGGCGACGGCGTCGTCGCGGCGCCCCTGGCGCAGCGCGACGCGGGCCCGCCAGTACAGGGCGCGCTCGTACAGGCTGCGCTTCGAGGTGTCGAGCTCGGCGGGGGCCGCGTCGATCAACGCGGCGAGGCGCGCGTCGGCCGCCGCGAGGTTGCCGTCCAGCCAATCGAGCCAGGCGAGCTCCCACAGGGCGCGGCCCCGCTGATCCGTGGCCGTCGTCGGCTGATCGACGTAAGCCTGGAACAGCGTCCGCGCCTCGGGGTTGCGGTGCATCTTGCGGGCGAGCCGGCCACCCTCGAAGGCCGCCTCGGCCCGCACGGCGGGCAGCGCCGCCGTCGTCGCGACCTCGGTGTAGCCGTTCAGCGCCGGCGTGTAGCGGCCGGCGGCGCGCAGCGCCCGGGTGCGCACCAACCGCAGCCGATCGCGGATGGCCGGCACCTTCGCCTTCTCGAGAGCCCCGGCGGCCTCTTTCACGGTGCGCCGCGCCCAGCGCTTGGGGTGCCGCTCGACGGTCAGCAGCGCGTCCAGCTCGGCGGCCTCGCGCGGGTGCCGTCGCTTGAGCGCGCGCTGCCAGTCGGCGCCCCGCGCCGCGCGGCCGGTGCGCGCGTCCTCGGCGGCCGCCTCGACCACGTCCGGCACGGGCATCGGCGCCGGGCCCTTCACGTCGGCCAGGGCCGCGACCAGCGCGTCGCGCGCCTCGTCCCGAGCCTTCGTGCGAGGGTAGCGCCGCCCGATGTCCACCAGCGCGGCGTGGTAGCGGCGCGCGTCGCCGTCCACCGCGCGCTGGGCCTCGGCCCGCCACAGGGCGACGCGGGCCGCGTCCCACGCCCAGAAGATGTGGGGCGCCACGCGGTCGAGCGCGCGCAGCGCCGCGTCGGGCGCGTCGGCCGCGCGGGCGCGCCGGGCCAGGTCGATCTGCAGGTCGACGAAGTCGGGGGCATCCGCGGGCAGGGCCGCGACCAGGCGGTCGGCCTCGGCGTCGTCGTCGCGGGCGCGCGCCAGCAAGGCGCGATCGACCCGCAGCTGGGGGCCCAACGCGGGCAGCGCCGCCTCGGTCAGCGCGAAGCCCGCCTCGGCCTCGGCGAACCAGCCCAGCGCGGCGTCGCAACGGGCGATCAAGTAGGTCAGCGCGGCCCGGGCCTCGCCCTCGGCGGCGGGCAGCAGGTCGACGAAGACCGGCCGCGCCTCGGCGGCGCGACCCCGCTGAAGGTCGCGCAGCGCGCGGCGGACGCTCTGGGTGGCGGGCAGGATGGGCGCGCCGACCGCGACCGTGGGCGGCGGCGCGGGGGCGTCCGGGCGTCCGTCGCGGTGCACCGGACCCGGCCGACCGTGCGCGACGCCGGCGCACAACACCAGCATCGCCACCCACGCTGTCCGTCGTCCAGGCATGTCGGTCATCCTACCGGGACCGGGAAATCTCACCAAATCGAGCAGTTACGAAGCTGCCCTGCGTGCGGGGCGGCCGACGTGCGGCCCACCTCCATGTTCAGAAGAGGCGGTCGAGCGCCTGCCCCACCGTGGCCACCGGCACCAGCTCGACGCCCGTCACGTTCTCGAGCCGCCGATGATCGTTGCGCGGCAGCACCACGCGCTCGAAGCCCAGCTGTCGGGCCTCGGCGATGCGCGCCTCGACCGCGGTCACGGCCCGCACCTCGCCGCCGAGGCCCACCTCGCCGAAGAGCACCGTCTTCGGATCGACCGCGCGGTCGATGTGGCTCGAGGCCAACGCGGCGACCACCGCGAGGTCGACCGCGGGCTCGTCCAGCCGCAGGCCGCCGGCCACGTTGACGAACACGTCGGATCCCGCCAGGTCGAGCCCCGCCTTCTTCTCGAGCACCGCCAGCAGCAGCGCCACGCGGGTCGACTCGACGCCGATCGCCGTGCGCCGCCCAGTGCCGTAGGCCGGCGGCGCCACCAGGGCCTGCACCTCGACCAGCAGCGGCCGCGTGCCCTCGAAGCTGGCCGCCACCACCGAGCCGGAGGCGCCGGCGGCCCGCTCGGCCAGGAACAGCAGCGAGGGGTTGGTCACCTCCACCAGCCCGACGTCGCGCATCTCGAAGGCGCCGATCTCGTCGGTCGAGCCGAAGCGGTTCTTCACCGCCCGCAGCACCCGGAACGCGTTGCCCCGACGGCCCTCGAAGTAGAGGACGGTGTCGACCATGTGCTCCAGCACGCGCGGACCGGCGATGGCGCCGTCCTTGGTGACGTGGCCGACGAGGAAGGTGGCCACCTCGCGCCCCTTGGCCAGCGCCATCAGCCGCGCGGTGACCGCGCGCAGCTGGCTGACGCTGCCCGGCGCCGACTGCACCTCGCTGGTGTGCAGCGTCTGCACCGAGTCGACCACCAGAACGCGCGGCTTCAGCTCGGCGACGTGGGCCTCGATGCGCTCGATCGACGTCTCGGCGACCAGCCACAGCGCCTCGGCCGAGGCGCCCACCCGGTCGAAGCGCATGCGCGTCTGCCGCGGCGACTCCTCCCCGGTGACGTACAGCACCGCCGCGCCCTGGGCGGCGATCCGATCGCACGCTTGCAGCAGCAGGGTCGACTTGCCGATGCCGGGATCGCCGCCCACCAGCACCAGCGAGCCCGGCACCACCCCGCCGCCCAGCACCCGGTCGAGCTCGCCGATGCCGCTGCTGCCGCGCGCGACGAGGGCCCCCTCGACCTCGCGCAGCTTCTGCGGCTTGCTGGCCCCCAGGGCCCCGAAGGCCGCGCGCCCGCCGCCCGCCTCGGTCGCGCCGACCTCCTCGACCACGGAGCCCCAGGTGTCGCACCCGGTGCAGCGCCCCAGCCATTTGGGGAACTGCGCCCCGCAGGTCTGGCAAACGAACATCGTCTTCGGCTTGGCCATCGCGTCTCGCTCGCACCGCGGTCGCAGCGCCGCGACGCCACGATCCGCTCAGAAGATGATGCCGACCCCGAGGTGGCCGGCCCACAGGACGCCGGTGCGGCCCGCCGCGCCGTGCACCCGCAGGGTGGCCTCGGTGCGGACGAACCAGGCGTCGCTGACGAAGGCGTCCAGGCCCCACCCGTGGGCCAGGCCCAGGCCGCCGGCGGCCCCGCTGGCCGCGTTGAAGTAGCCCTCGTCACCGAGGCTGGCGCCCTCGCCCTCGAGATCGAGCGCGAAGCCCAGGGCGACGCGCCAGTACGGCCGCCACGAGCCCTCGCCGTAGACCCGCTCCAGGCTCAGCAGGTCGCCGTAGAGGAAGCGCAGCGGGCGATCACCGCCCGGGCGCTGCAGCAGGTGCACCCGCCAGCCGAGGCGGACCACGCCCACCCGATGACCGTAGCCCACCCCCAGCACCAACGGGCTGAAGGCCGACAAAGGCGCGCGATCAGTGAACCATCCGGCCACGCCGCCCACGTCGATCCACAGCGAGGACTCGCCGCCGGCCAGCTCCGGATAGGTGGGCCCGTCGGGCGCCTCCGCCGCCCGCGCCGCGCCCACCGAGAGCGCCATCGCGAGCCCCCCGGTGAGCACGAAGCGGGCCACGCCTCGCGGCCCATCGGTCCGTCGGGGGGTGTCTCGATTCTGGACGGGGGGGTGGTTCGAACGGACAGATTCTGGACGGCTCATCGACCCTCGAGGAGGTACCAGGCGCCGAGGGCGATGGCCACCCCCAGGAGCGCGGCGAAGGCGACCTGCCAAGCCAGCCCGCCCGACGCCTCGGCCTGCTCCTCGGCCGGGGGGGCGGCCGGCGCGACCGCGGGCGGATCGGCGGCGGTGGGTGGCGCCGGCGCAGGTGTCGCCACCGGCATCGGCAGTGGGCGGATGGACGGCTTGGGCGGCGAGGCGGCCGGCGGCGGCGCGGTGCTGCCCGCGTTGGCCGCGGCCAGCACCGCCTCCTTGAAGGCGGTGATCGTCGGGTAGCGGTCGTCGGGCGCCTTCGCCAGCGCCCGCAGGAGCGCGCGCTCCACCGCCTCGGGCAGATCGGGCACGATGCCGCGCGGCGGGGGCGGCGGCGCTTGCACGTGCTTCATCAACACCTGCGCTGCGTTCGGGTGGCGGAAGGGTACCTGCCCGGTCAGCATCTCGTAGAGCAGCACCCCCAACGCGTACACGTCGCTGCGCAGGTCATCGCGCGCCGTGCCCGACGCCTGCTCGGGCGAGAGATACTCGGCGGTGCCCACCACCATGCCGGTCAGCGTCAGCTTCTCGCTGCCGACGGCCCGCGCGATGCCGAAGTCGGTGATCATCACGCGGCCGTCAGGCCGGACGATGACGTTCGACGGCTTCAGATCACGGTGCATCACCCCCAGCTCGTGCGCCGCGGCGATGCCGTCGCACATCTGCGCGAACAGGTCGACGGCGACGGTCAGCGGCAGGCGACCCTCGCGGCGCAGCAGCCGGTCGAGCGTGCGGCCCTCGATGAAGGGCATGACGATGAAGGCGCGCCGGTCGGCCTGCAGGAAGCCCAACAGCGGCACCAGGTTCGGGTGATCGAGGCGCGCGATGACCTTGGCCTCGTTGACGAAGCGCGCCTTCTGGCGCGGCTGATCGATGAGCTTGGGCAGCAGCATCTTCAGCGCGACCTGCTGGCCGGTGACCTCGTGCGTCGCGCGGTAGACCCGGCCCATGCCGCCCCGGCCGATCTCGGCGGCGACCACGTAGCCGGCCACCGTCTCGCCGACCGCGGGCATGCCCGCGTCGCGCAGGGGCAGCGTGGTCTCGTGGGCGGGATCCGGGCGCACGCGCGCGGCCTCACCCTGATCCGCCGGCGCCTCGGCGTGCGCGGCCGACAGCCCCATCACGCGCGCGCCCTCCCCGCCCTCGGGCAGCGGGTGGGTCGGCTCGGGTCGCGCCTCTTCGGCGGTGTCGGGGACGCTGCCCAGCGCCGGCGTGGCCGCCAGGGCCGCGTCGATCAGGCTGGCGGGCAGGCCGTCTTCCGGCACCGTCGCCGGCTCGAGCCGCCCCCCGCGCGGCCCGCTCATCAGCGTCGCGTGGCCATCACTGCCGCCCGGTCGGCTGGCCGCGATGGCCCGCAGCCGATCCACCGCCGCCGCCTCGGCCGCCAAGCGGCTCGCAGGCAGGCGGACGCCGCACGTGGGGCAATGCCGGGCGTGTCCGGGCACATCGGCCTTGCATCGGGGGCAGCTGGGCATCGAGCATCTTTCCGCGCGCCGGCGGCTTTTTGTACCACCGGGGCGCCCCATCGAGAACCTTCGGGCCGCCGCGGCCTCCCAGGATGCATGCTCGCGCTCCGCTTCGCCCTCACCTTCGTCGCGCTCGGCCTCGCCGCCGCCCACGCGCGTCCAGCCGATCACGCGGGGGCCGAGGCCGAGCGCCTCGTCGCGCAGGCCGCCGCGCGCGGGACGGCGGCGGGCGGCGCCGTCGACCTGATGCGGCTGGCCGAGCTCGATCCGTGGGTGCCCGCGGGCATCGTGCCGGGCGCCCTGCGCGCCGCCGCGCTGGATGGGAAGCGGGCCCCCCTGGTGCGCGCGGTCGCCTGGTGGCTGCTGCGCGATCTGGCCCGTGAGCGGCTGGACGCGGCCACCAGCGCAGAGGCCCGCGCCGCGCTGGGCCTGCTCGGGGGCTTCGTCTGGCGCGTGGGCGCGGCCCCCCACCCCACCGCCCCGCTGGCCGAGCAGGACGGCTGGCGCCCCTTCCCCGACGCCCTCGGTGACGGCGAGCTGTGGCTCGACGCGGTGGTCCGCCCGGAGCGCGACGCCGTCGCGACCCTGGCGACCCGCCTCGAGAGCCCCGCCGGCGGGCCCGCGGTGCTGCGCCTGGGCTACGACGACGCCGTCACCGTATGGCTGAACGGCGACGAGGTGTACGTCGCGCCGGCCGACCACCCGGCCTGGCTCGACCAGGCCGCCGTGCCCGTCGTGCTGCGGGCCGGCGACAACCGCCTCGTGGTCGAGGTGCGCCAGCGCACCGGGGCCTGGCGCCTGCTGGCCCGCCTGACCGACGGCCGCGGCGCGCCCCTGCCGGTCACCGGCCACCCGGATCCCTGGGGCCCCCCGCCAGAGCCGGCGCCGGGCGAGCCCCCCACGGACGTCGCGCACCTGTGGCGCGATCTCGCCGCCGTCGCCGACGCCGAGCCGCCCGACGCGCAGGGCCTGCGCGATCTGGCCGACTACGCGCGCGTCACCGGCCTGCCCGATCGCGATCAGTCGACGCCGCGGGTGGCCGTCGAGGGCGCCTGGATCACCGATCCCGGCCCGCGCACCCTGCTGGCGTGGCTGCGCCTGCTGCCCGACGACGAGGGCGCGCCGGTCCGCGCCGCCCACCCCCCGACGCGCCCCGTGAACCAGGCCGACGCCTTCGCCGATCTGCACCTGGCCCTGCGCGAAGGTTGGGCGCACTACTACGCGCGCCGCCACCGCGAGACACGGCGCACGGTCGAGGCCCTGCTCGATCATGATCCGGGCTTCCTGCCCGCGTGGCGCCTGGCCGCCGTGCTGCACGAGGATCTCGGGCTGCCACACAGCGCCGTGGGGCTGCTCGACCGCGCCGTCGCCGACTGGCCCGGACGCATCGGCCTGCGCCGGGCGCGGCTGGCCGCGCTCCAATCGTCGGGGCGGGTGGTCGAAGCCCTGGCGCTGCTGCGCACCTTCGTCGACGCGGGCGTGGCCGACGCCGGGGATCACGTGCAGCTGGCCGATCTGCTCGCCTCGCGGGGGGATCACGGCGAGGCCCTGGCGCTGCTGGACGGGGTGACCGCGGCGCGCCCGGAGCTGCGCGCCGCGGCGCTGGAGGCCGCCGATCTGCTCCGCCTGGCGGGCGAACCCGAGGCGGCCCTCGGGCGCCTCGAAGCCCTGGCCGCCCAGACGCCCGGCGACGCGGCCACGGCCCAGCGGCGCGTCGAGGTGCTGCGCGCCCTCGGCCGCGACGCCGACGCGGTGGCGGCGGTGGACGCCGCGCTCGCGCTGCAGCCCGGTGATCCCGCCCTGCGCGCCCTGCGCGAGACGCTGCCGGACGCCGCCGAGCCCGCGCCCCTCCTCGGCCCGCCCCTGGAGGCGCTGGCCCGCACACCGCCCGCGCCCGACGCCCCCGCGCAGGTGCTCTATCACCACGCCCGGACCGAGGTGGACGCCCGCGGCCGGGCCGTCCGCCGGGTGCGCCGGGTGCTGCGCCTGCTGACGGACGAGGGCGCCCGGCGGTACGGCCAGATGGAGATCGCCTACGTGCCCGGCGAACAGCAGCTGCGCGTCGAGGTGGCGCGCCGCGTGCGGCCGGGCGCGCCCGATCAGCGACCCTCGCGCAGCGATCGCGACCTGTCCGACCCCGAGGTGCGGCTGTACTACGACCTGCGCGCCGAGGTGCTGTCCTTCGCCCGCCCGCAGCCCGGGGACCTCATCGAGGTGGCCTGGACCCTGGCCGACGCGGATCACCACGCCGCGTTCCCGGACTACTTCGGCGAGGTGGCGTACCTGCAAGAGGCCATCCCGCGGGCGCGCACCCTGATCGAAGTGGCGGGCGCCGCGGCCGAGGGGCTGCACGTGGGGGTCGTGGCCGACGGCCTCGACGTGCGGCGCGGCCCCGGGCGCATCGAGGCGGTCAACGTGCCCGCGTCGCCCAGCGAGCCCGACATGCCGGGGCCCTCGAGCGTGCGCGCCTACGTCCACCTGAGCACGGCCGACGGCTGGGCCGAGATCGACCGTCGATACCGCGCGCTGGTCGACGGCCGCGACCTGCCCACCGCCGCCCTGGCCGAACAGGCCCGCGCGTGGGCCGGCGACGCCACCGAGCCCGACGAGGTGCTGCGCCGCCTGTACGCCGCCGTCGCCGATCGCACCCGCTACGTGGCGCTCGAGTTCGGCGTGCGCAGCTACAAGCCGGAGCACCCGGCGGTCACGCTGGCCCGAGGCTACGGTGACTGCAAGGACAAGGCGACCCTGCTGGTGGCGCTGCTGCGCGCGGTCGGCGTCG
>JAUHXL010000242.1 GCA_030426945.1 bacterium
GGCCCTGCACCGGCGGGATGGAGTCCTGGCAGCCGAAGGCGGCGGCGTCGGCCGTGTTGATGCCCTGGAAGATCGCGCAGCCCGCGCCCGCGTCGCCGAGGGCGACGTCGCCGTCGGGGTAGGAGCAGGCCTCGATGACCGCCTCGGGCGAGCACACCATGCCGGCCTCGGCGCAGATCGTCTCGCAGCTCGTCAGGTGCAGCGCCTGGGTCGGGAAGCTGTAGAGGCGGGTCACGGCGAACAGGCACGCGCCGGACTGGCAGTCGAACGAGCCGACGCCCGCGTCGATCTCGGACAGCCAGAAGCGCACGTCGGGCAGGCGGGTCTGGAAGTCGCCGCAGTCGGTGCCGCAGCGCCCGCAGTTCTCGGCGTCGGACTGCAGGTTCACGCACGCGCCGGCGCACTCGTTCAGGTTGCCGCCGCAGGCGTCGGCGCACGCGCCGTTGCGGCAGGTGCGCTCGCCGTTGGCGATGACCGGGCAGGCGTTGCCACACTCGCCGCAGTGATCGGCGTTGGTCTGCAGGTTCACCTGACCGGCGCCGGGACAGACGCACTGACCGCCCTGGCAGGTCTGGCTCTCGGGGCAGCGGTTGCCGCAGCGGCCGCAGTTGGCCACGTCGTTGTCGGTGTCGACGCAGGTGCCGTTGCACATCGCGTCGCCGCCGCAGGGATCGCCGCACTCGCCGAACTCGCAGACCGGGCTGCCGTTGTTCGCGGTCGGGCAGACGCGGCCGCAGTCGCCGCAGTTGAAGGGGTCGAACTGGGTGTCCACGCACGCGTCCCCGCAGCCCACCTGCCCCATCTCGGCGCAGGGATCGATGCAGGTGCCGTCGTCGCACTGCGGCGCCTGGCCGCCGATGCTGGGGCAGCGGTTGCCGCAGCGGCCGCAGTTGTTGGGATCGCTGTTCAGGTCGATGGTCAGCCCCAGCCCGCGGCTGCCCGGGCAGGTCAGGTAGCACTCGGCGTTGAGGCACTCGGCGATGCGCCCCTCGTCCCGCGGACACGCGCGCCCGCAGAGGCCGCAGTTGTCGGGGTCCTCGCCCAGGATGCTGCAGACGCCGCCGCAATCGTTGGTGCCCTCGGGGCAGGGCTCGTCCGAGCACTCGCCGCCGGTGCAGCGCTGATCGGCGCCGCACTCGCCGCAGGTGCCGCCGCAGCCATCGCTGCCGCACGCGCGGTCGTTGCAGTTGGGCATGCAGCTGACGCCCCCGTCGCGCCGGAACGGCGGCCGGAAGCCCCCGCCGTCGCGCCCGGTCACGCCCCCGTCGCCGACGACGCCGCCGTCCCCGACCGGCCCCCCATCACCGCGACCGCCGGGCCCACCGTCGCCGAAGAAGAAGACGCCGCCGTCCCCGCTGCCGCCGCCCCCGCCACCCGGGATGCAGCCCACCATCAGCACCAGGCCGAACGCCGGCCACCACGTCCTCGCTCGCATCGTCGCCATGTCGCCTCCCCTGGCCCACGAAGCGCGCTCCACCGCGCCGACGGGGCGCGCCAAGATAGGGAGGCGGGGGGGGCGGTGCAAGGGGTGGGGGCTGCGGTGAGACCGGCAGCGCGCAGCGCTGGGCGCGCCGCGCGGGGTGCTCAGCGGGGCCGGCGCCGCGGGTGGCCGGCCCGAGGGACGACTTGCTACCCTCGGTGCGCCAACGGAGGCACGCATGACCGAGCTGAGACTGCAGATGCTCGAGGGCGCGTTCGCCGCGCTGCGCATGGAGCCGGCCGCCTTCGCCGATGAGCTTCGCATCGCCGCCGCGGTGCTCTGGTACGACCGCCGCCTCGTCTCCCAGGGCCGCGCGGCCGAGATCGCGGGCCTGTCGCGTGCGGCGTTCATCGACGCCTTGTCGCGGTACGGCGTGACGCCGTTCCAGGTCGACGCCGAGGAGTTGGTCGAGGAAGGAGCCGGTCTGGGGGCTCGCGGCGCTCGCCCAGTTGAGGTGGACGTGCTCGGGCGGTTCGCGGCGTTCAGCGACGACGTGTTCGCCGAAGGGCGGGACGCTGACGAGCAGCGGGCGCGCGACGATCGGTGAGGCGGCTGGCCTCAGGACTGAGCCGGAAGGCGGCTCTGGCGGTCACCACGCCGTGCCGCCGCGACTGATCGGTCAGGTGGCTGGCTGAACGCTTCGGTCGGGTGGAGCGGTGCCGTGCTGGAACAGGTGCAGCCTCCACCGGACAGACTGTCTCTCCGCCGCGCGCAAGCGCGCGGCACTGGGGGGCCTGCCGGCCACCCCAGACCCCCGGCTGGCCGGCGCCCTTCGGGCGCGCCTTCGCGATCCTCGCGTCCTCGCCTGGCCCTGCGGGCCTCGGCTGCGGGCGGCTCGGTCGCTCAGGCACGTACGGCGGATGCCGCACGCCGGCCGGTCTCACCACGCTCGAGCCCTTCGGCCCGGTCACGGACGGTGTGGGCCGCGCCCTCGGCGGCGCGTGGCGGAACCCGGCTCCACAGCGTTGGCGCGCTTGTGCTAGCCTCACGTCCATGAAGCGCACCGTCCCCGGGTACACGCGGATCACCATCGACCCTGAGACGCTCAACGGCCAGCCGTGCGTCCGCGGCATGCGCCTCACCGTCCGGCGGGTGCTCGAGATCCTGGCTCAGTACCCGGACTGGACGGAGGTGCAGACCGACTACCCGGACCTCGAGCGCGAGGACATCCCCGAGGTCCTGCGCTTCGCCGCTGAGATGCTCGACGAGCGGTCCCGCGGGCCGCTGGCCTGTGATCACTCGGCGCCGTGAGAGCCCCGAGCGTCACCCGTCCGCCGCGCCCGAAGCAAAGCACGAACGAAGCCATCCAGAACGTCGAGAAACTCGCTCTTCGTGCCCACGACGAGGGTGTGGCATAACGCCTCCTCGCCGCTCACCGTGTCCAGGACGGTCACCTCGACATACCCGTTCTGCCAACCGACCATCTGACCGACCACGTCCGCGCCGTCGACGGTGAGAACGGTACCTCGGCCGTCGGCTTCTCGCTCGACGAACTCAACCCGAGCGTTCGACGCGAAGGCACCGACGACTCGGGTTCGCGCTTCGACCATGAAGGCATCCAAGTCGACCGCGATCATGGCCGTCCCCCGGCGCCGTCGACCTCGAAACGGTAGATGCGCCGCGACGTCGGCTCGCCCGGGTCGGGCCGAAACGGGGGTTCGCGATCGCACGACGCCGCTGGGGCGCGCAGGACGAGCCAAGGGGCCGGCGGACCCGCGTGCAGTTCGGCAGCGGTCGCATCCTGCCAGTCGGTGACTCCGCAGTCGGAGCGGTTGGCGACATAGCTCGCGACCGCACAGACCTCGGGGTCGTCACGGCAAGGTCTCGCCAAGCCGCAGGCCGCGGCATCGACGCTGTCGAAGTCGACAGCGGGCGCGAAGTCGTCGTAGTCGACGATCGCCAAGCCGTCCTGGCTCTCCAGCACCCGCACCACGTCGAAGAGCTGGCGTTCGTCGGACACATCGGGACGCTGCCCCGCCACGAGCCACTCTCCGACGGGTGAGCAGTCGGCTTCCGTCTCGCGCAGGGCGCGCGCGACGACCGCCACCCGGAAGCACGCGCCGGACTCGGGCAGGACGACCTCGCAGTCCAAGATGCGCGACTGGATGTCTGGAACGTCTCGGTGCTGTAGGGCCCGACACGGCCGGATGTAGTCCTCCGTCGCGCCCCAGACGTCGCCGACGCCACGGTGGCCTCGCACGTCGATGCGGATGTAGGTCGCGACGAACCGCGCCTCCCAGCACTCGACTGCGGTTCCCTGTCCATCGTCGTAGAACGGTTGGGTGATCCAGCCCTCGATCCGAAAGCCCGGCTCCAAGGGCAGTATGGTGAGATCCCCCAGGTCGCACTCGCACTCATCGAATCGAGATGGCCGCTTCTCCACCCACACGGGACGCCCTACGCCGTTGGGTCCGATGCCGAGATGAAGCGCGGTCCATTGTCCGCTGCCGTCAGCCTGGCGAATCGCCCAGAGCGACGATGGGAATGGATCGGCGACGGCTTCGGAGTCCGCGTCGGCTTGTCCACCAACGTCAGCATCGCCCATCGCGTCGCCCGAGACCGCGTCCGGGTCGGCGCCTCCGTCCAGCAGCGCGTCGGGTACGCCACCTTCTTCGCGGGAAGCAGCCATACCGTCGACCCCACCCGAGCCAGGCGGCGCAGTTCCAGAATCGAGATGGCTCGGCGGACCTTCGCTGGCGTTGCGCCCGACCTCAGAACATCCGCCGACAAGAAGCGTCGCCGCCGCGAGGCCGGTGACGAGGATCGGATGGCACCCCATCAAGTTGCTCCCCCCGGCCGTGCGCTACGCGACCTCGCCCGACGCCCGGGGGCCGCGCCTGCGGGGTCGTGCCACGCCCGGCGGCCGCGCCTGCGGGGTCGTGCCACACTTCCGAACGAACCAGCCCACATTACCCACGTTCTCACTCCGCGGCCCAGCTCTCAGCCGGGCACCGCGTCCGCAGTCGCTCCATCGAAGAAGGTGACCGCGGCGTCCCAGAAGTCGGCTCCGAGCACTTCGACGATCAGCCCCTCCGGCGTCAGCGTTCGGCGCCAGATCGCCGCCACGGCGCGGGCGGCCGTGAGGGCGAGTTCGTCGCTGACGAGCCGTTGCTGGAGCAAGGTAGAGACATGCACATGATTCATCACCCGCTGCGTCTCTCGAAGGCCGTGGCCGGCCCGGCGCCACTGCTCGAAGACTTCAGCCGAGAACCCGTTGGCCAGGAAGTGCAGACCTTCGTGCACGACGAGGTCGGGCATGAACAGCTCCGCGAAGCCGAAGAGCAGATCGGGAGTAGCGACCATTCCAGTGTAGTCGAACAGTGTAATGGGACCGCGGACTGGTCCCGTTCGGGACCACGCTTGGTAGTCGGTCAGCTCCGCAAGGACCGCTGGACTGAGTCGAATCACTCGCACCTGCTCGAGCCCCGTTCGAGGCCAACGTATCACCCAGACGTCCGGCAGCGCGACCCGACTCTCCGGTCATCACCTACTGACCAACGGGAACCTCCCGAATGTCGAAGTGCGACCGTGGGCTTCGAAGCACCGTCAGCAACCCCCGCCTTCGCACGTCCTCCGCGCGGGAGCGGGCCTCCTGAAGTTCCAGGAGCCAGAGCCCCTGGCGCGCCAGGCGTGCCTCGAGCTCCTTCACCGCGAAGAAGACCATCGCGGCGTCCGACGCGGCGTAGCTCGTGCCGCGCACGGCGTTCGTTCGCAGGATGGAGGCCATCGATGCGCAGGGCAGGCGGCCGCAGAACCACGCGCTGCCGAGCAGTGGCTTGCGCGTCCACCACGCGGGCGACGACGCGGCGAAGAGCAACGTGGTCGCGTCGGCGTCGTGGGCGAGGTTCGAATAGACACCGATGAACTTCGGCAGTGCCACCAACGCTCGGCGCAGGTGCCTCGGTGAGACGCCGCGCTCGCGGAGTGTCTCCGGCTCCGCTTCGAGCAGCGAGGTCGCGAAGCCCATGAAGGTCGGGTCGGCCGCGAGCGCCAGGACGGCCAGCCCCTTCTTCCAGCACGCGGCGCGCGCAGTGTCGCTCAGCGCGCGCCTGGCTGCCTCGACGTCGGCGGCCGTGGCCTCCAGTCGGCTCATCGCGGTCGCGGTGCAGCCGCTCTCCGTCCAGGCGTCGGGCTCCGAGGGGCTCGGCTGGGTCGGCGCCTGCCCCAGGGCCGCGCTGGCCGCGGTCAAGACGCACACGAGGCCGAGCGTCGACGAGACGGACCGCCGGTCCGAGGCGTCGCGGCTGGTGCGTCGTGACCGGCCGTCGCCCCTCCCCTCACCCACCCCAGAACGCCCGGATCAACTCCGCCTTCGCCAGCGCGTCCGCGTGCCCCAGGGCGATCAGCTCGTCGGCGAAGCCGCCGTCGAACAGGACGTACGACGCCAGGTCGTCCTCCCAGGTGGCGTCCTTGCGGGCGGCGCGGCGGAGCAGCCAGCTGCCGACCCAGCCCATCTCCTGGCGTACGGACTCGCGGGCGAGGTGCTCGCTGGCCATCTGGCCCAGGTCGCGCGAGGGGCGGAACACCAGGGTCTCGAGGCGGCGGTAGGGCATGCCGCGGTCGCGGCGGGTGACGTCTTCGACCTTCTTCAGCTCGTGGGGCTCGAGGGACGCCTCCAGCACCTCGACCAGACGGTTGAAGCGGTCGAGCACCTGCAGGTCGTAGTTCACCGGGTCCAGCAGCAGGGCGTTCAGCACCTTGCCCATCAGGAAGATGGGGTTGGGGTACTCGTCGAGCTGCACGTCGTGGTCGGGGCCGTGGGGGTGCATCAGCGACACCACCACCAGGCGGTCGGCGCCGGCGCGGATGGCGGGGGCGATGGGTGTGTTGAAGCGCAGGCCGCCGTCGCAGTACCAGGCGCCCTCGACGCGGCGGGCGGGGAAGACGGCGGGGATGGCGGCCGAGGCCAGCACGTGGGGGATGCCGATCTCGGTGCGCACGGCGCGGCGGCGCGGGTCCTTCGAAGGGGCGAACACTCGGTCCGGCGCGATCTGCGCGAACATCGTCGTGCGGCCGGTGGCGATGTGCAGAGCGGCCACCACCAGGCCGCGCAGGCGGCCGCTCTCGGTGTGTTCGCGCAGGCGGCGCCAGGGCACGGCCTCGGTGACGACGGCGTCGAGCGGCGCGGGGTCGAGCAGCGAGGGGCCGAAGCGGCGCGGATCGTCGCGTAGGAAGCGGGCCCAGCGGCTGCGCAGGCCCATCAGGCGCAAGGGGTCGACGCGCAGGTGCGTCTGCAGGTGCAGGTCGTGCCACACCTGGCGCAGGCCGGCGACGTTCAGGTCGCCCTGGTGCACGTGGCCGGCCAGGTAGGTGGCGTTGATCGCGCCGACGGACGTGCCGGCGAACACCTGGAAGGGCGCGGGATCGTCCGGGCCCAGGCCCAGCACCTCGATGATGCCGCTGACGACGCCCACCTCGTAGGCGCCGCGGGCGCCGCCGCCGGACAGCACCAGGCCGGTGGACGGGGGGCTCACCGCCGGGCGCGGCGCCGCGGGCGCAGGACGCCGAGCATCAGCAGCAGGGCCAGTGCGCCGGGGCCGCTGCCCTGCCCCGCGTCGCAGGCGCAGCCGTCGGCGCTGCCGCCGCCGTCGCCGCCGGCGGCCGAGCCGTCACCGTCCGGCGTCGCGTCGAACCGGACGCCGCCGCCGCCGGCGTCGACGTCGTCGGGCGGGGGCTCCGCGCCGAGGTCCGGGCCGCCGCCGGGCGCGCCAGCGTCCTCGGCGGGCGCGCCGGCGTCGGGCGCCGGCGCGGGCTCGTCGGGGCCGTCGAGGTCGCCCACGCACTGCGCGACGCCCTCGATCACGTCGCACTGCTCGCCGGGCCCGCAGATCACGCCGCCGCAGGGGTCGCCGACGCAGAAGCCGTCGACGCAGCGCGCCCCGACGTCGACGCAGGTGACGCCGGCGCAGGGATCCTGCTCGCACTGGCCCTCCAAGCACACCTGCCCGTCGGCGCACTGCACGTCGGCGCAGGGGTGCGCCTGGCAGCGGCCGTCGAAGCAACGCTCGCCCAGCGGGCAGCTGACCGTGCCGCAGCTCTGCACGCAGGCGCCGTCGCGGCAGAACTCACCGGCGTCGCAGCTCACGTCGGCGCAGGCGTCGGGCTCGCAGATGTCCATGACGCAGCGGAAGCCGTCGGGGCAGCCGACCTCGCTGCACCGGTTGGCGCGGCACACGCCGGCGACGCACACCTGGCCCGCGCCGCAGTCGACCTCGGCGCAGGCGTCGACGCAGTCGCCGTCGACGCAGTCGAGCCCGTCGGGGCACTGCACCGCCTCGCAGGCCTCGAGGCAGGCGCCCTGCACGCACACCATGTTGCCCGAGCACTCGTTGTTGACGCAGGGCTCGGCGCACCGCCCCTGCACGCACAGCGCCCCGTCGGCGCACTCGGCGCCGTCGTCGATCTCGCCGTCGCAGTCCTGGTCGACGCCATCGCACACCTCGGCGGGCACCTCGCCGCAGCGCCCGCATGCGTTGCGCGTGCCCTCGTCGATCGTGCCGTCGCAGTCGTCGTCGATCCCGTCGCACACCTCGTCGATGGGCTCCTCGCGGCCCGAGCAGCTGGGCGCACCGGCCAGGCACACCAGCCCGCCCACGCGGCAGCGTCCGGGCTCGCCGGTGGCGCAGTCACTGCCGTCGCCGGCGTCCTCGTCGGCCTCGCCGTCGCAGTCGTTGTCGAGGCCGTCGCACAGCTCGGGCGAGGGCTCGATCTCGGCCTGGCACGTCACGCCGTCGGGCCCGCAGGCCTCGACGCCCGCGGCGCACACGCCCGGCCGGCCGGTGTCGCACGCCCCGCCGACCAGGAAGCCCTCGTCGACCATCCCGTCGCAGTCGTTGTCGAGCCGATCGCAGACCTCGTCGCTGGCCTGCGCCGCCGCCTCGCAGATCAGCGCGCCGCCGTCGCAGCGCGACAGCCCCTGCCCGCAGACGCCCGGCGAGCCCGTGTCGCAGGGCGCGTTGGCCCCCGGATCGCCCTCGTCGACCGCACCGTCGCAGTCGTCGTCGGCCCCGTTGCACACCTCGTCGGAAGGCATCGCCTGGGGCGCGCACACCACCTGGCCGGCCACGCACATCGTGCGGCCGACGCCGCAGGGCCCCAGCCCCTCGGCCGGGCAGTCCTCGGCGACGTGCCCCTCGTCGACCGCGCCGTCGCAGTCGTCGTCGACGCCGTCGCAGACGTCCGCCGGCGGCTCGCCGCAGTCGCCGCACGCGTTCAGCAGCCCCTCGTCGCTCACGCCGTCGCAGTCCTGATCCTGGCCGTCGCAGATCTCGTCGATCGGCTGGTGCGTCTCGTTGCACAGCGACGCCTGGCCGTCGTCGCCGCACGCCCGCGCGCCGATCGCGCACAGACCCACGCCCCCGGTGTCGCAGGCGTCGCCGACGCCGAAGCCCTCGTCGATCTGCCCGTCGCAGTCGTCGTCCTCGCCGTCGCACACCTCGTCGCCCTGCACCGTGCACGGGTCGCAGGCGTCGCCGATGCCGTCGCCGTCGCTGTCGGCCTGGTCGGGGTTGGCCACCTCGGGGCAGTTGTCGTCGGGCAGGCAGATCTCGTCGCCGTCCTCGTCGCTGCAGGGCAGCCCCACGCCCCACTGCACCGCGTAGCAGATCTCGTCGGAGGTCTCACCCGGCTGCAGCGGCCCCACGTCGAACCGCAGCGACAGCGTCACGTCGTAGCCGTTGTCGGTGGTCAGATCCCCGTTGTTGTCCGAGGGGCTGCGGTCGCGGTTGATGTCGTTGCGCAGGCCCTGGCAGGTGTTGCCCGTGTCGTCGATGCGGTTGCGCTGCTCGGGGTACTCGCCGATCTCCCACGAGTGCAGCCGGCTGTCCTGGCGGTCGAGGCCGTACAGCCCGAGGAAGGTGGTCGGCTCGTCGGGATCGTCGCCTTCGTCGAACTCCCACAGCGTCTTGGGCGCGCCGACACTGGTGGCGCCGAAGTCGTTGTTGAAGTTGCCCTCGAAGAACAGATCGCCGTCGACGTAGTGCGTCAGCGCGACGCGGTCGACCACGCCGCCGGTGTTGTTGGTGAATCGGTAGCACTGCTCGAGCACCGCGCAGTTGAGGCGGTAGGTCGCCGCGACGGCGAGGCCGGTGGTGTCGAAGGTGCTGGTGACGCGGTTGGCGACGGCCTCGACGTCGGCCGCCGCGCCGTCGTAGCGGCCGTTTTCGAGCCAGGTGCCGTCGGCGCCGCCGTTGCGCTCGACGCACAGGTAGGCCATGGACTCGTAGATGGTCGAGACGTAGCCCTGGTTGGGCGCGTCGTCGGCTGGGTCGAAGTCGGCCTGGTTCGAGCCGCCGACCTCGGTGCCGACCGCGCCGTACGCGTCGATGCCCAGCCGGACGCGGCCGAGCGCAGGATCGCAGGTGGCGGCGTCCGTCTCGAAGCGGTACTGGGCCGCGGCCGGCGCCGCGACGAGCACGGACAGGAGCAGCAGGCAACGGTGCGGCGGCGTGCGGTACGACAAGGGCGGGCCTCCCCCGGTGAGTCCAGGGGTGAGTGTAGGACAGCGGCGCGGCTGGGCGCGACCTTCCGACGCGCCACCAGCGGGGGATCACCGCCTCCTGCCGTGGTCGTGGTCGTAGTCGTGGTCGTGGTCGACCCGCCGTACGGTGCGTGCAGCTGCCGCGCGCGGGCGTGAACCCTGGTCTTTGCGCGGAGCGCGCCACCAGCGCGCGGATCGCCCTCACCTGCCGTGGTCGTGGTCGTGGTCGTCGTCGTGGTCGACCCGCCGTGCGGTGCGTGCCGGTGCGACGCGCGGGCATGGAG